>CP060636.1:3139525-3509288 GCA_014337235.1 [Eubacterium] hominis | reverse complement strand
AATCCTCAACAGATGAATGAAATTTGTTCTGATTGGGAGAATGATCATCAATGTCAAATTGAATTTAGTGATAAAAAAAATCAGGTAACAATTAAAAATTATGAAAATATTGATCCTACAATATTTTACATAAGTGGAAACATACAAGAACTAACTGATATACAAACAAAGTTATCTAAATTATTTCCAGATATGAAAGTAACAACTGAAGAAATGCCGGGATATGAGATTCACAATAGTCTAGTTGTATCCATGATTGGCACAGTATTTATGGAAGATACAAAACCCTATCTGGTTGCCATTATTGTTTTACTAGTTATCACATTATTATATTTTGTCGATCAGAGCAAAACGTTTGCTGTAAAAAATCTTCATGGATATGCATTTATACGGACATATTTAGATGAGATGAAAGAAATTATAAAAATAGGTTGTATTTGTACTGTTATCATATTCGGTATAAAAATCATCTATCTGTTTATAATGAAAACAGCATTTAAAAACATTTTGTTTTACCTATGGATAAATTTACTTTCTGTTTTGTTTTTGTTTATTCTATATTTGCTGCTCAGCTTCCCAAGCTTATATTTGTGCACAAGACAAAAAATTGTTAATTTATTAAAGGGAAAGTTAAATTTAAGACCAGCCAAAATAACCATTTCGGTTTTAAAAGTAATCTTGGTCTCTTTATGTATTGTGAGTAGTTGTGAATATATGTTCAGTATTGAAAGGGCATATCATAATATTCAGCATAAAGAAGTGTATGAAAAATTATGTACAGGTTTTTCTAAGATTCAGTTAGATGAGAACTGGAACTATGAATTTGATGATAATAATTATTTCACAAACACAGTAGATGCACTGAGTAAGAAATATGAACTAATTTATTGGAGAGAAAGGATTAGTGTCGCAACAAACGTAGAAATCGACTTATATGATGAAATTGGTCGTACAACGAATTATGAGTATATCAACCGTCTTAAGTTGATAGATGTAGATGGAAATGTCGTACATATTGAACCTCAAAGCGGAAAACATCTACTTATGAGTGAAAAATATAAAGATCAGCAAAAAGAAATTGAAAAAGTATATCCAATATTATCGACTTATGTGACATATTTAAAAGAAGATCAACCAATATTCTTGTTTGATGTACAAGATAAAAAATATGCGACAGGAAAAGGAGAGGATTACGTCTTATTTACAGATACACAATTACTGACATCTTCCATGAATCAATCATATATATATTTTAAAGCAACACCAGAGGAGTTGAAAGCAACACTTCAGGAAGCTGGTATAAAAAATCATCTTTTATATGATGATTTAGCTGTTTTAAGCAATTATGAATATGATCGTTGGATGAAACGAGCAGAAAATGATATTTTCAATTTTCTAGTCTATTTTACAATGATTATAGTCATTCTTAGTATGGACATAAGTTTCTATAAGAAAAGTAACTGGAAACAAATCATGGTAAGACAGTTATTAGGATATAGTGAACGAAGGATTCATCGTAAAAAGATATTGAAAGAAATTGGCTTTATACTCATAGAATGTATACTATCCTATTTTATCATGTTTGTATATGGACATAACGGATATTATACAGATTACTTTATTTTCATGATGATTACAATTACAGTTTTAGATTTTATAATGTTTAGTGTATCCATGTATTTGATGAACCGAAATACGCTTCAGGAAAATCTGAAAAAATAAAGACCAAATGGAGAATAATAATAGGAAATCATAAACGAAAAGAGATTTCTAAAATGATGAGTATCATTAATCATTTTAAAAATCTTTTTTCATCTGTAATTAGAAAAATTGTACTTTATACTATTGTGCTTTTTTCATACACTCTTCAGGTAATTTATCATCACGAAAACCTTTAAATACCGGTTGACGAAGGCCACCTTGTTTTGTATATTCCATAAACTTAACGGTACCAACTAGAAATGGCTTGATCCATATCGCATTTTCATTTCCTTCAGGATAAATATCAAATGGACAGTCTTCACTTTTCTTACTGTGCGTTTGTAGATAGGAAAGGGAAACACCCATACTGACATGCCCCATATAGGTAAGATGTTGATGATCATATTGTGCCATTACCAGTGAAACAACACCTTTTTCTTTTAAAATATATCCTGTAATCACAAAGTCATCATCTAAAAGATTTTTACATTTGATCCATTCTTTTGTACGTTTATCTATATGATATTTGCTTTCCTTGCGTTTGGCAACGATGCCTTCTAATCCATGTTGTTTCGCCAAATCAAACAAACGGATGCCATCTTTTTCAATATAGCGGCTGATATTGATTCTTTCATTTTCTTTGATGATTTTTGATAAATGCTGCTTTCTTTTCATCAAGGGTAGATCCACAAGAAATTGATCTTTATCATATAAGATATCAAATGCTGTAAAGGTAGCTGGATATTTGGAAGCATGCAGCCTGATTTTGAAAGGATCACTTGTTAGAGTACGTTTCTGTACTTCAAAGAAATCGTTGATGCCATCTTTGAAAATATATAACTCACCATCCAGAATACAACGGTGCTTTACTTGTTTGCCAATATCTTTTAACTCTGGAAACTTTCGATTCAATAATAATCCACGTTTATTTTGCAAGACAGCTTTATGCTCATCTACATAAACCAGACAGCGAACACCATCCATCTTCCATTCATAGATATAATCTTCATCATCAAATGCCGGCTGTTCAACACCAATCAACATAGGGCGGATATCCCGTTTATCAAAGTCCATCAGTGAGTAACCCGCCGTCTTCTACCTTTGGCTTTTGGCTTACTTTGCGCAATAGACTGTTGTAAAGCTTCCATTAAATCCATTGGTGTAATGTTATCTTTACGTGCATCACTGCCATGGACAACATCATCTCCATGAATTTTAGCTTCAATGGCTTCTTTTAAACGTTCCTGAAACTCATCATGATATAACTCTGGTTCAAATGGTTTCTTCATACTTTCAATCAATTGTTTTGCCATATCTTTTTCAGCTTTTTCAATTTTTGGATGTGTAAGAGTTTTAGGCATATCCACAATTTCATCATCATAAAATAATGTTTTCACTAAAATGCCTTCCTCTTCTGGACATAATGCCAATAGTGTTTCCTTTGTGCCAATCACGGTTTTCGCAATAGCGACAACACCTAGATCCTTCATTGCGGCATATAATAACTCATATGCTTTTTCCGCATGTTTTTCAGGTATCGCATAATAGTTTTTTTCATAGAAAATATCGCGTATCCCTTCCAGCTCACTGAACTGAAGGATATGAATGGTACGATCTTTTTCTGCCTTTAATTCTTCAATTTCATCATTTGTCATAATGACATACTTATCCTTTTCATATTGGTATCCTTTCACGATATCATCACTTTTTAATTCTTTCTGACAATTAGGACAATATTTCTTATATTTGACACGTTCTTTCGTATCCTTGCATAACTGATTAAAAGAAATATCATTATCCTGTGTTGTACGATACATTTGGATAGGAATATGTACAAGTCCAAATGAAATAGCGCCTTTATGTGCGACTGCCATGTTATCACCTCTATATTATTCTGTAAGGTTTTTGACAAATCATTCCATGAAGATAGGAAACAATCAGCAAGTGAGGAAACAGCACGATTTAGAACAAGAAAAAAAATAATGTCAAGGGGTATATTTTTTTAGAAACCATGATATACTATATTTGTCCAAGAGGTATACATTTTTCCTACACTTAGAGATAAGGGAGCCCGGACGTCGCATTTTTGTGTTGAAGACCTGCTACGTGCAGGGATCCTGAAAATTTGCGCAGGACACCCACCTGTATATACAGGGAAAGATCTCTCCTCTTGGACTTAAAAAAGCAGATGAAGAATGTTTCATCTGCTTTTTTTATGCTTTATTGATATGACGGGAAATATAATATATTAAAGGGGGGATACTAAATAGATTTGTAATAAAAAATTATATTTTCATAAAATATTGTTTCGTTTATTTTTACTTTTTATTTCCGTACGGTAATGTTATAATGAAGCCATATCATACAAACATTCAGGAGGATTTTTATGGACGCAAAAGAACGTTTTATCAACATATATAAAGAGATGATTCATCGTGAAGGCAGTGATAAATTGTTAGATTATTTATTAAGTGAACACTGTGATTTTTTCACTGCTCCCGCTTCTACCAGATTTCATGGCGCATATCCACAAGGACTTCTTGAGCATAGTTTAAACGTTTATGACTGTCTTTGTGATTATTTATCAAGAGAGCGGGCAAAGCAGGTTTATCATATGAATTATTCAGATGAAACAATCGCAATCGTGGCCCTGTTACATGATATCTGTAAGGTCAACTGTTATAAGGAAAGTACACGGAATGTGAAGGTGAACGGTACATGGACACAGGTACCATATTATGAATTTGATGATCAACTGCCATATGGGCATGGAGAAAAAAGTGTATACATCATCACAGGCTTTATGCGTTTAAGCAGGGAAGAAGCATTCGCAATTCGCTATCATATGGGATTTAGCGGTAATGATGAAGTAAGAAATGTTGGACAAAGCTTTGAACAGTTTCCATTATCTTTTGCATTAAGCTGTGCGGATATGGAGGCAACTTATTATATTGAAGGAAAGTAAAAACGATGTGATTTGATTACACATCGTTTTCTTTCATCATTTTTTCAAAAGGATCTTCCTCATCATCCTGCAGCTTATGCCATAGATCTACTTGCTTTTCATTGCTTAACATATGTACGAAATTACCTTTTGCCATTGGATATTTTTCATATAGCTCTTTCAACATGTCTTTCATTTCCTGTCGTTCTGTATAACCATCATTTGGACAGGTGCTTTTCACAAAAGGGATTTCATTATTGCATTGTGCATTTAAAATATCTTCTTCAAAGCAGTAAATCAAAGGACGTATAAACATCACATCGGTACGTGACATATACATCTTTGGTAAGAATGTCGCAATCTTGCCACCATGGATCATATTCATAAATAAAGTTTCTACAGCATCATTGCTGTGATGACCAAATGCGATTTTATTACAGTTGAGCTTTTTGGCTTCTTCAATGACAGAAGCCTTTTTGAATTTTGAACACAGACTGCATTTTAAATCGCCGTTTTTATCCAGATTACGTTGTAAGATTTTATATATCATAGAATCAAAGCTGTGAAATTCTATGCTTTCACGTTCACAGAAAGCTTCTACTTCTGAAAAATCCATATTGGGAAAACCGATTTTGATATGAATACCAACAACATGAAAGTTTTTACCCTGAAATTTTGAATACATATGTAACGCCGCAAGCAGTACCATACTGTCTTTTCCACCGCTTACCCCAACCGCAATACGATCACCATCCTGAATCATACGATAATCCTGATCCGCTTTCCTGATATTGCGTAATATCTCCTGTAATTTCATATTTTTACACATCCTTACATAACGTACAACATTATAGCATGCTTTTGTTTAAATCTGGAATGTAAATTTTTAAGATGACATAGAAAATTCAGGCTTTTTTTCTATCATAACAAAATACGAATAGATAGCTATTTCATTTCGTTTGTTGTATAATAAAGAACGGTGATAACATGGATGGAATTTTAGTAATTCATAAAGAAGCGGGTATGACAAGTCATGATGTTGTAGCCCAGCTAAGAAGAATTTTACATATAAAAAAAATCGGACATAGTGGAACCTTGGATCCACAAGCAACCGGTGTTTTATTGGTACTGGTAGGCAAGGCATGTAAAGCATTGCCTTATTTAGAGGATACAGATAAAGAATATATCGCAACCATGCGTTTGGGAGAAAAATATGATACTGATGACATCTGGGGAGCGTTACAGGAAACAAGAGAAGTAATGCCAATCCAGAATTTTGATTCTGTATTACAAACGTTTCAAGGGAATATCAAACAATATCCGCCAATGGTCAGCAGTGTTCGGGTCAATGGCAGAAAACTATATGAATATGCAAGAAATCATGAAACGGTGGAACGTCCTTTAAGAGATGTCACGATTTATGATATTGAAGCATTAGATGATCAAAAACTAGAGTTTCGTGTTGCTTGCAGTTCTGGTACATATATTCGCTCTTTATGTGTGGATATCGCAGAGAAAACAGGCAATCTTGGCTGTATGTCATCTTTGGTGCGCACAAAAGTAGGCAGATTTTCTTTAAACGATGCCTGTACATTAGATGATGCGAGAAATGGAAATTTCAAATTACATACCTTAATGGATATGTTTGCGGGATATACACAAATCGCATATGAACCCATTCAGGATGTTTTTAATGGGAAGAAAATTAAACTGCAATGTGATGCTGATGAAGTCATGATTACGCATAATCAGGAAATTGTTGCTGTTTATCAAAGAGTGGAAAACGATGTATATCGTTGTGCACGTGGATTATGGTAGGTGAAAGAATGAAGATATATCATATAGGAATCGATCATGGAGATGAGATAAAAACACCAATTACAGCATGTATCGGATATTTTGACGGTTTGCATTTGGGACATCAAAAACTGGTAGAATGTGTTGTGGAAACGGCTAAAAATACAAATACGGAGCCTTCTTTGATTACATTTGAACCAGACCCATGGAAGGTAATTAAACATATGGAACATATCCCGCACATAACACCAATGAAAAAACGTATGCAGATTGGAGAATCGCTGGGAATCAAAAATTGGATCATCTTGGATTTCACAAAAAGCATGGCAAATTTAAGTGTAGAAGGATTTCATCAGGAAGTACTTGGAAAATTAAATCTACATACACTTGTATGCGGATATGATTTCCATTATGCCGGCATGGGCAAAGGAAACGTAGATACGCTGAAAAGTCAAAGAGAATTTGAGGTAAAAGTTGTTGAAGAAGTTGACAGTGAACATCAAAAAATATCCAGTACTCGTATAGAAAAACTGCTGGAAGATGGAAGAATGGAGAAAGCAGCTGCCATTATGGGGAGAGCTTATGAAATCGAAGGACATGTAAAAGAAGGAAACCATATTGGCAGAACTGTAGGCTTTCCTACAGCTAATCTATTAATGGATGATCATTATATAACACCAAAACAAGGTGTTTATGTCGGTGAAGTTTTATGTAAAGGAATATGGTATCCTGCGATTATGAATGTAGGGCATAACCCAAGCTTTAATTATCAAAAGGATACATCTATGGAAGCGCATCTATTAGATTTTCAGGATGACATCTATGGAGAAGCAGTTGTTTTTCGCTTTCTGTCGTTTTTAAGAGAAGAATGTCGTTTTCCTGGGAAAGACGCATTCATGGAACAGTTAAAGAAAGATGAACAGACTGCCCGTACATATTTCCAAAAGAGAAAGGAAGGATCAGCATGCGTTTAAAGGTATTTGATACCATTGATTCTACGTTGGATTTATTAGAGAAAAACCATTCCTTTTATCGTGAAGTAGAAGATGAATTACATGAATACATTGAATTTTTGATGCGTGGAAAACGAGAGATGGTTGTGGATATCAATTCCCGTATAAAATCAAAAGACAGTTTACGTGAAAAAATCATACGTAATCGTTTCTACGTAGAAAACAACAGTGCTCAGGAGATATTAGACAGCTTGAGTGATCTGGTTGGATTTATTATCGAATGTCGTTTTATCGAGGATGAATTTAATGTATTAAAAGTGTTACGGGATAAGCTGAATCGTTTCCATGAAGAAGATGGTTATTACTATAATGAAGTAAATCCAAATTTCTTTTTAGATGTTGCGTCCCGTCAGCCGCAGATTCAAAAAAATGGTTTTGCGATTTATCGTATTGACGGCTATTATTTAAAAGATGGCATGCGTGTGAATGTAGAACTGCAAATTAAGGCACTGGTACATTCCTTCTGGGGCGAGATTGAACATAAACTGGTATATAAGAATACCAACTACTATGTATATGATGATTTCATGAAAGATCTACTGGCAAGTATCAAGGCGAATTTAACCATTACAGATCGTCAGTTGAATATCATTTATAATCAGATGCAGGAATCCAGTGTGAGTGATACAAGCATTACAGAAGGCACATTTGAAAAACAGATATCCAAAGCAATCAATGACTTATTCGCAAGAAAAATGAATGAATCCATTGGTTTTACCATGAATATCAAAAATACTTCTACCATACTGGGCCATTATATCTTTTTAAAGGATATCCGCTATGATGGAGGTAGTAATGATCGTGTAACCTCTTTATTCAAGACGTTTAAAAAGCTGAACAGTATTGATCTGGATTTTGAAAATGAAATAGAAATTGAGGAAGAATTCTTATCACAGGATATTTTTATTCATATCCTGGGCAACTATTTGTTAAGTATTATCAATACCGATTATGATTGGTATGTATTCTTCAATATGCTGTTTGCGATAGAGCCTGGAAACAATATGGAAGATTTCTGTATGTTTTTAAATGTAATCAAAAATTATCTTGTGGATAATTATTGGTTAAATACAAGCTTTGTGAAACTGCCTATGGATCAAAGTGATCTGTTGCATGAAGAGTGTAGTAAGATCTTAGCAGAATCTTTATGTGAGATTGGTACGATTCATATTATCTATGATGATAAAATGGTCGCTATCAATCATGCTTTTGTGACATTCATTGAAGAACTGGAAGGTCGTGTTATTTCTTATTCAGATTTTATGGAATATCGCAATGCCTATTATGATGAATGGATGAAACGTGTATATCAGATTTTTCAGTCTTAAGAGTGGAGATTTTCCACTCTTTTTTTGTCATAACCCTTCTAATGAAAACATAGGATAGAACAAGACAGGAGGGCAAGACCATGAATAAACAGGCATTGGCATTTCTAACAATGTTTTCTCTGGTGCTCATGTTATCTGTGTATTATGTAACATTACCATCTGATTCCACAAGCGTGATGAGCAATCAGACAGCCAGCGGGGAACAAGAAGATTCCAAGGACAGCGAACAGGAAAATACATCCAAACAGGATAATGAGAAAAAGGATTCTGCAGAAGAATTACAGGATCAAATCGATCAGAAGAAAGAAACACAGATCAATGACAATAACCAGGTGGTTGCGGATAAGGACAGTGAAGAAAAAGATAAGGAAGATGCTTTATCGACCATGGAAGAAGTAAAGAGCGAACAACAGTTACAAACAGATATCAAGAATGCCTTAACAAAACAAAAGCTGAACAGTGCTGTAGAAATCAAGGATACCACTTGTACCATAACCATTTTTGATACAAAAGCCGATAAGAAAACAGCCGCAAATATCATGAAAACTGCCAAGGATATCGTAAAAAATCAATATCTGATTGAAGTAGCCTTTAAATAATGAAACAGACTGTGTAAAAGCAGTCTTTTCTATTGACTTCATCCATTTATAACGTTATATTCAAAGAAGAAAGAAGGCGCTTATGATGAGCATATTAGATCATCCTTTTCTTCAGTTTTTCAAGCCGTTACCAAAAGGTGAAAAGCTGAAACATGATTTCATCATTCAATTCAAGAATGGGGTACACATTAACAGGAAAACATTTAATGCTTGTCCAACAGGACTACAAAGTGGTCCATGGGATCCATATGCGGATGGTTTTCGTGGTCATACCAGCATGGAGGAAGATGCATTGATAAAAGGATTTGCGAATGATCTGCATATCCAGGTAGATGATATACAAATCATTCGTGTATCGAATGGTTGGAATTTTGTGAAAGTGTAGAGCACAATGGGTAAATAAAACGTTGAATAAGAAAGCCTGTTCTGTTATAATATCCATAGAAGGTGATGAATATGGCACAAGAATATATAGCATTAAAAGAAAACAACGACGTTGGTGTGATTGCATTAAGCACAGCAGCTTTCCAAGCAATAGCAAAGAATGTGATTGATGAAGAAGAAAATCTGAAGCTGGCAGCTGGAAGTAAACCATTTAAATATCCATTATCATGCAAGATCGTAAATGATCAGCTGATTTTGAACTTGGATGTGAAAGTGAAATACAGTGTGAATGTAAATGATACCTGCAGTAAGGTACAAGGTAAGATCTTTGAGAATATTGAACATATGACTGGATATACTCCGGATGTAATTGATATCCGTGTCGTTGGCTTTATATTTTAAAAGAAATCCTTACAGGATTTCTTTTTTTCGTGAAAGGAGTGAATGATATGGCAGTTACATTAGATGATTGTCTGGTCATTGGGATCAGTTCCAGAGCATTGTTTGATTTAGATGAAGAAAACCGCATCTTTGATGAACAAGGGTTGACAGCGTATGCCCAATATCAGATTGAACATGAAAATGATATATTAAAACCAGGCAGTGGCTTTGCGTTGGTAAAGGCTTTGTTAAAGCTGAATGAAGATAAGCATCGCGTGGAAATCATTATTATGTCAAGAAACAGTGCAGATACTTCTTTACGTATTTTTAACAGTATCGCCCATTACAAACTGGGAATCTCTCGTGCAGTACTTGCGGGAGGAAGCTCTTTGGCAGAATATCTTGGCGCATTTGGTGTAGATTTGTTTTTGAGTGCCAATGAAGGTGATGTAGAAGATGCAATCAATGCAGGCTTTGCGGCTGGAAGAATCTATACAGATCCTATCCGTAAGCCGGAAGTATATAAAGACATTGACCAGATACGTATCGCATTTGATGGAGATGCTGTATTGTTCTCGGATGAAAGCGAGCGTATCTTTCAAAAGGATGGATTGGAAGCATTCGTGGAAAATGAAAAGCGTCTTGCGAAAAAAGAACTACCACAAGGCCCGTTTGCCCATTTTCTTAAGACAATTTCTGATCTTCAAAAACAATTTCCACATGATGCATCACCGATTCGTACAGCACTTGTGACTGCACGAAATGCCCCTGCACATGAACGTGTCATACGAACACTGCGGGCGTGGGATGTAAGAATTGATGAAGCATTCTTTTTAGGTGGTTTACCAAAGAAAGATATATTAGAGGCTTTTCATCCACATATCTTCTTTGATGATCAGGAGGTACATGCCAAGCCGGCAAGCAGCGTAGTTCCAAGCGCGCAGGTCCCTTATCGAAAATAAGAAAACCATAGCACAAGAATAGAAATATATGATGAAACTATGATAAAATAACATATGAGCGGAGGATTTATATTATGGCAAGCAGACATCAGTTAAGAGAAAAAGGCATGACATGTCTTTATCAACATTTATTATTGAACAAAGATATCAAACTGGCATTATATGACAACTGTGAAGGAAATGAAGTAGATCCTTTCCTTTATACAATTACAGTGGATGCAATTACTTATAAAGATGTATATATTGATAAAATCAATGAAAGACTAAATGAGGAATGGACATTTGCACGTCTGGGTTTTGTGGAACAGGCAATTTTATTAATGGCTTGTTGCGAACTGGATTTGGAAACAGCACCAAAACCTATCGTTATTGATGAGGCAATTACACTTGCGAAAAAATATTGTGATGATGAAGCATATAAATTGATCAATGGAGTTTTAGATCGTCTATGAGTAAACCAATGTACAGTGTCGCTGGACTTGTAAAATATATCAAGGGTTCCCTTGATCATGATATGAATCTTCAAAGTATCCTGGTCAAAGGGGAAGTGAGTAATTTTACGAATCATCGAAGCGGTCATTGGTACTTTTCCTTAAAAGACAATAAAGCAAAAATCAGTTGCGTCATGTTTTCTTCTTATGCATGCAGATGTAAAATGCTATTGAAAGAAGGCATGAAAGTCATTGTCAGCGCAAGTGTTTCCATGTATGAAGCAAGTGGAACGACACAATTATATGTCACTGCAGTACAGCAGGATGGACTGGGTGATTTGTTTTTACAATTAGAAGAAGTAAAAAACAGAATGCGTTTAGAAGGTTGTTTTGATGAAGCACGTAAGAAACCTTTACCTGCTTATCCAATGAATATCGCAATTATTACTGCTAAAACAGGTGCAGCTGTGCAGGATATTCTAACAACGATCTCCCGCAGATGGCCGATTTGTGAAGTAAGTGTATATCCAAGTTTAGTACAGGGTATCTCAGCCACTAAAAATCTGATTGAAAACCTTGAAAAGGCAGATGCGATGAAGCATGATGTCATACTACTAGCAAGAGGTGGAGGAGCGATTGAAGATTTGTGGTGCTTTAATGAAGAAGCATTGGCACGTGCTATTTTAAAATGTGAAACGCCAGTAGTTACTGGTGTTGGGCATGAAACAGATACCACTCTGGTAGATTATGTTTCTGATGCACGAGCACCAACACCTACTGCAGCAGCTGAACTGATTACTCCCAATATAGAAGAAGTAAAAAGTTCGCTTTCTGATATTAGAGTGCGTATGATACAGGATATGCGCCAGTTATATATGGAAAAGAAACATCAGCTGGTGCAGATAAAGGAAAACCGTTATTTAAAAGATCCTATGTCGTATATTATGAAAGAACAGATGACACTTGCCATGCATGTACAAAGTTTAGGTAAAGTGGAATCAATGATCAAAACACAGAAAAGTTCTTTACAACAATTATCCAATGCATTGGCAATCTATGCTAAAAAAATCGCCAGTGAAAATGAGAAACAAATGCAAAGTCAAAAAGATCTGTTGATCTATACGATGAAGCAGTTTGAAAATAAACAGAAACAGGCTTATGCCACAAAGCTATCTTTATTAGATGCGTATAGTCCTTTAAAGATCCTTGAAAGAGGCTATGCAATCACTTATCAGGATGATCATGTGGTAAAAAGCATCCATGATATAAAAGAAAATGATTTTATTCGTGTAAGAATGCAGGATGGTTTCATTCATGCAGATGTAAAGAAAAAGGAGGAATTATCATGACAACCAAAACACCATCATTTAAAAAATCAATGCTGCGTTTAAATGAAATCGTTGGCGCACTTGAAAAAAATGATTTGGAACTGGAAGAAGCAATCGCCCTGTTTGAAGAAGGACTTTCGCTTGTTCAAACATGTGATGGACAGTTAAAAAACTTTGAGAATAAAGTAGCCAGTCTGTTAGAAAGCTACCAGGAGGACGCAAACCATGAATAACTTTGAAGAATATTTACTACATACCTTGGATGGTGTGCAGGATTCTAAAGTCAAAGAAGCGATGAAGTATTCTTTGATGGCAGGAGGCAAACGTATACGTCCACGTTTATTGTTTGCGGTATTATCAGCATATGGTGTTCGTGAAGAAGCAGGTTATCCTGTAGCTGCTGCGATTGAAATGATTCATACATATTCTTTGATTCATGATGATCTTCCTGCAATGGATAATGATACCCTGCGCAGAGGAAAACCAACATGTCATGTACAATTTGATGAAGCAACTGCCATACTTGCAGGGGATGCTTTATTGACACAGGCATTTATCATCGCAAGTGAAGTAGATACAACTTCTGCATTAAAAGCAGATATCTTGCGTGCACTTGCTCAATACAGTGGTGCGGATGGTATGATTTTAGGACAAATTAAAGATATCGAAGGCGAAGCAAAAGCTTCTGTCACATTGGAAGAACTGCTGGATATCTTTGAATATAAGACAGGCAAGCTTTTAACACTGCCAATGGTATGTGCCTGCTTTATCGCAGAGCGTAAAGGTGATATCTCCGTATGGAAGAAAATTGGCCGTGCTATCGGCTTAAGCTTCCAGATTCAGGATGATATTTTGGATGTTACAAGTACCAAAGAAGAACTTGGAAAGAATATCCATAGTGATTTATCGAATGATAAGACCACTTATGTATCTCTTCGTGGAGTAGAGGGTGCACAGGTTGATGCACAGAAGTATTATGATGAAGCGATGGCAGAATTAAAGAGTCTGACCGTACATGATGAAAAAGTGACTGAGCTATTACAGTTATTAATCAACAGAAAACATTGAGAGGTGTCTTTTTATGAATATTTATGATATCAAAAGCCCGGATGATATCAAACACTGTTCCATCCCAGAATTAGAAGATCTGTGTGTGCAGATACGTGAGTTCTTAATTGACAGTGTATCAAAAACCGGAGGACATCTGTCTAGCAATCTTGGAATTGTGGAATTAAGTGTCGCCATGCACTATGTTTTTTCAACTCCACAGGATAAATTTCTGTTTGATGTTGGGCATCAGTCATATGTACATAAAATATTAACCGGTCGTGTTTCACAATTTCCAACCTTACGTCAATATAAAGGATTAGCAGGGTTTCAGAAACGTAATGAAAGCGAGCATGATGCCTGGGAGGCTGGACATTCCAGTACATCGCTGTCTGGTGCACTGGGTATGGCAATCGCAAGAGATCTGCGCCATGAAGATTTTGAAGTTGTTCCTGTGATAGGCGATGGTGCATTGAGCGGGGGCATGGCAATGGAAGCATTGAATCAGATTGGTGCGTTAAACAGCAAGATGGTCATCATCTTCAATGATAACAATATGTCCATATCAAAAAATGTCGGAGCAATGGATGAGGCGTTCACAAGACTGCGCACCAGCCGTCCATATAATAATCTGAAAGAGGACTTAAAAGGTGCTTTATCTGGCACAAAAACGGGTTCTGCAGTATTAAAAAGCATGCGCAGTGTGAAAAATGCTGTAAAAGCCAACGTAGTAGATACATCGATTTTTGGTGAATTTAATCTGGATTATATCGGCCCTGTAGATGGACATGATCTTCGTACCTTGATCAAAGTATTACATAATGCGAAAAATCATGATGGGCCAATTGTTGTTCATGTCATGACGAAAAAAGGAAAAGGATATTCCTTTGCGGAAGAGGATAAGGAAGGAAACTGGCATGGCGTTTCTCAATTTGATCCACAAAGTGGTCAAACACTTGCGAAGATGCCAGCAGGTCATTTAAGCTGGAGTGAAGTGATTTCCAAAACACTGATAGACTTAGCCCAACAGGATGAGCGTATCGTAGGAATTACGCCTGCGATGATTGGCGGCAGCAAACTGCGTGATTTTTTCAATGAATTTCCTGAGCGGGCATTTGACTGTGGCATTGCGGAAGAACATGCTATGACATTTGCGGCAGGGCTTGCCACAAGCGGCATTCGTCCTTTTATCTCCGTATACTCCTCATTCTTACAACGTGCATATGATCAAATCAATCACGATGTTGCTAGAATGGATTTACCTGTTGTCATTGGTATTGATCGTTGTGGTCTAGTTGGTGAAGATGGTGAAACCCATCATGGCGTTTTTGATATTACGATGCTCAGAAGTATTCCCAATATGATTTTATCACAGCCAAAAGATGCGATAGAGGCACAAAATCTAATGTATACAGCCTTCATGCAATCTCATCCTTTTACCATCCGGTATCCAAGGGGAAATACCCCTTATCAAAAGCTAAAGCATTATACACCACTTGAAATTGGCAGCTGGACCAGCTGGCAGATGGATACATATGAAGTCATCATTATCACTTATGGACCGGATGTTGATCGTATCATCTCAAAAGCCAAGGTGAATCAATTGCCAGTTAGAGTTGTGAATGCACGCTTCTTTAAACCAATCGATACCATGATGCTGGAAGAAATATGTGCACAGAAGAAGCCTGTCATCATTTATGAATCTGATATGCTGGCAGGAGGCTTATCCAGTGCAATTTTAGAATATGTCAATGATCATCATTTAGCTACAGAATTCATACGTTTGGGTATTCGTGATCATTATGTAACACATGGTTCTCTGCCACAGCTTCGTAAACTGGAGCATTTGGATATCAATTCCTTATGTGAACTGATATTAGATTTAATCAAGGAGAAACATCATGCGAATTGATCAATACTTAGTGGAACATGGCTATGTGACAACCCGAAGCAAGGCACAGGATGCGATTAAAGCACAACGTGTTTCTGTAAATCAGCACATCATAACAAAAAATAGTTTTCAAGTCAAAGATGAGGATGATGTTCAAGTGGCATCATCCCAGCTTTCTTTTGTGTCACGGGCTGGATTTAAGCTATATGATGTCATAGAAGATTTTCAATTAAACTTAAAAGATCGTATCTGTATGGATGTAGGTGCCAGTACGGGAGGATTTAGTGATGTCTGTCTGCGGGAAGGCGCAAAGCTTGTTTATGCACTAGATGTAGGAAGTGATCAATTAGATCCTGCATTAAGAAATGATCCTCGTATCATCAATATGGAGCATACCAATTGCCGCTATTTAACCAAAGATATGTTTGATCAGATCCCTACATTCGCCTGCATGGATGTATCCTTTATTTCTATCAAACTGATTCTTCCGGCTATCAAAGAAGTCATGGATGATGTAGAGCTTGTGGCATTAGTAAAACCACAATTTGAAGCAGGAAAAGAACATATCGGCAAACATGGAATTGTAAAAGATAAAAAAATTCATGTACAGGTGTTAAAAGATATGATATCCTATGTACAGGAAGTTGGATTATATGTGCACCATTTACAATCCAGCAGTATATTGGGGCGTGATGGAAATAAAGAATTTGTTATGCATATCAAATCTGAACCAACTAAGAAAAGTTTTGATTTAAAACGTATTGTAGAGGAACAAAAAATCATTCGTACATAAGCAAAGGTAGGTGTTGTATATGCTGCAGAGTATTTTTGTGAAGAATTTTGTATTAATTGATGAAGTATCCCTGGAATTTCAAAAGGGATTATCTGCATTTACTGGTGAAACAGGTGCTGGTAAGTCGCTTTTAATGGATGCCATTGGTGTCTTAAAAGGTGATCGTGCCAATGCCGGTATGGTAAAAAAAGGCTGTGATAAAGCAATCATTGAAGGTGCTTTTCTTATTGAACATGAAGCTTTGATCAAACAGTTAGAAGCAGATGGTTTTGATATGGAAGAAGGCCTTTTGATTATCACAAGAGAAATCACAAAAGAAGGAAAAAGCACAACACGCGTGAATCATCGCGTTTCTTCTGTTTCCTATGTGAAAGAAATCATATCACGAATCGTGGATATCCACTCTCAGCATGATACACAATATCTGTTGAATGCACGTTATCATCTGTCTTTATTAGATAACTTTGTGAAAGAAGATGCGCTGCGTGAGGAGGTATACCATACATATCATGCTTATAAGAAAATCAAAGATGAACTGGAAGCAGCTTTATCCAGTGACTATAATGAAGATGATTTAGAGTACCTGACATTTCAGTTAAATGAAATCGATCAGGCAGAGCTTAGAGAAGAAGAACTGGATGAACTGGAAACACAGTTAAAACGCATGCAGTCTTTTGAAAAAATCAGTGAAGGCGTACAAATCGCCATCGACAAGCTGGAGCAGGAAGTGCATCCTGGTTTATATCAGGCTTTTAAACCACTTTCCACATTGCCAGATGATCGTTTGACAAAGATGTCTGAAACATTAAGTGACCATTACTATCAAATGGAAGATATGATCAGTGAACTGCACGATTTCATGGATCAAATGGAGTATGATGAAGAAATGTTCAATACCATACAGGACCGTATCTTCTTGATACGTAAAATCTATCGTAAATATGGTGGAGATTATTCATCTGTAATGAAAAAACGTGAAGAATTGGATCGAAAGATTGACAGCATCCTGCATCGTCAGGATTTTATCGCAAAACAGGAAACATATTTGAAAAAGGCAGAAGATACCTTTTTAAAGGCAGCACATAAACTTCATGATATCCGACAACTGAAAGCAAATGAGCTTTCTGATTTAGTTGTGCAGCAGTTAAAGGATTTACAGCTGGAGCATGCCCGTTTCAAGATCCAATTTGAAACAATGGAAGGAAATGCCCATGGAATTGATAAAGTAGAATTTATGATTTCCATGAATGCTGGTGAAGCTTTAAAGCCATTATCCCAAACAGCATCCGGTGGGGAATTATCTCGTTTGATGCTGGGATTAAAAACCGTATTTACTTCTCTTATGGGAATGGAAACTGTCATTTTTGATGAAATTGATACAGGTGTCAGTGGTAAAGTAGCATTCGCCATTGGTAGAAAGATGAAACAGTTAAGTGAAACAGCACAGGTATTCTGTGTGACACATTTAGCACCTGTAGCGGCATGTGCCAATACCCATTACATGGTAGAAAAACATCAGGATGAAGAAACAACACATACCAATATCGTTTATTTAAATGAGCAGGAAAGAATCATGGAGTTGGCAAATATTGCCAGTGGTTCACAAAGTGAACATGCCATCAGTTCTGCGAAAGAACTATATGAAACAGCCCAAGGTCATAGGGAATAATTTACTAGAGTGCGCATCATCTAATGAGAGTAGACTAACTTTCAGGAGGTGATGCGTTTTGTATAAAAAAGTCTTATGTATCCTGACATCCTTCGCTTTTTTCTTTGGAAGTATTTCCGCTAAAGAACTGGTGCCAGGAGGTGAAAGTATTGGTATACAGGTGAGTTATGATGGTGTGCTGGTTAGTGGAACCTATACATTTATGGCAGGCAGCCAGCGAATTGATCCATCCCATGTCATCAAGGCAAATGATTTGATTATCGCAATCAATGGTGTAAAAGTTGCTTCTTTACAGGATATGGCCAATGAGATGAATAAATATCAGAAAGAAATCAATGATTTGACAATGACGATTATCCGAAATGATGCAAAGATGGATGTATCGATACAAACAAGTTATGATAAAACTGGTTTTCACAGCGGATTATATGTCAAAGATAAAATCACAGGTGTTGGTACGATATCTTATTATGATCCAGATACAGGAAGGTATGGCGCTTTAGGTCATGAAATTATGGATTCCGATACTCATACATTTGCGAAGGTTCATGAAGGAAATATTTATCCTGCCATTGTAGATGGTATCCAAAAGGCGAAAAAGAATGTTCCTGGTGAGAAACAAGCAACCATTGATTTCACAAAAAGTCTTGGCGATGTTGAAAAAAACAGCAGTCTTGGAATCTTTGGACAATATGATTTGTTGCCTGAAAACAAGCAGGCAATCGAAGTCGGCGATCATACGAAGGTGCATACAGGGAAAGCGATGATTTATACAGTATTATCTGGTAATCAGATAGAAATGTATCAAATTACCATTACAAAAGTGAATAAACAAAACAGCAGGGATATGAAGGGAATCGAATTAACTGTAGATGATCCTGCATTGACAAGTCAAACCAATGGCATCATACAGGGGATGAGTGGTTCTCCTATCATACAGGATGGGCAAATCGTTGGTGCCCTGACTCATGTTGTGACATCAGATCCCATGCGTGGATATGGAGTTTTCATTGATTGGATGCTGGAAGAAAGCGTTTTATAATGAATCTTCGACCTTTTTAACTACCGTATTTGGCAATATGTCAAAAACAATGGTAAAAAAGGTCGATTTTTCATTTTCTTTCTGCAAACTTTGCTAAAATTCTTTTTTCATTTGACAAAACTCGTGCTATTCTGCACCAATACACCGTATAATAAAGTAGGTAAAAGGAGAGAGAGGAACAATATGAACAACAAGATTCAGATTTATGTAGTAGACGATAGCTTAGAAATGATTCATTGTATGAAGGAAGCATTTGCGAAGAGCGATGTGTATCAAATCGTTGGCAGTGCAACGAATGGAGAACAATGTATTAAAGAATTACATGGAAAGCATATTGATGTATTATTGTTAGATTTAATTATGCCGAAGAAAGATGGCATCAGTGTGCTTTCGGATTTAAAAAAGAATAAGATTGAAATTGAACATATCGTATGTACGACGCCATTTGTCAATGATCTTATCGTTAATGCAGTATCGAATTATAAGATTGATTACATATTGATGAAGCCTTTTGAAATAACAGAGCTGGTAGAGAAATTAAATTTCGTGATTGGATTCAGTAAAAAACAGAACATGGCCGCCAGTATAGCAAAGGTCAATCTGAATGAGGATGAAAAGAAACTTATGGTAAAACTGGAACTGGAAGGAGAAATCACAGAAATCTTACATGAAATTGGAATACCTGCGCATATCAAAGGATATATGTATTTAAGAACAGCGATATTGGAAACCTATTTAAATGTTGATTTTCTAGGACAGATCACCAAAGTATTATATCCTGAGATAGCGAAGAAATATGCGACAACTGCTTCTCGAGTAGAAAGAGCAATACGTCATGCGATTGAGGTTGCATGGAACAGGGGCAATATTGATGCCATTGATGATATCTTTGGTTATACGATATCCGCCAGTAAAGCAAAACCAACCAATTCAGAATTTATTGCGATGATTTCTGATAAGCTGCGTTTGGAACATCGTATGAAGAATAAAAACAGTATGATAAAACAATATCGTTAAGGTAGATTTTTTCACAAAATTCCTTTATACTTATCCATAAAGGATGTGTTGTGTTTGAGTGCAAGAGTAATATTTCATATCGATTTAAATTCATTTTTTGCCAGTGCTGAGATTTTAAAAAACTCCGCATTGGCAGGACAACCGGTCGTTGTCGCAGGATTAAACCGCAGAAGTGTTGTATCTACTGCCAGTTATGAAGCCAGAAGCTATGGCGTACATAGTGCTATGCCTCTTCATATGGCGATGGAAAAATGTCCTGAGCTGGTAGTTGTACAAGGCGATTACAGCTGGTATGAGGAATTGAGTGAGCGTTTCTTTAAATATTTAAGAAAGTTTTCTCCTTTTATTGAACCAGCCAGTATTGATGAGTGCTACATGGATGTCACCGAGGCAATCAAGGCTTATAAACGTCCTTTAGATCTTGCTTGGATCATACAGAAAAATGTTATGGATGATTTAAGGCTGCCTTGCAGTATCGGTGTTGCGCCAAATAAATTTTTAGCTAAGATGGCCAGTGATATGCGAAAACCTATGGGAATCACAGTGCTTCGAAAACAGGAGGTACCAAGAAAATTATGGCCATTACCCATTAGTGATATGTGGGGTATTGGCAAGAAAAGTGTTCCTTTATTAATCGAGAATGGCATCGAAACCATTGGTGATCTGGCAAGTGAAGAAAATGAGAAAAAAGTGATGACATTACTAGGTAAACATGCATATGGCTTTATCCAGAATGCTAGAGGCAATGGAAGCAGTAAATTAAATTACAACCAGGGTGTACAATCCATATCCCAATCAACAACACTTGATCGCGATATCAGTGAATATGATGAAGTAAAAACCGTATTTATCCGTTTGGCGAAGTCATTAAGCACAAGAGCTAAAGAAGAACGACTACAGGGAAAACTGATTTCTATATCTATACGCTATAGTGATTTTTCCAATATGGTAAGAAGTGTCAGTTTACAACACTATACCAATGATGTGAATGTATTGATTGAACATGCGTTATATCTATTTGACCACAACTACAGTGGTGCACCCATTCGACATTTAGGGATTGGGCTGGCATCATTTCAAAGTGCGAAAAGCGTTCATCAAATAAATATGTTTCAAGAGCCAATCGAAAACACCAATAAAGTAGATCTGGTACTGGAAGAATTAAATAAACAATTACCCAATGCCAATCTTACCACACTAGGCAGAATGAAAAAAAGCTGAATATGTCGAACGAAAAGAAGCTATGAAACTTCTTTTTTTTCATATGCTCTAGTAGAGGTGAGTACATGAAACAACAAGCATATCATGGCTTTTTCAGGAAATATCGTCACGTATATCTGTTTATCGGGATATTGTTGATTGCAGGAATTGCGGCTGGACTTTATTTCAGTAAGACCATCGACATCAATGATATGAAAAATTTTACCAGTTATATGAATTCCATATCCAGTGATTCTACCTCTTTTTCAGCACAGCTGTTTTCAGGTATCATCTTCATCCTTTTTGTGTTTTTATTAGGTACCAGTATCATCGGCATCCCACTCATCAGTTTCATTATCTTTTCCAAGGGGATGCAGATTGGTTTCTCTTGCGCATTGTTTGTCTATACCTATCAATTAAAGGGTATCGCAGGCATTATATTAACATTATTTCCTCAACTAGTAATCGATTGTTTAGCAACTTTCTTAATATCCGCAAGTGCCATCCAGCTAAGTATGTATTTGATCATCTCTTGCAGCAATCGTGAGAAACTGGATTTTCACAGATTATTCAATTCGATTTTAAATGATCTGATCATCTGCTTTATCATGGTTATAGCAGAAGCATATGTAAAAGCTGATTTGATGGTCTGGTTTGTAAAACTGTTTAATCTCATAGGGAAATAAGGTAGCTGAATCTTGGATACAATGATATAATATACAGGAAAAAGTGAGGGATTCTATGGGTTATACGTATGATTTTATCAATGGCACAGATATTTATTTATATCAGGATGAAGAGATGTTTCGCATGAACAGCGATACCGCTTTATTGGCAAATTTCATGAAGATCAAACGAAACGATCGTGTATTAGATATCGGTACCAATAATGGTGCACTGTTGGCTGTCGCAAACAGCTTTGCACCATCTTGCTTAATCGGTATTGATATACAGGAAAAAGCAGTGGCACTTGCCCGTTATAATATGGAACAATTAAACATTCCCCATGCACAGATTTTGTTGGGAGATGTCAAGGATATGAAAATGCCAAAGGTTGATGTGGTCATCTGTAATCCTCCATACTTTCCAGATCACACCACAAGCGCAAAAAATGAAACGGAAGCACTTCGAATCGCACGTCATGAGATCTATCTATCTTTAGATACACTTGCGAAAAAAGCTGGGGAGGCACTTGATGAAAAGGGGCGTTTTTATTTGGTGCATCGAAGTGATCGTCTGATCGATATTGTCACAACACTTCGTACATATCGTCTGGAAACAAGGAGTATTCAATTTGTTTATGATGAAAACAAAAAGGAAGCAATTTCAGTTTTGATTGAAGCAATCAAAGATGGAAAACCAAACTGTCATATTTTAAAACCAATCTATAAGACACGTTCATAAGTTTCAGGGTCTTTTTATGAGAAATAATAAGAAAGCTGTGGTATAATAATTTAGGTGGTTTAAATGAATATCGATGAAGCAAAAGAAGATTATATCCACTATATCCGTGTTGTTGATCAAAAATCGCTGGCGACGGTTTCTTCCTATACCCATGATTTAGATTTATATACTGCATATTTAAATAATCAGGGGATTTCATGTATGGAAGATATTACTGTTTCCCATCTACAGGATTTTCTTGCCATACAAAGTGATCAAAAAGCGGCTGGCAGCGTCAATCGAATGATCGTATCGATTCATATGTTTCATCGTTTTATCAGTATGAATAATCCAGACATTGATGATCCAAGCCAGCATATACATGGTCGAAGGACAAGCAAAAAACTGCCAAAGTATTTTAATGTTCATGATATTGAAATACTCTTAGACAGCTTTGATGAAAGTGATCAGGGACTGTTTGATAAAGCCATACTGGAAGTATTATATGGCTGTGGACTTCGTGTCAGTGAATTATGTGGACTTCATATGTCTATGATCAATCTGGACCATGGCTTTTTACGGGTCATAGGTAAAGGGGATAAAGAACGTATGATTCCTATGCATCAAAGAAGCATTGATGCTTTACAAAATTATATCGTTCATGTACGCCCACAATGGCTGAAGAAAAAAACACAGTATGTGTTTGTGAAGGCGAATGGAAACCCGTTATTAAGACAGGATGTACATAAACTGATCAAAGCCAGATTACATATGTTAGGATTGAATGAAGCATTAAGTGCCCATAGCTTTCGCCATAGTTTTGCGACACATCTGCTTGATGGTGGCACTGACTTGCGTGTGGTACAGGAATTGCTGGGGCATAGTGATATTGCAACCACACAGATTTATACCCATATACAAAATAAAAAATTGAAGGATGCTTATACATCCTTTCATCCATTCGCAAAGGAGGATAAAAACGATGAAAAAATATAAGCGTATATTTACAATCGTCATCGATTCCTTAGGCGTAGGCGCTATGCCAAATGCTGCCCACTATGATGATGAAGGCAGTGATACCTTAGGACATATTGATGAACATATGAAACCATTTAATATTCCTCATCTTGCTGATTTAGGACTTGCAAATCTACATCCTCTTCAACATGTAGAATCACGTGTAAACCCACTTGGGTATTATACAAAGATGTTAGAAGCAAGTGTTGGAAAAGATACGATGACCGGTCATTGGGAAATGATGGGATTACATATCACGACACCTTTTCAAACATTCACGGAAACAGGCTTTCCAAAAGAACTGCTGGATGAGTTAAGTAAACGCTGTGGTCATAAGATTATTGGAAATAAAGCGGCTAGTGGCACAGCCATATTAGAAGAGCTTGGCCAACAATCCAATGATACTGGAGATATGATTGTATATACAAGTGCAGATAGTGTGCTTCAAATCTGTGGCAATGAAGAAACATTTGGCTTAGATGAATTATACCGTTGTTGTGAAATTGCCAGAGAATTGACTATGAAAGATGAATGGAAAGTTGGTCGTGTGATTGCCAGACCCTATGTAGGTAATTGCAAGGATGGTTTTACACGTACATCCAATCGTCATGACTATGCATTAAAGCCTTATGGAGAAACAACATTAAATGCATTGATGAATGCTGGCTATGATGTGATTTCCATTGGGAAAATAAAGGATATCTTTGATGGTGAAGGAATCACACAGGCATATAAATCAAAAAGCAGTGTGCATGGAATGACACAAACATTAGAAGTCATGGATCAGGATTTTACTGGTTTATGCTTTGTGAATCTTGTGGATTTTGATGCCTTATGGGGACATCGTAGAAATCCTGTTGGATATGGAAAAGAATTGGAAGCATTTGATCAGTCTTTAGGACTTGTATTAGATAAATTAAAATGTGATGATTTATTGATCATCACCGCAGACCATGGAAATGACCCTACCTATAAAGGCAGTGATCATACCAAGGAAATGGTACCATTTTTAGCATATTCACCATCGATGAATGGTCATGGTTTATTGCCATACAGTAATAGCTTTGCGATGGTTGGCGCAACCATTGCGGATAACTTTGATGTGGCAATGCCTGAACATACGATTGGTAAGAGTATATTAGAGGAACTCAGATAGAATAGAGAAGGAGTGTACGTAAAATGAGTAACTGTAACAGTTGTCCTAGTAAAGGAACATGTGGCAAAAGTGAAGATTCTTGTGGAATCCAGAACAATGTCAACAACAAGATCAAACACGTGATTGGCGTGATGAGTGGAAAAGGCGGTGTTGGAAAAAGCAGCATGAGCGTATTGCTTGCGAAAGCACTTGCGGATATGGGATATCAGGTAGGTATTATGGATGCTGATATCACTGGTCCAAGTATTCCTCGTCTAATGGGGCTGGAAAGAGAAAAAGCATATGGAACAAATGATGCTATTCAGCCAGTTATAGATAAAGACGGCATCAAAGTCATGTCATTAAACTTCTTAATGGAAGATGAAAACCAGCCAGTTGTATGGCGTGGCCCAATTGTTGGCAATGCGGTACGTCAGTTCTGGACAGATGTCATCTGGGGAGAATTGGATTACCTGTTAATTGATATGCCTCCTGGAACAGGAGATGTTGCTTTGACGGTATTACAGAATATACCTGTCAATGGAGTTGTCATGGTATCCACACCACAGCCAATGGTTTCTATGATCGTATCAAAAGCAATCAATATGTGTCATCAGGTAGAAGTACCAGTATTAGGTGTTATTGAAAACATGAGCTATGTTGTATGTCCTGATTGTGGTAAACGTATTGAAATCTTCCAGCAGAAGAATACAGAGGATTTCTTAAAAGAAAACAATTTGGAATTGTGGGCAGAATTGCCTATGACACCAAGCATCAATATGATTCATCAAGATGATAACTTTGACAGCGAAACAGCAAAAGAAATGAAAGCATGGATTCAGCCAGCTGCTGAAAAACTGGTAGAAAAATTCAAATAAGCAAGAAAGGCCGATTTTTCGGCCTTTTTTTCTGTCACAAGAGCATTAGAAAAGAATATCTTTAAATATCCATATTTTTCAATGTGAAAAAATATGAAAAATAATGTGAAAATTATTTCCTTTTACGATGATTTGTGCTATATTATTAAAGGATTTTTTGACACAAGAAAACCTTAAAAAATCCCTAAGGAGGAATCATATTATGCCAGGTTATGTAGTAGTAGGTACCCAATGGGGCGATGAAGGAAAAGGGAAGGTCGTAGACTATCTTGGATCAAAAATGGATTATGTCGTTCGTTTTCAGGGTGGAAACAACGCAGGACATACGGTAGTTGTAAAAGATGAAAAAGTAGTTTTACATCTTTTGCCTAGTGGTGTTCTTCAAAAAGCAACATGTGTGATTGGACCAGGTGTTGTTGTAGATCCATTCGTGTTTCTTGATGAAATCAAGGCACTGGAAGACAAAGGAATGCATACAGATCATGTGAAAATATCTGATTGTTCCCACATCATTATGCCATATCACGTATTGTTAGATGAATTAATTGAAGAATCATTAAAAGATAATAAAATTGGTACAACCAAACGTGGTATCGGACCATGTTATGCTGATAAATATTCACGTACAGGACTTCGCATGGGCGATCTTCTGGACTTTGAAAGCTTTAAAAAGAAACTGAAAACGGCAGTGGATATGAAAAACATAACCTTTCAGAAAGTATATGATCATAAAGGCTTTGACTATGAAGAACTGGTTCAAAGATTTGAAAAGATCAAAGATTTGTTAACACCAAGAATCATCAATGCCCAGATTGAAGTCAATCAGGCATTAGATGAAAATAAACAGGTATTATTTGAGGGTGCGCAGGCAGCTATGCTGGATATCAATTATGGAAACTATCCATATGTGACATCTTCTTCACCAACGAGTGCAGGTGTATGTACAGGTGCAGGTGTATCACCTAAAAAACTGGATGTGATCATTGGTATTGCCAAAGCATATTCTACCCGTGTGGGAGAAGGCCCATTTGTTTGTGAGCTGTTTGATGACATGGGAGAAACACTAAGAACAAAAGGTCATGAATTTGGCGCAACAACTGGCAGACCAAGACGTTGTGGATGGTTAGATGTCAATGTTGTACGTCATGCGGCAATGATCAACGGTTTAACAGATTTGGTCATTACGAAACTGGACATCCTAACAGGCATCAAAACAATCAAAATGTGTGTTGCATATGAAATTGATGGAAAACGTTATGACTATATTCCAAGCAGCGTAGAAGATTTAGCAAAAGCCAAACCTATCTATGAAGAATTTGAAGGCTGGAATGAAGATATATCCAAAATGCATACGTATGAGGAACTGCCAGAGAACGCAAAAAAATATCTGGCACGTATCGAAGAACTTACAAAGACAAAGATTTCCATGATCTCTGTTGGTCCAGAACGAAACTGTAATATCGTTGTGAAAGAAATGATAAAATAATCTATTGAACAAAGGCGTTCATGAAGAGAAAAACAACTGCTTTTTCTATCTTCATAAACGCTTTTTTTATTGTTTTCGGATGAAGTGGATACACTAACAATGATAAACGAGGTGAACAAATGAAACTAAATGTTTTAATCGTATCCAGTCAAAGAAGCCTGAATCAACGTATCAAAGAGATACTATTGAAAGAAAGTGTATCCATCATCACTTTCTGTGATCGACTTGATCAAATAGAAGAGGAATGTAAACAAATGACATATGATATGATGATTGTAAATGAGGATAGTATCCATGACATTCATAACCTCATGATCTATCATAAAAAATTTTCCTGCATCATTGTATGCTTGAAACATCAAGTAAAAGAATCATATCTTCATCAATGCAAGGCACATCATATGGTGATCTTGATGAAACCAATAAAAAAACATGTATTCACACAGATCCTACAGGTCTGTATACAATCACAGCTTCAGATGAAAGAAAACAATCAAAAACTGCAGGCATTAAACCAGCGTTATCAGGAATTAAAGATCATTCATCATGCAAAATATCTGTTGATGGAAAAGGAACATTTAAACGAATCACAAGCCCATCGTATGATTGAAAAACAAGCGATGGATAAACGATGTAGTAAACTTGTGATAGCGCAAAGATATATTAAAAAATATGAAGAAAAAGGAGAATAAGTATATGTGTAAATTTATATTTGTGACTGGTGGTGTTGTTAGTGGTCTTGGAAAAGGTATCACAGCAGCATCGTTAGGAAGATTATTAAAATCAAGAGGATTAAATGTAACGGCGATGAAATTAGACCCATATATCAATGTGGATCCTGGCACCATGAGTCCTTATCAGCATGGAGAGGTCTTTGTGACAGAAGATGGTAGTGAAACGGATTTGGATTTAGGTCACTATGAACGTTTCATGGATGAAGACTTAAATCAATATTCTAATATCACAACAGGAAAAGTTTATTGGAATGTCCTACAAAAAGAACGTGCAGGTAAATATCTAGGAGAAACTGTACAGGTAATACCACATATCACCAATGAAATCAAAGAACATATCTATTTGGCCCAGCAAAAAAGCAAGGCAGATGTCCTGATCTGTGAGGTTGGCGGTACTACTGGTGATATCGAAAGTCAGCCATTTTTAGAAGCCATACGTCAGGTAGCCCTCGAAAAAGGCAGAGCGAATTGCATCTATATGCATGTGACATTGATCCCCTTTATTGAAGGAAGCAATGAACCTAAATCCAAGCCAACTCAGCATTCCGTCAAAGAGCTACATTCCTATGGTATCTTTCCTGATATCTTGATTGCCAGATGTAATCGTCCTATTGACGAACAAATTAAGGAAAAAATCTCATTGTTCTGTGATATTCCAAAGGATTGTGTTATTGAAAATAAAACCTTGGATTCCTTATATGATGTACCATTTATGCTGCAGCAGCAGGGTCTGGATGATATCATATGTAAACGTTTCAGCTTTGATACTCCACAAGCCGATTTATCTGCATGGTCATCTTATATAAAGGAAACAGAGAACATGAACCATGTGAATATTGCGCTGATTGGAAAATATGTCAAGCTGCATGATGCATATCTGTCTGTAATAGAATCTTTACATCACGCAGGCTTTGTGAACCATGCGCATATTCATATCAAGTGGATCGACAGTGAAACAATTACAAACGATAGTATACAGGAGTTATTAAGCGATGTGCAGGGCATCTTAATCCCCGGTGGATTTGGAAGCAGGGGAGTAGAAGGAAAGATACTTGCAGCTACATATGCACGTGAACACAATATTCCATATCTTGGGATCTGTTTGGGTATGCAGATTGCTTCTATTGCATTTGCCCGCAGTGTTCTACAATACAAGGATGCCAATTCTATTGAATTTGATCAAGACACCACACATCCTGTAATTCACTTTATGGATACTCAGAATGATGATTTACAAAAAGGTGGCACCATGCGATTAGGTGCTTATCCTATGCGTATAAAAAAAGACACACAATTATATGCCTGTTATCAAGAAATAGAAATAAGTGAACGTCATCGTCATCGTTATGAATTCAATCAAGCGTATCGAAATGCCTTTGAACAACATGGTATGATCATATCTGGTACATCATTGGATGATGAACTGGTAGAGGCAATCGAATATTCTGACAATGATTTTTATATTGGTGTACAATATCATCCTGAATTTAAAAGCCGTATCAACCGGCCACATCCTTTATTTGTAAATTTTGTGAGATATGCATTAAAGCATAAATAAAAGCATCATCACAGCTGTATGATGCTTTTTTTCATATATTAAACGTTGATATCCGCATGCATGCCTAGTGCGGATTTTTCTTGTTCCAGAATAGGATCAATATAATCTCTAAAGAATTCAACTGTCTGATTTGGTGCACGTCCTACAAAGTTTTCAGGGGACATGATGGATTTTAGTTGTTCCATATCCTGCGGGAATGCATCATCATGAGCGATTCTTTCCAACAAATCATTTTCTTTACCTTCTACTTTTACCATTTTACCAGCTTCCATAGAATGTACACGAATATGTTCATGTAACTCCTGACGATCGCCACCAGCTTTTACAGCATCCATCAAGATCATTTCTGTCGCCATAAAAGGCAGCTCTTTCATCAAATGAGATTCAATAACCTTAGGATATACAACCAGACCATCAGTGATATTCAAGTATAAATCTAAAATACCATCAATGGCAAGGAATGCTTCCGGAATACTGATACGTTTATTTGCGGAATCATCCAGAGTTCTTTCAAACCATTGTGTAGCAGCAACAATGGCAGGATTTAATGTATCCGCAATCACATAGTTGGCAAGGGAAGCCATACGTTCACTTCTCATAGGATTACGTTTATAAGCCATAGCACTAGAGCCAATCTGTCCCTTTTCAAAAGGTTCTTCTACTTCTTTTAAGTTTTGTAGTAAACGAATATCATTAGAGAACTTATGTGCACTTTGTGCAATAGCCCCTAAAGCATTTAAGATACGAGAATCCACCTTACGGGAATATGTCTGTGTAGATACAGGATAGCTTTCCTTATATCCCATCTTATCCGCAACCATCTGGTCTAATTTCTTTACTTTATCTTCATCATTATCAAATAATTCCATAAAGCTTGCCTGTGTACCAGTAGTTCCTTTACATCCACGAAGCTTTTTATTTTCTAATAAATAACAGATATCTTCATAATCCATTAACAGATCCTGTGCCCAGATTGCTGCACGTTTTCCAAGCGTTGTTGGCTGTGCAGGCTGGAAATGTGTAAATGCCAAAACTGGCAGATCTTTATATTCCAATGCAAATTTTTCTAATTCTGCAAGAACATTTACCAGCTTTTTCTTTACCAGCTCCAAAGCTTCATACATGATGATAAGATCTGTGTTATCTCCAACGAAACATGAAGTAGCGCCTAAATGAATGATGCCTTTTGCATTAGGACATTGTTCACCATATGCATAAACATGGCTCATCACATCATGACGAACGATTTTTTCACGCTCTTTTGCGACATCATAATTGATATCCTCTGCATGTGCTTTTAATTCATCGATTTGTTCCTGTGTGATATCCAAGCCTAGCTCTTTTTCACTTTCCGCAAGTGCAATCCACAGCTTTCTCCAAGTCTTGAATTTTTTGTCCTGAGAGAATAACTGCTGCATTTCTTTTCCTGCATAACGCTGTCCTAAAGGACTTTCATATCTATCGTACATATGTATGATTCCTTTCTTTTATTTGATGCCTAAACGGCGATATACTTCCTGGTATGCATCTTCTACATTTCCAAGATCTCGTCTGAAACGATCCTTATCTAAATGATCATGTGTATGAATATCCCAGAAACGACAAGTATCAGGAGAGATTTCATCTGCCAGCACGATTTGATCATGATAACGGCCAAATTCCAGTTTAAAATCAATTAATTCAATATCTGCGGCTTCGAAAATGTGTTTTAGCTCTTCATTTACTTTAAATGCCATATCAGAAATAGTATCAATATCTTGCTGGGTAGCAATACCAATTGCCAATGCCATGTAGTGATTGATCATAGGATCACCTAAATCATCATTTTTATAGCTGAATTCAAGTATTGGACATTTCAATTCCATACCTTCTTCAAGGCCCATACGTTTTGCGAAGCTTCCTGCAACTTTATTACGGACAATCACCTCCAAAGGTACGATTTCCACCTTTTTCACTAACGTTCTACGATCATCCAGTTCTTCGATAAAATGTGTTGGGATGCCTTTTTCTTCCAGCTTTTGTAGTAAGAAGTTAGTCATTTTGTTGTTTACAACACCTTTGCCTATGATCGTTCCTTTTTTTGCTCCGTTGAATGCTGTTGCATCATCCTTGTAATCAACGATCACCTGATCAGGGTTCTCAGTAGCAAAAACCTTTTTTGCCTTACCTTCGTATAACATTTCTAACTCTTTCATTTTGTTCGTCCTCCATATGTAGAACACTTTGAGGCAATGATTCAGCGTAAGAAAAATCAGCTGAACCACCCACCTGAATTTTCTACCTTTCAATTATAGGGCAGTGTTTTTTTGATGTCAATAAACATATGAAAAAAACTGTAAATAGGGGAATGATATAACTTCCTATTTACAGTTTCTAAATTTTCTATTTACCTAAAATCATGTTTGTTAAATCAACAGGATCAACAATCGCGCCATCTTTATAAACACGCATGTTTCCAGAAGCAATTTCGTCAATCAGAATTACTTCATCATTGTTGTAACCAAATTCAAATTTGATATCATACAGATCAAGACCTTTTTTCTTTAAATCATCTGCAACGATCTGTGTAATTTTTAAAGTCTGTTCTTTCATGCTGGCGAATTGTTCTTCACTCATGATACCAAGAGCTGCAAGACCTTCACTTGTGATTAGTGGATCACCTTTTGCATCATCTTTTAACGTAGTTTCAACATAGCCCCCAACAAGAGGTGTACCATCTTCGATATAATCACCATAACGACGGATAAAGCTTCCTGTAGCAACTAGACGACAGATAACTTCCAATCCTTTACCAAATACTTTGGCAGGCAATACTTCCATTGTAGCATTTTCGATATCAGCACTAACATAGTGAGTTTTGATACCTGCATCTTTTAAAATTTCAAAGAAGTGAATAGAAGTTTCAAGGTTTGCTTTTCCAATACCTTCGATTGTTAAACCGACAGAGTTTTCACCTGGATCAAATACGCCATCTTTTCCAGTGCAATCATCCTTGAATTTCAACATTACGTTTCCATTGTCTAATGCGTAGACATCTTTTGTCTTACCTTCGTAAATTTTTTTCATGATTTTCCTCCATTTATCATAACACGATTATTATATCATTATTTTTTTGAATTTCTATGTAAAATTTGGCATTTACACTATTTTTTTAAAATTTTTTTCTGATTTTATTCATCAAAAACACAAAAACGGTGCTTTTTTCAATTAATCAACAGCTGGAAACACATAATAAGAAAGAAAATGACATAAAAAGACATGTTAACGTGGAACTTTTCACTCATTCCATGTATAATAAAAAAGTCTAAAAAGAACAATTACTTCCAAGGGAGGAATTATATGAATACGATTTCTATTTTAGCAACAAAACTTTCAGCATTCTTATTAAGGCTGATTCACAGAGGCGGCTCTATGCCAGGCTCTATAGGATTGAGGATATCCCCACATGTTTTGAAAAGTCTGAAAATCAATTGTCCCGTCATTTTGGTAACAGGCACCAATGGAAAAACATCTACCAGCAATATGATTGCGGATATGATGATGCAAGCCAATAAAAAAGTTATCAATAATCGAAAAGGGGATAACCTGAAAGAAGGAATCACCACAGCCCTTTTAACCAATACCGGATTTAACAAAAAGGTACATGCGGATGCCATTGTATTGGAAGTAGACGAATTAAATATTCCATTCATTATGAAGAATCTTCATGTAGATGCGCTGGTTGTGACAAATTTCTTTCGAGATCAGTTAGATCGTGCTCGTGAGATGGAACAGCTGATTCAAAAAATCGAATCAGCGATCAAAGATTATGATGGTACACTTGTTTTAAATGGCAATGATCCTAATGTTGTACGTTTAAAAGATGCTGCGTCAAAGGCGAAAACACAATACTTTGGTATTCATGGATGTGCAACCAGTATGAAAAAAACAAATGAAGCCAGTGAAGGAAAATTCTGTCCTCGTTGTGGAAAGCGTTTGGATTATGATTTCTATCAATACTCTCACATTGGTGTATTCCATTGCTCTGGCTGTGATTTCAAAACACCTGAACTAGATATTGCTGGAGATGTGATTGATATCCCAAGACGATTATTTAAATGGCAAAACGAAGAATTCTGTGCACCTCAAGGTGGTTTATATACGATGTATAACTGTATCGCTGTTTTAGCAGTTGCGGATTTATTTAACATTCCATCCACTTGCGCAAAAAAAGCATTTAAAGAAATCAAAGTACCAGATGGTAGAAATGAAACATTTACATATCATAACCATTCTCTGATTTTAAACCTGGTGAAAAATCCAACAGGCGCAAACGAAGTCATGAAAGTCATTGAAGAGGATCATAGTAAGAAAACCATTTTGATCGTATTAAATGATCATGCACAGGATGGTACGGATGTATCATGGATCTATGATACCTTCTTTGAAAAATTGATGTGTGAAGAAACAACGAAAATCATTGTATCTGGTTCACGGTGTTATGATATGGCGCTACGTTTCAAATATGGTGGATATACTGGTGAAATGGAAGTATATGAAAACTTGAAAGACAGCGTCAGCGCATTATTGAAGGCTGATACAACGCTATATGCGATTGCGACCTATACCGCACTACAGCCAGTGAGAAATCTGCTGATAAGCGAAATGAAAGCGTAAGAAAGGATGTGCTGACATGGAGTTGAATGTATGTTGGATGTATCATGATATCATGGATTTATACGGTGATAAAGGCAATATGATGGTTTTAAAGAAACGTTGCCTTGATCGTGGCATCCAAATAAAAATAGATACCTTGTCTATCAAAGATGAGTGTGATTTATCAACATATGATTTATTATTTCTTGGCGGTGGAGCCGATAAAGAACAAAAAATGTTAATTGACGATTTATTATCAAGAAAAGAAAATATTGCGAAAGCAATGAATGAAAATACTTTTATACTATTGATATGTGGTGGCTATCAATTATTTGGACAATATTATATAAGCGCAGACAATGAGAAAATCGAAGGATTGAAATTCTTTGATTATTATACAGAAACAGGCTCCAATGGAACACGTTGTATTGGCAATATTGCGATAGAATGTGATCTTGACGGCAACAAAATTACTGCTGTTGGTTTTGAAAATCATGGTGGACAAACACGCAATGTCAAAACTCCATTGGGACATGTTCTACATGGATATGGAAACAGCTTTGAAGGAAAACAGGAAGGATTCTATAATGGTCAGGTACTTGCGACATATATGCATGGACCATTACTTCCAAAAAATCCAGAAATTACAGATTTTGTTATTTATAAAGCATTAAAGAAAAGAAATCCTGATATTACATTACAGGATTTAGCTCCACTAGATGATACGCTGGAGCATCAAGCTAAAGAATATATGTTAAAAAGATTAAGTTCAAAATAACTATACATAAAAAGCAGGCAAGGGAAGTCAGGTTGAAAAAAACCTGGCTTTTTTGATGTAAAACATGATAAATGATAATTTATATATGATGGTGTATCTTATGAAAATGCATGTATCATGAATGTTATTTGTACAGGGATATGATATCTATTACGGCAAACAAGATTGAGTTTATAGATTTTTCAATAAGATATCATATCTATAATAAATATGTTATAAAAATATGAAGTATAATGATTCGATATTTAAAGATTTTATACAATACAGGATAAGATACATATGTATAATAGATTATAAGATTATGCTTAATACTAATCAATACTAAAAGGAATAAGGAATAATATAGGTATTTATTTGGATGTAATTTGCAATGAGATGTAAAAAGACTGGTGATTATACATCTGGTTGCAAAATAGAATATAGCTTTCACAAAAAAGATAAGCTGAACAAAGAATCAATAATTATAAAGAAATCTAATGAAATATCATATTTTAAAGATTTTTTATAATCTCAAATTATAACATAATATATATTATGCGAAGTTACGTATAAAATAAGAAGTGGAAGTCAGGAGAATAAATACCAAACTTCCACTCATTCATTAATCGTTGTTTCTTCTGTTATTACCTAAGATCATTAGTAAAATTCTTAAGATTTGTGCCAATGTGGCAAGCACAGCTGCTACATATGTGAAGGCTGCAGCTTTTAACATTCCTTTGACATAAGGTTTTTCATCTTCGTTGATCATATGCATGCTTTGTAATTGTTTGATTGCTCTGCTGGATGCATTGAATTCTACAGGTAGTGTGACAATCTGGAATAACAGAACCACACCAATCATGGATAATCCAATATATAATACAACTGGTGTTGATACAAACATGAATAGACCAATTGTTAATATAACCCAGCCAAGCTGTGATGCAATGTTTGCAACTGGCAGGATGCGGTTACGTATTGCGATAAAGCCATAATGTTCTTTATGCTGAATAACATGCCCTACCTCATGCGCTGCTACTGCAATGGATGCAATACTTGTGTTGTAGTAGATATCACTTGATAAACGTACAACATGATGTACGGGATCATAATGATCACTTAAACTTCCACCAGTGCTAACTTCTACTGGAATATTATGAAGTCCATTCGCATCCAGGATCATTCGTGCAGCATCTTTTCCTGTAATGCCTTTTTCGTTTCTTATTTGTTTATATCGATTATATGCACGTTGTACACTAGATTGGGCAATCATGATGATTACAAATGCAAATATATATAATAAATATTGTTGTGAGTAATAACCAGACAGGATCATATGATTCTACCTCCTAATATATCTCTAATTGCTCAACATTATAACATACAAATGTGTGAGAAACAACAACCAAAATTTAACAAAAAAAGGACAAATTCGATGTCCTTTATTTATCCTTATTTTACAGCGTCTTTTAATGCTTTAGCAGCTTTAAATTTAGGAGATTTTGAAGCAGCAATTTCGATTGGTTCTTTAGTAGCTGGGTTGATTCCTTTACGTGCAGCACGTTCGCTAACTTCAAATTTACCGAAACCAGAAATATCAACTTTGCCACCGTTTGCTAAAGTTTCAGCAATTTCATCAAATACTGTATCAACTGCAACAGTCGCATCTTTCTTTGTCATTTCTAATTTTTCTGCAACGCTTTCAACTAATGCTTTTTTATTTAAAATTTCACTCATGTTTATTACCTCCAACATGAGTATATAATACCATTGCAAAGCCTTTTTTTCAATACATTTTAAGAAAAATAAATAAGAATTAAGAAATCACATCATTTTTCTATAATTTATAAAACGATTGCGATAACGTTTCCTTTCCCCTTATTCACAAGCTTCGTCAGAATATCTTGTAAACGGATTCTTGCAGCTTCCGGTATCATAGATAGTTTTGCGTTTAAACCATCTCGAATCAGATCACTTAATTTGCGGCCAAAAATATCGCTGTCCCAGATAGAACCATCATCGTTTCCTTCATCTCTTAGCAGATAACGTATTAATTCTTCACTTTGTTCTTTACTGCCAATAATCGGCTCAAAGCTTGATTCTACGTCGACTTTTATCATATGAATACTTGGTGCTATCGCTTTTAATTTCACGCCATAGCGGCTTCCCTGCTTGATGATTTCAGGCTTGCTTAACTCAATATCCTGTAAAGAAGCACTGGCAAACCCATAGCCTGTCTGTTTTACCATTTTAAGGGCACTGGAAATCGTATCATATTCCCGTTTGGCTTTGCTGTATTCCTGCATCAATGCAATCAATTCGCTTTTATCTTTGATTTCTACACCAATGATTTCTTTGAGTATTTCATTATACAGTCCGTTTTTTATTGTGATATCAACATTCACAACCCCTGCACCTGTATCAATTGTCGCAATATTACTGCTATCGATATATTCATTTTCATTTAATACATCTTTGATATTTTCAACTTCTTTTAATTTTTCTACACTGGACATACTGTCCTGAATCGTTTGATTAAAGCTTTTCTTTAGCCAGTGTTCATCATCTAATACTGCAATCCATTGTGGCATGTTGATATTGATTTCTGAAACTGGGAATTCATATAGTGCTTCTCTCAGGATATCGTGGACATCATTTTCACTCATATTGTTAACTGCGATTGCAAGTACAGGTACTTCATATTTTTCTTTTAGTTTATCTACAACTGCCTTACATGCCAGTGAATTTACATCACTGCTATTTACAACTACAATAAATGGTTTTCCAATGCTTTTTAATTCATCAATGACTTCTGCTTCTGCCTCAATATAAGCTTCTCTAGATAAATCGGAAATACTGCCGTCCGTTGTTACAACAATGCCAATCGTTGAATGATCCTGAATAACTTTCTGTGTACCGATTTTGGCTGCCTCATTAAAAGGCATTGCTTCATCACTCCATGGTGTTCTTACCATACGGATACCATCTTCATCCTTGTATCCTTTGGCTTCCGGTATTACATAACCTACACAGTCCACAAGACGTACATTCACAGTAAATCCATCTTCAAATTCGATTGTAGCGGCATTATTAGGCACAAATTTGGGTTCGGTGGTCATGATGGTCTTTCCAACGCCTGCCTGAGGCAGTTCATCGATCATACGTGCTTTTTCATATTCGTCATTCACATAAGGAATGACTGCTTTTTCCATGAATTCTTTGATGAAAGTTGATTTTCCAACACGTACAGGGCCTACGATACCTAAGTATATATCACCACCGCATCTCTGTGCTATATTTTTTAAAATTTCTGTGGTATTCATTGTTTATCCTCCCTTAGTCACTCTAAACTTATGATATCTGTTCATGTTTTATGCCTCTTGAATAAAAGAAAAAGCCGATGTTTTCTTTCATCGACTTATTTCTGATTTAATAATTGAGCAACTAATGCTTCAACTTCATCATTACATGCTCCACATACTGTTCCTGCACCTGTCTTTTCCTGTACCTGTGCAAAGTTTTGACAGCCGGAAGCTATTGCATCTTTGATGTCTTTTACACTGACACCAAGGCAATAACAAACAATATCTTCATCATTCATATCTAACACTCCTCGTATTTAGTATGAACTTTTGATCATTGTTTATTCAGCGTTACCTACTTCACTTAATGTTAAGCCTTTATTTTGTTCTGTTGCCCATTTGATTCCCCAGTTGTTCATGAAGATGATCAGATTTCTGCCTTTTAAATCACGAACACGTTTTGATTCGCTTGTCAAATTCAATGTATTTGGATCAATGCTTTGATCATCAATCCAGCGAACACATTGATATGGCAGAATTTCTAGTTTGATATCAACATTATATTCACTCTTTAATCGCTGTTCCAATACGTCAAACTGTAAGACACCTACGCCTCCAACAATGATTTCTTCCATACCGATATTGATTTCCTGGAATACCTGAATTGCACCCTCCTGGGCAATCTGTGTAATTCCTTTGATAAACTGTTTACGTTTCATGGTATCACGCTGTGTTACACGTGCGAAGTGTTCAGGCGCAAAGGTTGGAATCTTTTTAAATTCAAATTTCATAGATGGATCACATAAGGTATCGCCAATGGAAAAGATTCCTGGGTCAAAGACACCAATTACATCACCTGCATATGCTTCATCGATGATTTCACGATCTTGTGCCATAAACTGCTGCGGTTGTGATAGTTTCACTTTCTTATTCTGTTGCATCAAAGTGACTTCCATGCCTTTTTCAAAGCGGCCACTGCAAATTCGCATAAATGCGATACGATCACGATGTGCTTTATTCATGTTGGCCTGAATCTTGAATACAAAGGCAGAGAAACGTTCATCAAATGGATCAATTTCCCCAATGGATGATTCCCTTGGAAGTGGAGATGTTGTCATATCAAGGAAATGACTTAAGAATGGTTCTACACCAAAGTTTGTTAACGCACTACCAAAGAAAACAGGCGTCATCTGTCCATGATTGATTTTGTCTTTATCAAATTGTGTACTGGCAATATCCAGCAATTCACTATCTTCTTTCAGCTTTTCAAAGAAATGATCACCTAATACAGAACGGAATGTTTCATCTTCTAAGCTGCCTTCTGTAACTTCTGCGGCTTTCATACCATGATCTCCACCATGGAATGCGATGATACGTTTATGGTCACGTTCATAAACTCCTTTGAATTCTTTACCGGAACCAATTGGCCAGTTCATAGCGTAAGTTTCCATGCCCAGTTCTGATTCGATATGTTCAAGCAGTTTGAAGGGATCCATCGCAGCACGGTCCATTTTATTAATGAAAGTGAAAATAGGAATATGGCGTAATAAACATACTTTAAATAATTTCTTTGTCTGTGCCTCGACACCTTTGCTGGCATCAATGACCATCACGGCAGAGTCTGCGGCCATTAAGGTACGATAAGTATCTTCACTAAAGTCCTGGTGCCCTGGTGTATCAAGAATATTGATACAGAAGTCATTATATTCAAACTGTAATACAGAACTAGTAACAGAGATACCTCTTTGTTTTTCAATTTCCATCCAGTCACTGACAGCATGTTTGTTGGCTTTTTTACCTTTTACACTACCTGCCTGAAGGATGGCTCCTCCATACAGCAATAGTTTTTCAGTCAACGTAGTTTTCCCGGCATCCGGGTGAGATATGATGGCGAAGGTTCTTCTTCGCTTGATTTCTTTTTGTAAATCAGACATATTGCATTCCTCCCTGAAAAATTTTCATTCAGCGTTAGTTATTATACCATTAATTATCGGCTTTATCTAGCCAAAAAGAAAGAAACGCAAGTATTTATAACGTTTCTTTCTACATTGTTATATCATTTCATGTTTTAAATCACGAAGCATTAAATCTTTTGCACTTTCTTTTGGATCTTTATCTTCATACAGCACTTTGTAAATTTCTTCAATGATTGGCATATCAATACCCTTTTCATGTGCTACATCATGTACAACTTTTGCTGTACGCACACCTTCAACGGTTTTTGTGTTGTTATCCCAGAAGTATTTTGCACTGTTGTGTTTTCCTATATCATATCCAGCCTGGAAATTACGTGAGTGCTTACTTGTACAGGTAACAATTAAATCACCTATACCTGTCATTCCCATAAATGTTTCTTTTCGGCCACCCATGGCTACCCCATAACGAATCATTTCCGCCAAGCCACGTGTAATTAAAGCTGCTCTTGTATTATCTCCATAGCCTAAGCCATACAATACACCACTAGCAACAGCAATTGCATTTTTTAATGCCACTCCTGTTTCACTGCCGATTTCATCATCGCCACGATATACACGAAGATAATCATTGCTGAATAGTTTCTGAATGGTTTTCGCATCTTCTTCATTTAAGGATACCGCACAAATTGTTGTTAACATACGGATAACCACTTCTTCAGCATGACTTGGACCAATCAAGGATACGACACTGCTTAAATGTTCCTTTGAAATATTGGCGCGAATAACATTGGACATACGATCATTTGTCTGAGGATGAAATCCTTTGGATGCATTTACCGCAATGATCTTCTTTGTTAGAATTGGATCAATCTGTTTACATACAGATTCTATTGCAATAGTAGGTACCACAAACAAGACAACATCAGCGTCATGGAATACATTTAAATCCATAGTTGCTTTTAAATCATGATGTAGTTCTACATCCTCAAAGAACTTTGAATTGCGATGATTTTCATTGATATCATTGATTTCTGCTGGATTATTTCCATAAACCATGACATCCACATGATTATCACATAATACTTGTGCCAGTGCACAGCCCCAGCTGCCACTTCCTGCGACTACGATCTTCATTTTATCACCTGTTTCTTTCTCTTGCGATTATCTTTAACGTTGTTCCTTCAAAACTGAATGCTTCACGTAAACGGTTTTCAAGGAAACGTTGATAACTAAAATGTAATAACTCAGGTTCATTCACAAATAACACAAATGTTGGCGGTGCTACTGCAACCTGGGATGCATAATAGATTTTTAAACGTTTTCCATTATGGGTTGGTGGAGGCGTCATCAACTGTGCATCCATCAACACTTCATTTAATACATTCGTTTGAATACGCATCAAAGAATAATCATGTACTTTATCGATCTCTGGTAAAATCGTTTGAATACGCTGTTTGTTTTTAGCGGATACAAACAGAATTGGCGCATAGCTCAGATACAAAAACTGTGTTCTGATTTCTTTTGTGATTTTATTCATGGTCTGTTCATCTTTTTCTACCGTATCCCATTTATTATACACAATGATAACACCTTTACCAGCTTCATGGGCATATCCTGCGACATGTTTATCCTGTTCACGGATACCGGTTTCTCCATCAATCACAACCAACACAACATCACTTCGCTCAATTGCACTCATGGCACGAAGGACAGAATATTTTTCAATGTTTTCATATACTTTCCCACGCTTACGGATACCAGCAGTATCAATGACGACATAGTCTTTTCCTTCCCGTTTGAAAGGTGTATCAATAGCATCTCTTGTTGTACCTTCTACATTGCTGACGATAACTCTTTCTTGATTCAAAATGGCATTTACCAAAGAGCTTTTTCCAACATTTGGACGTCCAATGACACAAAATCTTGTCATGCCTTCATATTCTTTACGCGTTTCTTTTGGGAAACTTTGAATGATAGCATCTAATACATCACCAATACCAATACCATGTACACCACTGACGGCGATAGGATCGCCTAAGCCTAAAGCATAGAATTCATAAATAGAATCATTCAACTGCTGGTTATCTACTTTATTAACTGCAAGAATCACCGGCTTGCCGCTTCGCTGTAATAATCTTGCGATATATTCATCATCCGGTGTCAAGCCTTCTTTACCACTTACCACAAATACGATCGCATCTGCTTCATCAATGGCGATTTCTACCTGCATTTTAATTTCTTCCTGGAATGGCTGATCAGCTAACTGAATTCCTCCTGTATCAATGATACGAAATTCTTTTGTTAACCATTCTGCTTTACCATAAATACGATCACGAGTAACACCCGGCGTATCTTCTACAATACTTTTTCTCTCACCGATCATTCGATTGAAGATCGTGGATTTTCCTACATTTGGTCTTCCGACAATTGCTACTATACCATTTATCATATACATTGTTCATCAGCTGCATGCTGATGAAACTTCACCTCCTGTTATTCAATACATGGTTGAATCAGATTACGGATGGCACTTACGACTTCTTCAATCGTCATATCGCTGGTATCGATTTCTTTCGCGTCGTCCGCTTTTCTCAAAGGAGATGTCTTACGGTTCATATCCTGATAATCACGTTTCTCAATATCCTGATAGATTTCATCATAATCTGCTTCGATATGTTTTTCTTCATATTCTTTAAATCTTCTTTTTGCACGTGCTTCTACACTTGCAATCATATAAACCTTGACTTCGGCATCAGGTAGTACAACTGTTCCTATATCACGTCCATCAAGAATATATCCTTTATCCTTCGCAATCTTCTGCTGCATTTCCACAAGCTTTTCCCTAACCATAGGATGGGCACTGACACTGCTTGCACGCATGCTCATATCATTGGTACGGATTGCTTTGGAAACATCTTCTCCATTGATGAATACATTCCCCATACTGTCAAAGGAAATCTGCATATCATCAATCATTGCCGCAAGTGCTTGTTCATCATGTTCATCGATTCCTTTCACTTTGGAATAGTAACCAACACAACGATACATGGCACCAGTATCTAAATGGGCATAGCCTAATTCTTTGGCTAACAGTTTACTGATTGTGCTTTTCCCTGCAGCACTAGGTCCATCAATTGCGATATTAATTCTATTCATTAAATCTTACCTCCGGCTTTTAATAAAGAGTATGCAATGAATCCGATAATTACCAACAATACCAGAATCAAAAAGCATAATACAAAATTCAATAATTTATTTGTTTTTTCTACACCATCACTTAAATCGGTTAATTCATCTTCATATTCATCCATTTGTACACGAAGCTGCTGCGTTTCTTCTAACAGCTTTTTATGGATGGTTGGAGAAACAGGAATATCATCATTTTCCTCTTCTTCATCATCTGTTTCTTCTTTTTTCTTTTTGAAAAAGCCTCGTTTTTTAGGCGCTGGTTCTTCTTCCTCTTCTATTTCTTCTTCACTTTCATCTGAAGTATCTTCGATTTCATCATCCAGATGGGAAAAGGAATCCTTAATCAACAATGTTTGCTCAACATCCATTTCTGCCTGTTCATTCACCTCAGCTGAAACTGGTGTTTCTTCTTTAACTTCTTCTTCATCCTCTACTTCATCTTCTTCTCTTAAAAGATTCTGTACTTCTAACGCAATATCTTCTTTTTTCAAAATCTGTTTCACAGGTGTAGAAACCATTGGCTCTTCTTTTACTTCATCTTCAATTTTTTCTACATACTGTGTCCGTTTTGCACGATTGACAGCATTCAGCTGATTTAAAATATCCACTTGTGTATTTTCACATTCTCTTGTGCCTTTACGAATATTATATTGACGAACTTCACGAATAAAATCGTCCAGATATTCATTTGTGAAACCGGCTTCTTCCCCTTGTGAACCAGTTTCTTCTTTTACTTCCTCGATTACTTTTTCACGTCCTGGCTGATAAGTATCTTCTTTGATTTCAGCTTTCTTCAGCACGGAGGAATCAAAACGTTTTAAGGTATCATCATTATGTAAAGTAGCTTCTTCTTTCTTATCTACATGATTATCAGTTTCGATTGATTTTCTAAGTTCTTCATATTTTTTAACGCGTGACAATTTTTCCATATTGGTAAACCTCCCAACCTAAACTTTATTATATCAAAAATTAGCTTGCTTGAATACAAAAGATATGCAATTCTTTTATAAATTATGAAAAAAAGAAAACTCGTATGAGTTTTCTTAGTCTTTTGATCTGCCAGAATATTTACCATCTGCTGTATTGATGACGATCATTTCATCCTGAGAGATGAATAAAGGTACTTTTACCTGTAATCCAGTTTCTACAACAGCATTCTTCTGTGCACTTGTTGCAGTATCGCCTTTTACAGCTGGTTCACATTCAACAACCTGTAATGTTACCTTATCTGGAAGGATAACACCTAAGATTTCACCTTCAAACATAGAAATCATGACATTGTCATTTGGTTTCATGAAATTGATTTCCCATTCTAAGTGATCTTTTGGAATTTCAATCTGTTCGTAAGTTTCATTGTCCATGAATACCAGAGCATCATCAGTATCATATAAATACTGCATTTCTTTTTTATCGATACGAGCAGGCTGGATTTTATCTCCTCCACCCCAAGAAAGTTCTACGTTAGAACCTGTACGAAGGTTTCTTACTTTTGCTTTAACAACCATGGCAGAACGTGCTGTTTTGTTCTGACTCTGTTCTAAGACTACGAAGATATCACCATCCTGCTGAATTGTCATACCTGGTTTTAAATCATTTGAGCTTATCATAATTTGTATTCACCTTTCCTTAATTTATCCTATTATATTGTAATGCATTTCGCATTTTTGTCAAATATTTTCTTAAATAAGGCTTTTAAAACGAATACTATCTGCGTAAAGTTCTACACATAGAAAGACTACAAGATAATAATAGGTAAAAAATACTTTGGAAATTGTAAACCCCATCAGCTGGTAGCAAAGATAGAAAATCCAAGTGATGATCAAAGTAAACAGAAAATCTTTTCCTTCTATAGATTTTGTGTTTGCTTCTTTATAGAAAAAGGAAACACCCCATAACAGCAAAAGAAAGATTGGCATCATCCAGTATGCCTGTGCATTTAAGAATTGAAGCACATTGCCAAGAAATAGAAATAATAGAAAAAATAATGTTGTAATACTGAGTGTCAGCATAACATCACCTCCCCTTTTATTGTTCCTTGTTTTGTTTTTTTTATGCCTATGTATAGCGGATATCCATTATTTCATGTTGTTCATTTACATAAATGTCCATAGCATAAGCTATATGATTTAAACGATAGCTGATATTTACACTTTCTTTTGTATAGCTAAAAGTTATTGTTGTGCCCTGATAATTCTTTGTTACTTTTTCTACCTTTTTCAAAGATTGTTCATCTAAATCAATTTCTTTTGATTCTTCACTGGTTTCCTTTTCATCTGTCAAAGTTTCTTTCAACTTATCTTTTGCCTGATGGATACAATATAACTCAATGATATGCTGTTTGCTTTGTTTTATCAATAATGCCGTAGTTTGTGTTTTCATGACACAATAGGTCACAAAGGATAGAATAATACATAAAACAGCAAGTGCGTAAATAGACACAAAGCCCTGTTTATTCGCAATACAGCGTCGTTTCCTGCTTATTCCAGTGGAATGTGATACAATTTCCTTCTTGTGCAAAATATCCCTCCTTTATATCCTTTACAAAGATTTCATATCCTGGTGTTTTCACAAGCCGGTGATTATGCAATTTTAATGTGATATCTGAATCATGATAACGAAAGGTACACTCTTGATTACCGCACTGCATATCATATCCCTGTGCAAACAGCATTCGTAACTGCCGTATGGCAATGATATCATCATTTTGATGGGTATCATCGGATGCCTTTTGTAGTAAGCCACAAACGCCGCTAAATAAAAGCAGACATAAAGATAAACAGGAAAGTGCCACCAGCACTTCAACCATTGTGAATCCATTATTCATAGAGCCTTTGTATTTCTTCATTTTGATACAATCCCCTTTCGGTATCATTCAATTGATGTAAAGATAAGATGCAGGAAGTCATAATCAGCAGTAAAATTGAAACGATCACAAACAATAACAGAGTTTCTATTAAAATCATCCCTTTGTTATCGGACATAAATGGCACCACTTCCAAGTTCTATAACTAAACTTTTTTGTTTACCCTGACAGTTACAGCGAATGGTCTTAGCCTGACTGACGTTTCCGTTTGCATAATAATAAAGGGTTGTAGGAGCACAATCCATGCCATCCATAAAGGTATAGCGCTTATGATCATAAAGCATGGAATTAGAGGAGATTTTCACCATCTTTTCCCTGTGTTCATTCACTGCCGATACTTGTGTCTGTAACAGCAGCTGCTTGATTGTCTGCATTTCATATCCTAACTGAATTTGTTTCTGTGGCTTAATTAATGGAAAAATAACCACCAGCATACTGATCACAAATAGTACTACCAGCATTTCCATCAAAGTGAAGCCTTTATTTGACACGTGCTTCACCATTGACGATTTCTATCATATCCCCACTAGGGCATCTTCTCTGTGATTCTTTTAAATATCCTTTGCGTATGAGATCATTCATACTGGAGGGAGGCGTCAAGTTGTCTACTTCATAAAGCAAAATTTGTCCGTCCACTACTTTTTGTAAAGCATTGCATCCCTGATCACGAATGATTTTTTCTTTCTGTTGAATGTTAGGGAGTGTTAATAAGAATACCAGTGCAATAATGGATAAAACAATCATCATCTCTAAAATTGTAAAACCTTTTGTATTATTTTTCATATGTATGTTCTCTCTTTCTTTTCTACATTGTATCTAACATTTGTAAAGGAATTAACATGATCTGATAAACACTTAATACCATACATGCGATAAACGCATAAGCAAGGCATTGAATCCCCATACCGGCTTTTTTAATCAGTTTTTCCCAATACAGTTCCTGTTGTTTCATAAACAGCTTCATCATTTCACAGATATTGTCGTTATGGGCGCCAATAAAAAACATCTGTTTAAATGCGTCACTTAACAATGTGCTTTTCTCCATGGTTTCATGTAACTGGGCACCACTTTCCAAAGCGAAGATCATATCCTTCATAAAATGATGCAATATAGATGTATTTTTTAAATGCAGCAGATAATGAAAGGCAGCCTTAGTGGAGATCCCTTTGGCCTCCAGTTCATAAAGATAGCCAGACAGTTGGTAAGATAAAATATCTTTCAATAAAGGAATGTGCTGGTGGTGCTGATAAAGCCATACGCTTTGTTTGCGTGGACGAAAAGCTCCATACAGAAAGAAACCCGCCAAACATAAAACCATCGCCAGAAACAAGTAAAACACGTATTGTAGTATGGATAATAAAGATATCAGCAACTGAAAATCATCTCCAGCATCAAAACTGTTTAACATTTGGGGAATGATAAAGCGTGAAAAAAACACCAGAATCACAAAAGCAAATACCAGAAGAAACAAAGGATAACTGCATTGCTTCACTAACTTTTTCTTAATGTTTTTCTCAAAAGACATCATATGTAACGCACTTTCTATCGCATCTGCCAAAGACGATACTTCTAAAAAGAAAGCAAAATGCATATAGAAGCGCCCTTTATGGTGAGCCAAAAATATATCCTGTATACTTTGTCCATTCTCCAATGCCGCTTTCACCTTTTCCTCATCCTTTTTCAGAAAGGATAAAGCCTCCAGCAAAGGATATCCTTTTTTCAATAGTTCACTTAGAAAATAAAACTCCTGTTCATTCAGTGACAAGATCGTAGGATGCGTCTTTTTCTTTAATCCACCCTTTTGAAACAGCCGCGCAAATGTTGGCAGATATATCTCGATAAGTTTTTTTGCTTTGTCCATGGGCAAGGCAGTACTGCAGTTCTTCTTTTTCCATGATTTCATAAATACACACTCTCCCCTTTCCGTTCGCTGATGGATATAAGCGCTGATTCACGATTGCACTTAGCGTATGTGTTAATTCTTCATTGCTTAAGCCAAACTCATTTAATCGTTTGATTGCTTCACTACAGGATTTTGCGTGTATCGTTGTGAAAATCAAATGTCCGCTAAGAGCACTACGAAGCAACATCCTGGCACTGCTAGGATCACGAATCTCTCCAATCATGATGACATCTGGATCATGTCGCATGAGCTGCTTGATTCCCTCTTCATAAGAAAAATTGTTTTTTTCATTAATCTGTAATTGTAGATAGCTGTCATCAAAGATTTCAATAGGATCTTCTAAAGATACGACCTGTAAATGATGATCATTAGCAATCTGATGTAAGATTGCATGCAGAGTAGTTGTCTTTCCACTGCCGGTAGGACCAGATAACACGATTAACCCACTCCTTGTTTTGGTCCAGTTCATAAAGCTCTGTAGCTGGGCTTGATCTTTGGTAAGATCTTTTAATTCAATTTCACTGTGATTGTTTAATATACGAAGCACAGCAGTCTGCATATGTAGAGTTGTTAACAGACTAAAACGAAAATACAACAGATTCCCCTCATACGTGTACTGAAAATTTCCACTCTGGGGCACACTGAGATTTCCTAAATCCAGATTGCTTAAATATTTCAAATAATGAAATAAAGAAGCATCCAGGGCTGGTGAATAGATTTCCTCCATTCCATACAGCCCGCGCATACTAACCGACAGTTTCTCCTTCTTCATGACGAAGTGAATATCTGTCGCATGATGCAGTTGCGCAAGACGAAGCATTTGATTCATTTTCTCTTGCATAAAAAAATCACCTCCTATTAATACATATACGTAAAAAGGAGGTGAAAATCCTAAAAAAAATGAAGAAATTTTAAAATTCCTTCATTTTCACATATTTAAGTACGGATTTTGTTGTAATTCACATCTCAAATCAGTCACAGGACCATGTCCTGGATAAATCTTAATAGATGGATCTAAATCTTTGAATATACGTAAACTATTTCGCATTTTGCCCATATCACCATCTGGCAAATCTGTTCTGCCAATACTTCCCGCAAATAAAACATCCCCGCTAAACAGATTTTCATCCCATAAAATCATACTGCAGCCACTGCTGTGTCCTGGCGCATAAATAAACTGAAATTCAAACACGCCAATTGTATGCTTACCTGCATCTAGGAACTGTGGTTTTGTATGCACAATGATTTCAGGAAGTCCCATTGCTCCAGAAGCATTCAAATACGCATCCTTCAACATGTCTTTATCCCATGCATTCATATAGAGCGGACAATGATAATGCTCTACCAACGCATCAACACCACCAATATGATCAAAATGTCCATGTGTCAAAACGATGCCATCTACAATACCGCCTCGATCATCAATATCTTTCATCAATTTTGAAGAGGCAGTTCCTGGATCAATGATCAATACATGATTATCCTGCCATAGTACATAACAGTTTACCTGCACCATGCCTAATACATATGTTTCTATCTTTTTCATATCATTTCACATAATAAAAAAGACCAAGTCTTTGGCCCTTCTTATTTTTTCTCCTTATGTAAAGTTTTCTTGTTACAACGTGGGCAATATTTTTGAATTTGCATACGTTCTGGATTTTTACGTTTATTACGTGTTCCAATGTAGTTTTCTTCGCCACATTCTGAACATTTGAATGTAATTCTATCTCTCATGTTGACCCTCCTCGTACTAGTGCTAGAAAATTATAACATACAATATCGGAAAATGCTAATACTTTTTAATCTTTCTTGTCAATTGGATATTTTTTAAAGAAATCTTGAATGATTTCTGGCATAATTTCCTGATAACAGATATTACCTGCAAGGTTCGTACCTATATTGGTATCTGAATCCGGTGCTAAACAAACAAAAGCTAATGTTGGGTTTTCATATGGTGCCCATCCAATCAAAGCCGCATTGGTTGTTTTACCACCATGTTCTGCACTTTCGGCAGTACCTGTTTTCGCAGCGATATCATAAGGTAAACTTTTGATTGCGCCACCACAGTTACCATCTAAAACACACTGATGAAATCCTGCTCTGACAACATCTAAATCGCTTTCTTTGCCTTTTAATGTTGAAAGAATTGTTGTTTCATTTTTATATACCACATAATCACTATTGACTTCTGTAGCTGTATTCACAAGCTTTGGCTGTACTTTCTTGCCGCCATTGGCAAGCGTAGATACATATTGTGCAATCTGAATTGGTGTGTAAAGATCATACTGTCCAATCGCAAAGTCCAAAAATTTACCGACATCGGTACTGTTACCAACAAATGAAGTTGATGTTTCATCAGGAACATCCAATCCTGTACTTGTACCTAATCCAAACATAGAATAATAAGAACGCATCAAACGAACAATTCCTGCATAATCGTTTACAATCAATGGGCCTTTTGGCACATAGTTTACACCAGCTAATGCCATAACCGTGTACCACATATACACGTTACTGGATACAGATAAAGCTTTTACTGCATTGACTGGACCATGATTTTGATAAGATGCTTTTATCTGAGATCCTTTGAATTCAATTGGCGCATCTATAAATATGGTGTTTGCGTCAATGACACCTTCTGTAAGTCCCATGTATACTGTCGCACCCTTCACAATAGACCCAGGTACAACACCAGCTTTATAATTACCAGTCGCAAAATTTGTGATTTTGCCATCGTCCCCTTTTGCTTTTCCACTCATCGCATAAATCTCACCGGTTTGTGGATTCATCAAGATCACATACGCATTTTTAAAATACTGTCGGCGGCTGTCATTGCTTGCATTTTTTAACACCTTTTCAAGGACATCATCAACTTTTTTCTGTAGTTCAATATCAATGCTCATATGCAAATCATAGCCATTTTTACCACTGTTGATTTCATTTAAAACAGCAATGCCGTTTTCATCATATGTGATTTCACTGACTTTTCGTGTGCCTGTCAATAAATCTTCGTACTGTTCTTCAAGTCCTTTTATACCTACCCGATCGACCATGGAATAACCTTTTGCTTCATAATACGTTTTTAATTCACTAGGTACTCCCTGTACACTGGTTGATACACCACCTAATACATCTCTAAATGTTGATCCATATGGATATTCACGTTTCCATCCACCCATATCGACATCAAATCCTGGATATTCATCTTTATGTTCTTCCAGATAATATACGATTTCTTTATCTACATCTTCCAAAACAACTTTTAACTGGCTGCTTGGGGCACGACGCATCGCACCAAAGATTGCATAGGCATTTAAATCTTCTTCAGAAAATTCTTTTTCTACCATCTCCTGCGTGATACGTTCACGTTTTAGTTTTTCTGCGTCAGCGCTGCCAAGATTTAATTCATTACCTGATAACAAATTGTTTCCATTATCTTTTTTACCATTTGCATCTGTATGTAAATATAAATAGGCATCCTGATAATCGCTTAGTGTAAAACGATCATGATTGGTTTTAAACTGTTTCGCAAATTTTTGTGCCAGCTCCCACTGTTCATCACTTGTCGTGTTCTTTGGTGGAAAGTATGTAATATTCAATGCGGATACAGTTCCAGCAACAACTTTCCCATTACGATCATAAATCATACCACGTGGTGTCATGTCTGTCTGCTTTTTACTTGTATAGCTTTCTAACTTTGCAGTATAGGTTTCTTCTCCTCGTATCTGTAAGAATGCAAGGCGTACTACTACAATTGAGAATACCAGTATAATCACAAGTGCAAAGACACCAATTCGTTTATTTACGATTTTATAATAATCATTTTGCGTCTTTAATGCATCAGAGCTGCGTCTTAATTTTTTTTGATCCAAGTCACGAAATGGATTTCTTAACAAGGCATTCACCTCCTGTCCTTTAGTATATCATAAATGATTTTGAGTTGCTACAAGTTCAGAATTTTGTAAGGTTTTCATTTCTGTTTTCTTCATGTCAAGCAAAAATGAAAATGTCTTAAAAATAATTAAACATTAGCACCGGATTGACGGTGCTTTTGCTTTGCCACATAAGCAAGATAAGAAGCCTGTTTCCAAGGATGTGACATAGGGGGAATATAAGGCTTTTTCTGTTTCACCTCGATAGGAAGCGTGTCGAAGTTCTTTGATGTAGCCTCACGTTCTAGGATTTCTTCTAAAGCGAATAGATGATCTAGGATGTTGGCATATAGCTTTCCATCAAATGCTTCGATCACCATCACATTCATACCTTTTTTCAGATATGCTTTACTACCAGATTTCGTTATAGGAATAAAATACTTGTTCTTATAGCGGATACAATGACCTGAATCAAGTTTTCGGTTGCTTAAAATTGCAAGCGTCTGATTGATTTTTTGCTTTGACGGTTGCTTTTCAAACACAGTTTTAGTATCATTGATTGGTAGAGAGAACATAGCGTTGAATTCTTTTAGGTAGGATTTTAAGAATTCATTGGCTTCCTCTATGGTTGTAATGCCCGCAAGCCTAAGTTCAATGACCAATCTAGATTGTAGGGTCTGATTAAGACGCTCTACGCGACCTTTCGCCTGCGGGACGCTCGTACATTCCAATTCAATGCCTAACTGATGGCAGGCATAAGAGAATTGCGTAAACGTATCTTCTTCATCAGAGGATGCGTTTTTTCTTTTGTACTCAAACACAGTGCGGCGGTCCGTAAGAAACTTGGCAGGGATGCCATAATCTATCAGGATTTGATGAGTGATTTGATAATACGCATTAAGCGTTTCCTGCGTATCAAAATAAGCACCAAGTATCTTACCAGTGGCGTCATCAATGGCCAGATGGAGATGAGTGATGGAGGTACCGAACCAAAGATGAGGAGAAGCATCCATTTGGACTAACTCGCCAAAATAAGCGCATCTAGGGCGTCTGGGATGTGCATCGAAGCGATCAAGTAGATCGAGTTTGTTTTCTATAGAAGCAGCTTCTTTTTTTGTCTTGGCAGCTTTCTTACGTTTTCTCAGTTCAGCGTTAAGAGTATTGACAGTTTTGCGTCTAGCCTTAGGAGAAAGGATGTCGCAACTGCGGAGCCAATAATTGATAGTAGTGTCACTGACATGGATATCCTCTTTCTTCGCAAGCAGCTGTGAGAAATGAAGAAGATTGGCACCAGAATATTTCGTGCGATAAAGGTCAATGACTTTATTTTTGACCTCGACAGGGAAAGTGGAGATAGGCTGTCTGTTTCTGTTCTTGTGGATAAAACCAGTCTTACCTTCAGCTTTATATCTGACAATCAATCTGTCAATAGTGCGAACAGAGCAGTTTAATTTGATAGCAGCATTCTTTTTGTTTCCATGTGTATCAACTAATTTTTTAATAACCTCATATTTGTATTGTTCATTCATTCTTAAATTTACCTTTCTCATAAAGACCTCACTTTCATAGTAAGGTCATATCATAAATGATTTTAAAGACAAAATCAATTTGGTTTCATTAAGACATTATCATATTCGAATCATAGTAAGGTTTTCATTTCTGTTTTCTTCATTGAATTTCCTATTTAACACTGTTATAATGAAACCACGAGGTGAAAACATGAAACGTAATGAAACAAGAGAAATACATGTAGGTAATTTAACGATTGGTCATCAAAATAAGGTAGTGATTCAATCAATGTGTAATACTAGAACATCTGATGTGGATGCCACAGTCAATCAGATTTTAGCACTGGAAAAGGCTGGATGTGAACTGGTAAGAATGGCAATCATAGATGAAGAAGATGCAAAAGCAATTACTGAAATCAAGAAAAGAACACATATTCCACTCGTTGCGGATATTCATTATGATTATCGTTTGGCAATCTCTGCTATTGAACATGGCATTGATAAGATTCGATTGAATCCTGGTAATATCGGTGCGAAGGAAAATGTAGAAGCGGTCGTTAAAGTTTGTAAGGAGCATCATATCCCTATCCGTATTGGAATCAACAGTGGTTCTTTAGAAAAGGATATTCATGAAAAATATGGCAAACCAACAGCAGAAGGCATGATGGAAAGTGCAAAACGCCACGTAAAGATCTTGGAGGATTTAGATTTCCATGACATCTGCTTATCTTTTAAAAGCAGTGATCCATTGCTTTGCATTGATGCATATCGACTAGCAAGTAAAACGTTCCCTTATCCACTTCATCTAGGTGTTACAGAAGCTGGTACATTTATTGGTTCTGCGATAAAAAGCAGTATGGCGCTGGGTACCTTGTTAAATGAAGGTATTGGGGATACCATTCGTATCAGTGTCAATGGCGATCCGGTGAATGAAATCACGATTGTAAAACAATTATTGAAATGCTGTGGTTTATTAAAAGGAGTACCAAATCTGATTGCCTGTCCAACATGTGGTAGAACTGCCTGGGATATGCAGCCTGTTGTAGATGAAATTGAAAAGTTCCTACAAACGGTCAATTGTAATGTAAATGTAGCGATTATGGGTTGTGCAGTCAATGGTCCTGGTGAAGCAAAACATGCGGATATTGCTATTGCCGGTGGTAAAAAAGAAGGTTTGTTGATTAAAAAAGGTGTAATTATTGAAAAACTTCCACAAGAAGAAATCGTAGAACGTTTAAAACAAGAAATTCTGGCTTTTGAAGAAGAACATAAAAATGATTAAAAGAAAACAGTTGAAACTACATATTGTAGCTCAACTGTTTTCCATTTGATAACACATTTCTAAGCGTATTTCCTGATGCTTGACATCTTCATTGGAAAAGGCAGATAAGTCACATCCTAAAAATAGAAAGCCATGTTTTTGATAAAAACGAATGGCGGGTACATTATAGGACTGTGTTTCTAAAACAATGCCTCGCATATTTTGTGATGCGGCATATGCTTTTGCATGTTTCATCAATATCGTGCCTATGCCATCATGTCGCTTTTCTTCCTTCACAAAAATGTTGGTTATACGTAAACGCTGATTCCATTCTTTATTCAATTCCACAAAGCCAACAAATTCATTTTGTTCAAATGCACCATAGACAATAGGCTCATCCAGCCATTCACTCATCAAAACATCATCAAAGTGATATATTTTCTGTTCAGAAAACGGTGTATAGTGAAAGATTACACCAAATTGATCATTTGTCTGTTTAATATCCGCATGGAAATAGCCATCTGTTTTTACCACAAAGTGAATGGGCATTCCCTGATAACTTTGATCCAGCTGTCTGATTTCCATTATGCTTCCTCAATGATTTTATCCAATAAATGCTCATCAAACACTTTGTTTTTTAACATCGCAATTTCATATTTATAAGGTGGATGTCCATCTACATAAGGAGTTTCCAAGATTTTTACGACATGTGCTACACGTGGGTGATGTACGATGGTACATAATTTATCAAATCCGATCTCGCCAAAGCCAATATTTGCATGGCGGTCTTTCTTTGCACCTTTGATATTTTTTGAATCATTGATATGCATACATAATAAGCGGTCAAGGCCGATTTTTTCATCAAATTCATCTAAGATTGCGTCAAAATCAGATAAGTCAAAACCAGCATCATGGATATGACAGGTATCCATACAAACACCTATATGATCACCATATTTTGCATGCTTGATCAAATAGGCGATATGATCAAATGTATATCCGATTTCACTGCCCTTGCCTGCCATCGTTTCTATAGCAATATGCACATCCTGCATGTCATGCATTGCTTCATCTAATCCCTGAATAATCTTTTCAAGACCAGCTTCCTCTCCTGCTTTTACATGAGAACCTGGATGTAGAACAAGGGTTGTTGCATGTAATGCCTGTACACGTTTGATTTCTTTTTCTAAGAATTCTACACCTAATTGAAAGGTTTCTTCTTTTAGACAGTTCGCCAGATTGATGATATAAGGTGCATGTACGATGACACTGCTTTCCTCAATGCCGGATTGTTTCATCAACTCTAAAGCTTCTGCAATGCGTAATTCCTGCATTGGTTTTCTTCTGGTATTTTGTGGCGCACCAGTATACAGCATAAGTGCATTCGCCCCATATTGAAGGGCTTCTTTGACAGAACCTAATACATATTCAGGCGCAGACATGGATACATGAGAACCTATTTTCATTCTTCATTTCTCCTTCTTTCCAGCTGTTTGCTCTTCGCACGTTCTTTCTTTTGACGCTGGATATCTTCCTGAATAATGGAACGTTTTGCTTTACGTTTTAACTTTTCTACTTCCTGTTTACGTTTCACTTTATATCCTGGTTTTACTTTCTTTTTTTTCTTAGCAACGATCTTTGAAATTTCTTTTTCTAAAGGATCATCTTTTTTTACTTTTTTCTTATGTAATGGTTCTAATGTATTCCAATTGCCATTCTTCAAAGAACGATGTTCAAAATGAATGCCGCGTTTTTCCAGTGCACGGATCATTTGATCATCTTGTTTTTGATATAAGGCATAACAGATTCCCTTTTTACCAGCACGTCCGGTTCTTCCTGAACGATGAATATAATAATCTAATTCTTTTGGGAAGCCTAAAGAAATAACATGACTGATTCCATCAATATCAATTCCTCTGGCAGCTATATCGGTTGCTACGACATAAGGCTTTTGAATATTTTCCAGTTCTTTCATTGCCTTTGTACGTTCACGGCTTGTTAAATCACCATGTAATTCAATTAATGGATATCCTGCATCACGCATCAAAGAAGCTACGTTTGCGGCCTGTTCTCTTGTATTTGCGAAAATCAAACATACGTATGGTGTAAAAGTTGGTAAGATTTCCATTAGTTTCTGTTCATAATTCAAAGGAGTACATGGCACAAGCACATGTTCGATTTGTGGATGAAACTGTTTTGCATCTTCGATATGCACCATTGCTGGTTGCGTCATATATTTCTTTAAAAAGATTTTTAAAGCATTTGGCATCGTCGCAGAAAAACTCATCATCTGAAGATTTTTCTTCATTCTTCCAGCCATTGCGTCGATATCTTCTAAGAAGCCAAATTCCAATGTCATATCCGCTTCATCAACAATCAGCATATCTGCACTCTCTACACGCAGGGTTTTCTCATTTAAAAATAAATCTTTGATTCTTCCAGGTGTACCGATGACAACATGTGGCTGAACCTTTAAGGATTCATTCATTCGACTTTTTTCCATACCGCCAGTAATCAATTTGATACGTAAGGTTGGATCTGCTTCCTGCATATTCTTTGTACGGGTATACAGCTGTAAAGCCAGTTCTCTTGTAGGTGCTGTAATGACTGCCTGAATACGATCGATGGATGTATCCACACGTTCCATCACAGGGATTAAAAAAGCATGGGTTTTTCCACTTCCAGTCGCACTGATACCAATGACATCTTTACCTTTACAGGCAAGGGGCAGTATCTCTTTTTGTATAGGTGTAGGTTCTAAAAAGCCTTCTAGCTCTAAGAACTTCTTTGTTGTTTCTTTAAACATATAATCACGATAACTCATTGTATCGCCTCCATTTCTACAATTCTAAAATCAGCTCTTTCATTATACAGGATTTCATAAACTTGTAAAGTAAATCCTTTTTTTGTTGATGTCTCTATTTTATCATAAAAATAAATTTTTCATTCATAGAATGCTAGGCATATGTGCAGAATATAGGATATAATAAACACGAGGTGAAAAACATGGAAGTTATAAAAGTTACACCAAGAGGATATTGTAAAGGCGTAACCCGTGCTATTGCTTTAGCAAAAAAAACAGCACAGGAATATCCCGATACGCCAATTTATGTACTAGGAATGTTAGTTCATAACGCTTATGTTATGGAAGCATTAAAGCAGCTGCATATTCAGCCGATTGATGATAAAACCAAAACAAGAATGGAATTATTAGATCAAATAGATGAAGGTGTTGTGATCTTCACAGCCCATGGTATCGCTCCACAGGTAATTGAAAAAGCAAGGGCAAAAGGCTTGATCTGCGTGGATGCCAGCTGTCCAGATGTTGTGAAAACGCAGGATATCGTAAAAGATGCATTAACGAAAGGCAGCGAGATTTTCTATATAGGAAAAAAGTATCATCCAGAAGCGGAAGCAGTATTGAGCATGGATGATCATGTACATCTGATTACCTGCGAGCGTGATATTCCTGATATGCCAGAAAATACAAAGATTTTTGTGACCAATCAGACCACAATGTCCATTTTTGATATTGATGCATTGTTTCAAAGTATCGCTAAGCAATATCCAAATGCTGAATTCTGTGAAGAAATATGCAATGCGACAAGAATTCGCCAACAGGCAGTTGCGGATTTAAAACAGCAGCAAATTGATGTGTTATATGTTGTAGGCGATGCACATTCTAACAACTCTAATCGATTGGCTGCCATCGCAAAGGATGCGGGTATTCCTGATGTATACCTGATTGATGATGTTCATGGCATTTTTGATGAGCAATTAGTAAATAAAACTAAAGTTGCGATTACATCTGGTGCCAGTACACCGACGTATTTAACTGCTCAGGTCATTGCGTATTTAGAAAATTATGAACCAGGTTTAACAAAACCAGAAATTGATATTCAAAAAATCATTTAAAAGCGCTGAAACTATTCATTCAGCGCTTTTTCTATCCTATCCATTAATGCCTTTGTTTTCATATAATTTTCATGAGATGGTGACAACTGATCTAAGATCACCTTTTTTTTCTCATAGATATAATGCCAATATTCTTTGAATAATGGATCTTTTTTGGTATAGATACCAAATAAGCATTGTTCCTTCGTAAGTGGTGTTGTTTCTTCTTTATGCATAGAAATCAATTGATAATAATGAGAATCTTTTACAATACGCTCATCATCGATCTTAAATCCATGATCACTTAACCATTGACGAAATTCATCCACGTGACCATTGCACTGGATCACCATTTGTTTGAATTTAGAACATTTTTTTAAATCCTGAGATAAGATATGTTTGATGGTATCAAAACCCATACCGGCTATTACGACACCATTCACATCTTCTCCTATTTGTGACATGCCATCACATAGAATGGGAATTACCTGATGCTGCAGACCTGCTTCTTCAATTGCTTCTTTTGCTCTTGAAAGTGGTCCAATACGAACATCACAGGCATATGCTTTTTCACATTTGCCCTGTTTTACCAAAGCAATTGGCAAAAGTCCATGATCACACCCAATATCTGCAATCACTAATCCAGGCTGAATCATATCAAAAATCGCCTGTAAACGTACTTTACCTGCCATACTAAGGTTTATCAACAAAGTCCTTTAAACGTTTACTTCTTGTAGGATGTTTCAATTTACGCAGAGCTTTTGCTTCAATCTGACGAATACGTTCACGTGTAACGTTAAACTCTTTACCAACTTCTTCAAGGGTACGAGTTCTTCCATCATATAAGCCAAAACGTAAACGCAGCACTTTTTCTTCACGTTCTGTAAGTCCCTGTAATACATTGTTGATTTCATCCTTCAACAACTGGTTGTTTGCATATTCATCTGGAGATAATGCTTCTTTATCTTCAATGAAATCACCTAAGTGAGAGTCATCTTCTTCACCAATTGGTGTTTCCAAAGATACTGGTTCCAATGCAATTTTCTGGATTTCACGTACTTTTTCTGGAGAGATGTTTTCCATTTTGGCTGCAATTTCTTCCGCAGAAGGATCACGGCCTAAATCCTGAACCAACTGACGCTGGATACGTGTTAATTTATTAATCGTTTCTACCATATGTACAGGAATACGGATCGTTCTTGCCTGATCAGCGATTGCTCTTGTGATCGCCTGACGAATCCACCATGTCGCATATGTAGAAAATTTAAATCCTTTGGTATAATCAAATTTTTCTACTGCTTTTACTAAACCCATATTGCCTTCCTGAATCAAATCCAAGAACAACATGCCACGGCCAACATATTTCTTCGCGATGGATACAACCAAACGAAGGTTTGCTGCAATCAGTTTTTTCTTGGCTTCTTCATCACCAGCCTGAATACGTCTAGCAATTTCAGGTTCTTCTCTAGGGTCTAACAGTTCTACACGACCAATTTCCTTTAAATACATTTTAACCGGATCATTGATCTTTGTATGAGAGGAATTTGCAAATGATTGCTCTAAAGATTCAATATCACTTGCCAAAGCATCATCTTCATCCTCATCTGCATCATCTAAAAAGTCTAAATCTTCATCATCAACAGCTACAATGTCATCATCTAAAATATCTACGTCATCTTCATCACTAATTACGATATCATTGTCTTTAAACCATTCTAATAAATCATCATATTCTTTATCTGTCATATCTAGATGTTCCACTGCATCCAACACATCTTTCTGTTCCAGAACATGTGTCAAATCATAGGATTCTTTTAATTCTTCTTTGATTGCATCCAGGGTTTTATATTCTGGTAATACGGTTGCTTTTTTCTTTTTCGCCATAGTATCTACTTCCTTCCACTTGCTTGTATCCATTTTTCTTTTTCAATAATCAGTTTATTTCGTTCATCGGCCAGTTTTGCCTTTTCTAAAGGATCATGAAGCTCTTTAATCTTCAAATTGATCATATGAATCTGATCCTCTAACAAGCTGGCTTTCTCATTGGCAATCGCTTCATGAAGTACATCAATATTCACTTCTTTTCTGGCCAGCTCCCAGCTAGCTATCTCCAGCAGAAGATTTTTTACATTCTGCTCCTTTATAACATCCAGTAAGTCTGCGACCAAGATTTCATCATGTGTACGATAATAATCAATGATATAGATGGCCAGTTTATTACTGACATCATCCTTTAAAAAGCCAAGATCTTCTTTAAAGACATTACAGGCAGCAATGCCATTCATCATTTGTGAAAGTATTTCATATTCCGCATGTCCCCGTTTCGTTTTTGGAAATGTCAAAAACGTACGTTTCACATAATCGGTTTTCTTCTTTTCTACAGGTGCTTCCACCTGGTTCACCTGCATATCAAAATCGGTTAATTCACGCAAGCGGACATAATAATTCGTTCTTTCAAAATCATTTTCCAACTTAGCGATTTCTGATGCTATCTCCATGGCATAATCTTTTTTCTGAGAATAATTATCCAGGTTATAGCGTGTTAATAAAAATTCAAAAAGGAAGTCGATCCATGAGATGGTCTTATTGACCAGTGCTTTTAATTCTTCCTTGCCATAAGCATCGATAATTTCATCAGGATCAAGACCTGTTTTATTATCTACGATGACAAAAGGAAGCTTATGCTCAATTGCCATCTTACCAAATTTATAAGTGGCATTTTTCCCTGCATTATCTCCATCGTAACAAACGGTGATTTCCGCATGCATCATTTTTAACAGCTGAATCTGTTCCTTTGTACAGGCAGTACCAAGAGTTGCTACAGCATTTGATATTTCTACTTTCTCAAAAGCTAAAACATCCATGGCACCTTCCACCAGATAGACAGTTCCTGCTTTTCTAGCCAAAGGTTTTGCACGATGGTAATTAAATATCAGATCACCTTTTTTATAGATATCTGTTTCTCCGGTATTGATATATTTTGCTTCATCACTATCTAACAGTCGTCTTGCCGTAAAACCAACCGGATTTCCCATTGCATCATGAATGGGAATCATAATACGATTTTGGAATACATCATGATACCCGCCACTGGTCAAACGGACAACGCCTGCTTTGATCAGATTCTCATCAGAATGCTTTTTCTTATGCAGAAAATGATATAAGGCATCATCTGGCGGATTAAAACCAATTGAGAATTTCTTTATAATATCTTCTGTAATATTTCGTTTTTGAAGATATTCCTTCACTCTTTTCGCATCCAGTGTATCCAATTGATAATGCGTAAACTCAATAGTATCACTACATACTTTATATAATGCTTCTTTGTAGGGATCAACTTTTTTTTGTGGCAGATCTAAATCAACGGATAAGCTTACCCCTGCATAGTCTGCCACTTTTTTTACAGCTTCAATATAGGAAATCTTTTCATAGTTTTTAACAAAGGTAAAAACATTTCCTCCGGCACCACATGAAAAACATTTATAGATCTGTTTTTCTGTGGATATGCTCATGGATGGTGAATGGTCGTCATGAAAAGGACAGACGCATTGATAATCTTTTCCTTTACGATTTAGCGTAACATAATGTCCAATGACATCAACGATATCTGCCTTGTTACGGATTTGATTGATTTCCTGTTCACTTAAACGAGCCAATCAAGCCACCCTGCTTTCTTAAAGTTTAATACGTTCTTCAATGTATGCAACTAAATCATTGATATTGACGCGTTCTTGTTTCATTGTGTCACGTTCTCTAACAGTCACACAATTATCATTTGCTGTTTCAAAATCAACAGTGATACAGAAAGGTGTACCAATCGCATCCTGACGACGATAACGTTTACCAATGCTTCCTGCTTCATCATAATCACAATAGCCAACAGGTGCCAAAAGCTTAAATACTTCCATTGCCTGTTCACTTAGTTTCTTGCTTAATGGCAGAATACATGCCTTGATCGGTGCTAAGAATGGATGTAAATGAAGAACAGTACGTACATCATCATTTTCCAGTTTTTCTTCATCATATGCATCACACATAAATGCTAAGAACAAACGTTCTACACCAACACTTGGTTCAATACAATATGCAAGATATTTTTCATTTGTTTCAGGATCAAGATATTCTAATGACTTCTTACTTGCTTCCTGATGTTGTCTTAAATCATAATCCGTACGATCAGCAATACCCCATACTTCTCCCCATCCAATCTGTGAATGGAAATTATATTCGATATCGCAGGTACCTTTTGAATAGAATGCCAATTCTTCTGGTGTATGATCACGGAAACGTAAATGATCAGCTTCAATGCCAAGATCTGTCAAAAATTTCATACAGTTTTCTTTATAATAAGCATACCAGTCTAAATCAGTTCCCGGTTTACAGAAAAATTCCAGTTCCATCTGTTCAAATTCACGTGTACGGAAAATAAAGTTTCCCGGTGTAATTTCATTACGGAAACTTTTACCGATTTGTCCGATACCAAAAGGCAGTTTTTTACGCATGCTTCTTTGAACATTTTTAAAATTCACAAACATACCCTGTGCTGTTTCTGGACGTAGATAAATCGTATTTTTCGCATCTTCTACAACACCCTGGAATGTTTTAAACATCAGGTTAAACTGACGAATATCCGTAAAGTTGTGTGCACCACACTTTGGACAAGCGATATTGTGTTCTTTGATAAAATCAGCCATAGCTTCATTGCTCCAGCCTTCTACACTGACTTCACCATTTGTTGCTTCTTCAATCAGCTGGTCAGCACGAAATCTTGACTTACATTCTTTACAATCCATCAATGGATCAGAGAAACCGCCAACATGTCCACTGGCTACCCAGACATTTGGATTCATTAAAATCGCAGACTGAATACCCACATTATATGGAGATTCCTGAATGAATTTACGCCACCAGGCTTTTTTAATGTTTTCTTTTAATTCTACACCCAAAGGGCCGAAGTCCCAGGTATTGCTCAATCCACCATAGATTTCTGAACCCTGGTATACAAAGCCACTGTTTTTCGCATGGGCTACGACTGTATCAAATAGTTTTTCGTTCATTGTGTTATGCCCCTTTCAGAAAAAAACGCATCCTTCATATCGAATGCTATCAAACTATAAAATAGTTACAAGAATACACTATAATATAACACTTAATTTTGTCAAATGTCAATGATTTATACGATTTGTAACGAAAAAAAAGGATTTTCAGCTAAAAATCCTTTCCCTTCGATTCCTCTGCATAGATTTTCTTCAATTTTCAACTGTCATAGGTACGTCAAATGGTGTGGCATAGATGACTTTGATCTGCGTACATACACGATGTTGTGCTTTTTCTACATAAAAAAGACAAGAAAACGATAAAATCCATTTTCCTGTCTTAAGACATATCTTTTAATATCCTCAAAAACTGAATGCTTTTGATTGGGATACCTGCATATTCTTCAAAGAATGCATACAGCTGTTCAAAGTGTTCAAAGCGAAAGCCGCCAATTTCCTTTAATATATCATAATGCTCTAGCTGGGCTTTATTTAATAAGCGAAAACATTTTAAATCCTTGCTGGAATACACTTTATCATAGCCTTTTGCACACATTTTACAAATGAAACCACCATCTTTTAAAGAAATTGCGTAGATGCCTTTGGTTGTGCCACATCGTACACAGCCATCACATTGCATTTCGATACCATGCATTCGATTTACGATTACCTGAAACAAGCATAAGATCACCATGGGATCATCCTGACTTTTTAATATATCAAGCGCATGTTTTAATAAATCAAAAGCAAATGGAGTTTCAAAGTGACTGTATAAGATCATTTCACAGAAATATGCCGCAATCGATTGTTTGATCAGATCTTCACGGATATGGCGATAACTTTCTAAGATCTCTGCGCTTTTTAAGCTTTGCATTGTGCTAGTTTCTCTATAATTCAAATACCAGCGGGAATAAGTAAACAGTTGACATGCCGGAGCATTTTTACTTTTTACTTTCTGAATACCTTTGGCAGATATCTTTATAATAACACCATCATCACGTAATACAGATAAAAGAGCATCATGTTCCCGATATTCCCGATATTCAATCACAATGCCACAAAAAGCATCATTCATCCTCTTCTAGTTCCAGATATCCTAATTGCTGTAATTTGCTGGAACGATTTCTCCAGTTTTTTTCGACACGAACATATAATTCCAACTCTACCCTTTTCTGGAACTTTTCTTTCAATTCCTTTTGTGCCGCAAGACGAATTTTGCGAATCATTTCGGCTTGTTTACCAATCAGAATTGATTTTTGAGAAGTACGCTCTACAACAATCAGGGCTTGAATGAAGATTTTTGTATCAGTTTCTTCTTTCTTTTCAATGACCACCGCCACAGAATGTGGTACTTCTTCTTCAGTTTTATACAACACTTTTTCACGAATGATTTCCGCAATCTGGAATTGTTCCCCATGATCAGAAATCATATCATCAGGAAAGTATTGTGGACCTTCGTTTAAGTATCCCTTGGTTACTTCCAATAACTGATCGATGTTATCTTTTTTTAATGCACTGATTGGGAATATTTCCGCAAACGCATAACGTTCTTTCCATTCCTGCAAAACTTTGATTAGTTTTTCTTTTCCCAATAAATCAATTTTATTTAAGATCAGAAAACATGGAATATGACTGGTCTTGATTTTTTCAAGTATAAATTCATCTCCAGGTCCAAAGTTTTGGGTCGCATCTACCATCCAGAAATTTACATCTGCTTCTGCGATAGCAGTATATGCATTTTTATTCAATGTTTTTCCCAGCTCATGTTTAGGCTTATGAATGCCTGGTGTATCAATGAAAATAAACTGAGCATCTTCTCTTGTTAAGATACCAGAAATATTATTTCTGGTTGTTTGCGGCTTATTACTTGTAATCGCAACCTTTTGGTTAACGATTACATTCAACAGCGTACTTTTTCCAGCATTCGGTCTGCCGATAATTGATATAAATCCTGAACGATACATTATAACACATCCTCACTTGTAAATGACATTGGCAACAGTTCTTTTATATTGGTTACCTTTTCTTCTTTATGATTGCTTAAGATAATCGGGGTATCTTCATCAAGCAGTTCAACCAGTACCTGACGACAGGCACCACATGGAGCTGCAAGTTTCTCTCCATCACTAACAATCGCAATCATTTCTATATCTTCTTTGCGATAGCCTAAGGAATATGCCGCAAATACTGCACTGCGCTCAGCACAGTTGGTTAATCCATAGGATGCATTTTCTATATTGACACCTGGAATAAAATTTCCATCTTTTGTTTTGATACAGGCGCCTACATGATACTTGCTGTAGGGTGCATAGGCATGTGCCATTGCGGAAAATGCACGTTCTATCAAATCTTTATATTCTTCCTTCATCATAGTTTTCCTTTCAGAATCATCAATCCAACTACAGCTGCCACAATGGACATCACAAGCACCGCTGCTGCGGCATAATCTTTCATGATTTTAGCTTTTTCGTTATATTCCGGAGAGATGAAATCCACAATCGTTTCAATCGCGCTATTGATAAATTCCAATGCGATAATGGAACCGATCAGTATCAGTACGATTACCCATTCTATCATTGTTAAATGGAAAAAAGCAAATACAATGATAACACAAACGGCTATCAGACACTGTAAAAAGATACTTCGATCATGAGTAATGCCATGAAACAGGCCACCAAAGGCATAACGGAATTTATTTACGTATTTTTTTAGGAACGATATCATCTAAGATCACATCCTGTAACGCAAACATTTGCTTTTCATCTTCTTCACACATATGATCATAGCCTAACAGATGCAATAATCCATGTGTAAATAAGAAGCATACCTCACGGCGCATGCTGTGTCCATATTCACTTGCCTGATCAACGATTGCCTGTATATTGATAAAAATATCTCCCAGTTCATTGTCTTCTTCCATCATTTCATAATCATCTGCTTCATCACGCAGTGCAAAACTGATGACATCGGTTGGTCGATCAATGTTTCGATATGTTTTATTGATTTCATGAATTTCTTCAGGATCCACAAAAATAACCGACATGCTGTATTCATCTTCCAGTTTTAATACTTCCTGGGCACGTTGTGCAATCAATAAGAAGTCTTTTTTGTATCTTGACCATTTTTTCTGCGAGCTTTGATTTGTTATATTGATTTCCATAATCCACCTCATCTACACCATTCTTTTATGGTAAAAACCATCTTTTTTCGCTGTATAAAGTATAACATAAGATACCGCAAAAAGTCATTCCTGATAAAAAAATCTTCAAAATTAAAATTAATTTGTTTTTCAAAGGTATACAGATTGTTAAGAAAATGTTAAAATTATACCGATGTAAGTTTTTACAGGAGGTTTTATATGTTACATATAGCAGCCAATTCGATGTCTGCGGACATCAGCTGGGACTTCATCATCGGTGGGCTTGCCCTCTTCTTATTTGGTATTGAATTCATGGGAGATGGATTGAAAAGCATCGCAGGTGAAAAATTAAGAGATTATATCGACAAATACACGAACAAACCGTGGAAAGGGATTCTTGTAGGTGCTCTGATCACCGTATTTATTCAGTCTAGTAGTGCAACAAGTGCCATAGCGATTGGATTTGTACGTGCAGGGCTAATGACGTTGGAACAATCCATCGGGATCATTATCGGTGCCAATATTGGTACAACGGTAACTGCATTCCTGATTGGTATGAAGGTAGAAACACTTGCCCTCTACTTTGTGTTCCTTGGGGTTTTGATTACCATGTTCTCCAGTCGAAAGAAACAGACCTATCTTGGACAAATTATTTTAGGATTTGGTTTACTGTTCTTTGGACTTCGATTAATGGGCGATGAGTTAAGTAAGCTAGGACAGCTGGATTTCTTTGAAAATCTTGCGACAACGATGGCAGATCAGCCATGGCTTGGCTTATTGTGTGGTACGATCATGACAGGTATCGTACAATCGAGTAGTGCCGTCATTGGAATCATACAGAAGATTTATGATTCAGGGGCAATGACTTTGGCAGCAGCACTTCCATTTGTATTTGGAAGTAACATTGGTACGACTGTTACAGCTGTATTCGCTTCTATTGGAGGTAGCCTTGCGGCAAAACGAAGTGCTTTCTTCAACGTATTGTTTAATGTGATTGGTGCATTATTGTTTATGCTGTTGTTGAATCCATATGTAGATTTCATACAGTATCTTGCTGATACATACAATGTATCTCCAATGATGCAGATTGCGATTGCACATATCATACGTACGCTGGTGATTTCTATTCTGACATATCCATTTATCAATCAGATGGTCAATTTGATCAAACGTATCATGCCTGGTGAAAGCGAAGAACGTATTGAAGTAGATTTCAATGCACTTGACCCACAGCTTGCGGCTTCTTTGCCAAGTGGAGCTTTGGTTGTCAGTAAACAGGTAACGATTAAAATGGGTGAACTTGCCAGTGACTGTTTAAAAGAAAGTCAAAAATATTTCAATAAACAAAACAGCAAGTATAAAGATGTATCTCGCCAATATGAGGATGCCATCAATTCACTAGACAGTAAGATTACAAGTTATTTGATGAGTATAGCACATAACAGTTTAAGTGAACATGATACAGATGAATTTATTGGAAACTTGCAGGTTATCAAAAACATTGAACGTGTTGGTGATTTAACCATGAATCTGAATGAATTCTATGAACTGGCATATGATGATAAAGGTATCTTCTCAAGTGATGCTATCACAGATGTAAATGAAATGTATGACACTGTTTTAGAAATGAATGAATTGGCATTACAGTACTTCTCTTCAAGAGAAGAACACATTATAAAAGTTATTACAGATAAAGAAAATTATCTTGACCTGGTGGAAGAAAAAGCCAGACAACGCCATTTCAAACGTATGGCAGATAATTCCTGTAATTCCAGTGTTGCCGCAGGTATTTATGTAGATATCCTGGGTACATTAGAACGTATTGGTGATCATATCTGGAATATCGTAAAAGAAACCAACGATGATTTACCTTTACATGAAGAATTAGAAGAAAAAATTTAGGAAAGCATATGCGCTTTCCTTTTTCTTTACCCAAAATCGTAGTGTTGTCCTTTTACCATATAAATCACATGTTCACAAATATTCTTGACATGGTCCCCTGCTCGTTCGATATTTCTTAACATACTGCTGATTTCAAATACATGCTCCAGTAATGCTTCTTCCTGCTGTTTGGTAACATTATGCTTGGTTTCCTTTAATAATGTATTGATCTGTTTATCCTGCTCCGGTATTTCAAATGCAGCCTCTACATCAGCATTCATATAACAGGTGATTGCATTTTCCAGCATGGCAATGAATTCCTTTTCCATGCTTCTCGCATATTCTCTGATATTTTCATCGAGTTCTTCATGTTTGATCATAAAAATCGCGATATTTTTCGCATAATCACCAATTCGTTCTAATTCGCTGGCAATCTTAATTGCCGCAATCACTTTACGAAGATCACTTGCGACAGGTGATAATAATGCCAAGGATGTAATGGCCTGATCATTGATTTCCTCTTCTAAATGATTGATTCGATCATCGCTTTGGATGATCTCTAATTCTTTTTCTTTATCTGGATACTCTAACACATCCATCACAGCGGTATGCATCAAAATGACTTTGTTTCCCATCTTGATGATATTTTCTTCCATCTCGTTTAACTCTTTATCAATTTTTACCATATGTTTTATCTCCTATCCAAATCTTCCTGTAATATAATCTTCTGTTCGTTTATCTTTTGGCTGCTGGAAAATCGTACTGGTTTTGTCATACTCCACCACTTCTCCCATCAAGAAGAAGGCAGTACGATCACTTACACGTGATGCCTGTTGCATGGAATGTGTTACGATAACGATTGTATAGTCTTTTTTTAATTCTTCAATCAAATCTTCAATCTTGCTTGTGGCAATGGGATCAAGTGCACTGGTTGGCTCATCCATCAAGATGACTTCAGGCTCCATGGCAATCGCTCTTGCGATACATAAACGCTGTTGCTGTCCACCGCTTAATCCAAAGGCACTATCATGCAAACGATCTTTTACTTCATCCCATAAAGCTGCCTTTCTTAAAGACTGCTCCACGATTTCAGATAACACCTTCTTATTCTTGATTCCCTGACATCTTGGTCCATATGTGATATTATCAAAGATCGACATTGGAAATGGATTAGGCTTTTGAAATACCATGCCCACCCTTGTACGTAAATCTACCACATTTAATTTATCACCATACACATCGGTTGTATCAATTTCTATTTTTCCTTCAATCTTACAGCCGTCAATCAAATCATTCATACGATTCAAACAGCGAAGAAACGTTGATTTCCCACATCCACTGGGGCCAATCAATGCCGTTACCTTGTTTTTTTCTATATCCATACAAATATCTTTTAATGCATGTTTTTCTCCATAATATAAATTCAAATCTTTTACATGAAAGATGGTATCATTCATTTTCATTTCCTCCTAATACCAGGCTTTATTTAATTTCCTGCTTAATAACTTCACAATAATATTCAATATAAGTACAAATACTAAGATCACAATTGAAATTGCACTTGCTAATTCAAAATTCGGCATTTCACTACTCATGATATTATAAATATGAACGGCCAGACTAGTTCCCTGTGATGTAAGGGTTGGGGTATCATTCACATAAGTTCCCATGGTATAGATCAACGCTGCACTTTCGCCTATTACACGCCCAATGCTTAATAATACACCTGTCAATATTCCAGGTATCGCACAAGGCAACACAACTTTAAAAATCGTCTGAGATTGGTTTGCGCCAATAGATAAGGAGGCATCACGTAAAGATTGTGGTACAACGATTAATGCTTCTTCCGTAGAGCGGATAATCGTTGGCAATAAGATAATCGACATTGTAAAGGAACCTAACAATATATTGGAAGTCGTTGCGCCAAACAGCTGTGTGATTGGAAACAACACCACAACGCCCATCAAACCAAAGATGATGCTTGGAACACCTGTCAACATTTCAATCGCACTGCGAATCAAAGCAGTTAGACGGTTTTTAGGTGCATATTCATGCAGATAGATGGCGGATGCTACACCAAGTGGTAAAGCAATTAACATGGATATAATGATCAGCCATATGGTGGAAATGATACTTCCTTTGATTCCACCTCCTGGTGTTTTAAAGAACACCTGAGAAATCTGCTGGGCTTTTTGATCAAGAATGGTAGTTAATTGGGAAGCATTTTGTCCAAACAGTTTACCCGCACTCATCTTTGTGCCATGCTCATTCACATACACAAGCTTTTCCACCTGATAACCAGTTTCAGCTTTCATCGTAACGGTTTTATCTTTGATACTATCATCAATCATATATTGAAATGGTGATTGGGGAGCTATATATTCCACCAGAATCACATTGTCTTTGTTTTGATCCTTGGCATCCACAAAGCCAACACCCCACTTTGTGCTAAAGCTGACATCCTTGTTTAAATCATCTGGTCTTTCATAAACAGCAGGCATATTTTTGGTTTCTTCCACACTGCTTAAATAACTTTTAGACCAATAATTCCCTGTCAACAGATGCATTCCCAAAGAACTGAAGCCTTTAGAAAAGATAAACACAAAGATAGCAATCAGGATAAAGATACTTAGACCGCTGGAGAAATATGTAATGCCATTCAGGACACCATCTTTGATTTTTCGTTTCTTTTTCTGCAACTGAGTGTTCATCATTGCACCTTCCCTACTTTCTTTTTGACATAATTCAATAATAAATTGCTTAATAATATGACTGCCATTAATACAAGACCAGTTGAAAAACGAATATCATAATCCAATCCAGTTGTTTCATTTAATCCAGCTAACATCGTGGTTGTCAGGGTACGTGTGGTATCAAACAGATTCAGCGTTGGTCCAAACATTTTATTGCCCGCAACCATTGCTACAGCAGTAGCTTCTCCAAATGCCCGCCCAATACCTAATATCGCACCAGCAAAGATCCCTGATTTTGCACTGGTTAGAATTACTTTAAAATTGGTTTGTGTTTTTGTTGCACCTAATGCCAGACTGCCTTCTTCAATCTCTTTTCCAACAGAGCGTATTGCTGTAATAGATAAAGATGTAATCGTTGGGAAAATCATAATGGCAAGCAACAGGATAACAGCCAGTAAAGAACTACCTCCAGCTGTAATATAATGAAACTTTTGTGCCAGACCTGATACCAATACAGTAATCGTACCAGAAGCAAATACCCCATATACTACCGATGGAATGGAAGCTAATAATTCAATGACCGTTGTCATGATTTCCGCTATTTTTTTAGGTGCGATCTTTGCGATAAACAAAGCTGTCAAAACGGATAAAGGAAATGACAACAATAATGCACCAAATGCAGACACCAGTGTATTGATGATGATAAATCCTACCCCATAAATACCCTGATCCTTTCGCCATAATGTACCTGTTAAAAACCCAACAAGATCTACCTGTCCATATGTGTAATCAGGAAGGAATGGAAGAATACCTTTTATACTAATAAAAATAATAATGATGGCTATTGCACTTGAGGAAATAAGTGCTGCCAGCATAAACATCAAACGCATATGCTGATCTTTCTTCAGCTTTTTTGCGTTTTTCTCTGTACTGATAAAACTTCTAACATACGATTTCATACAATCACCGTTCCTTATCAAATTCATAAAGGACAGCCTGTATTTTCAGACTGTCAATTGCTTGTTTTTATTGAATATCTTCCCAGTTTGTCGTTTTACCTGTGAAAATGTCCTTTAACTGTGCCTGCGTCATATTGGTAATATTCTGGTTATCTTTATTTACCACTGCCACAACTGCATCGATGCAATATTGTCCATTTAGCATTGCTTTTGAAATATCTTCACTGCCATCTTCCTTAAATGCTCGACTGGCAAATCCAATATCCCCAGCATTTGCGCCATCTTTTTCACTACCCAGTGTATACTTTACAGCATCCCCACTACCACTTTGATTCATGGTATACGATACATTTCCAGCAAGTGGAGAGAATGCTTCTAACGCTGCTTTAATGGTTTTTTCTACAGAAGTAGAACCTACTGTACGAATTGTAATTTTCGCATTATCCTTATTCAATACCGGATAATTCTTTGCTATTTCTTCCCATGGTTTTGCTTTTGTGATATCCACTTCACCACCAGCTGCTTTTACCACTTCCATGCCTTCTTGTGAATTAGAAATAAAATCCAAGAAAGCTTTGATCAGCTGCTGCTTATCATCATTTCCAAAGTCCCCTTCTGCTCTTGTGACATATACAAATGGACGTTGTAGTTTATAAGATCCATCTAATACCGTTTCACTTGACGCATTTACACCTTCATACTGTAAGGCTTTGACATTGTTTTTTTCAAAATCAGTAGATAAAGAAGTATAGCCGATTCCATTCACACTCTGCCCTACTTTGGCTGCCATATCATCATTGCTTTTTACTTCCGTAGCATCTTTTGTAAGTTCCTTTTCAAAGCCGATTCCTTTTTCAAATGCCTCTCTTGTTCCACTAGATGAATCACGTGTATATACCACGATTTTTCCACTTACCTTGCCAGTTTCCCCATTGCTTGCACATCCCGCCAGCAAAGCGACTGCTAATAAACTAACAAATAATTTCTTCATGCTTCATTCCTCCTGTATTTCATATTCTTCCTTGAATACACCTATATGATAAGGGATGATTGTAAATAGAATATGAAGGCTATGTAAAGGAAATGTTAAAAATGATATTTTTATTTGACTTATGTTTTGTATGTTCTTTCCTATTTCTGTCATTTTTTTCTTGCAAACAATTGTGTGATAGTGCTATAATAGGTAAGCAGAAAAAATGTCGCGTTCGGCAAGCGGTTAAGCCACAGCCCTCTCAAGGCTGTATCACGGGTTCAAGTCCCGTACGCGATACCATATGAAAAGCAAGCCTTTGGATAAAAGGCTTTTTTTATACTAATTTATAATCATAAAAGATAAAAATTTATGATTAGGAAATCTATCCTCTCAGATAATTATAAGCATTACGGATATAATACATCCCAATATTATAAAGGTTTTTCACAAGATGCATCACAAGCACGAATGGTTCATAGAACTTATGAGTAGGCTTTATAATACAGCAAAAAAAGAAGAGAAATGCTTACAAAATTATGTGGAATATCGTGATAGAAAAAATGACATGACTTTTTATATTGCTGCATTCACGCCCAAAGAGTGCACAGCGTGTATTCCAACTTACTTGTTGCTGTTGAAGTCGTAGTTTTCTAACTTCTTTGATAAATATAAAATCAAGTTATACCACCAAAAGCATCAAATTCTAAATAGTAAAAAACTTATCCTTAACTAATGAGCATTCATCAAGGATAAGTTTTTTTAATTCTTTAATTTTATAGAGAAAGTTGTTCCCTTGCCTGGGGTGCTATGTACCTCTAACTTGCCTCCATGTGCATCAATGATACCTTTAACAATTGGAAGTCCTAAGCCACTTCCCCCACTTTTTCTGCTTCGATCATCATCAACACGGTAAAAGCGTTCAAAAATATGAGAAAGCTGATATTCATTTAAACCAGCGCCTTGATCTTCTACCTCAATAATATAATAAGGCGATTCATTCTTTGTCCTTAAGGTAATGGTTCCTGAATCACTGTATTTAATGGCATTGCTTAACAGGTTGACAATGACCTGCTGCATTTTGCCTGGATCAGCGTATACTTCATCCTGACTATGAAAATCACAAATGATGGACAAGCCTTTTTTTTCAGCTTGTTTTTCTAAGGAATGGATGCATTTTTGAATTATCTCACATATATTGATTTTTCTGCGTTCCAATATTGGATTTGACATGGATAATCGTGAAAGCTGAAGCAGATCTTTAACAAGGACATCTAATCGATTGATTTCTACTTCGATTTGTTTCATGAATTCAATTCGTGTGGGTTCATCGTCAAAATCATCACGGTTTAGGATTTCTACCATCCCCTTGATGACTGCAATTGGTGTTTTTAATTCATGGGATGCATCCGCAATAAAACGCTTCTGGATTTTTTCACCTTCCAGAGTTTTGGAGATATCTTGAAACAGTATCAAACAGCCGCTGTATTTCTTTTTTGCGGTAACAGGAACACTAAGTCCCTGATATTCTACACCATTTACCTTCATAATCTTATCTAAGGGCTTTTCCAGGATGAAAGCGTCTTTAATAAATTCAGATATGGGTCTAACGAAATTATTGTTTAAATAGCTCATATCGTCCTGAAAAGGCATATCTAAGGATATCTCAGATAAGTTGTTATGCATAACGATATTTCCAAACTGATCCATTAACAACATAGGAAATGGGATACTGCCAACGATTGCCAGCAGCTGTTTATTTTTTAAATGAGCATCTTTGGCAGTTGATTTGATTTCTTCCTGCAGCTCTAGATTTTCTTTGATCTGCATGGCTTTCTGCGTGTTTTCCAGATACAGCCATAAAAAACCAAAGCCAATACTCATCAAAATGATCATGACATATACATCAAAATCAAGGAAATATTCTACTAATGCGGATATAAGCAGAAAGTAGAACATCACAATGAATTTATTCTGCTTCATGTTTTTCCTCTAGCAGATAGCCTACACCTCTAGATGATTTGATATGTACGCTAGAGCCGTTTAATTTGTTTCTCAGCTTGAAAACATGTACATCCACAATTCTGGTGTCACCATCATAATCAAAGCCCCAGATGTCATTTAAGATGCTGTCACGGGACAATACGATATTTTTGTTTTGTACAAAATACTCCAGCAGATCAAATTCTTTCTTAGTCAATGTCATTTGTTCATCTTTGATGAAAGCTTCCCTGCGCTTCATATCCATGATCAGATCACCAATACAATGTTTTTCATCCTGTTTCTTCTGCTGGCGTTTTAAATGTGCATTGACACGTGCAAGCAGTTCCCTTGGTGAAAATGGCTTTGTTACATAATCATCTACACCTTGTTCAAAGGCATACAGAATATCTGACTCATCATCTCTTGCTGTCAGCATGATCATGATACTGTCTTTTCCTTCACTGCGTAATTTCTTAACAATATCAATGCCACTGTAATGTGGCAACATCCAGTCAATGATCAATACATCAAAATCTTCCTTCATGACTTGCTCGATGGCTTCTTTTCCATCCCCACATTCGGTGATATCATATCCGCTTTTTATTAAATCATAAGCTATGATCTTACGGATGTTTTCTTCATCTTCGATTAATAAAATCTTCGCCATACCCTTCTTCCTCCTTCTCATAACGTTCAATGATCTTTTGAACAAGTGGATGACGTACAACATCAAGACTTGTAAGTTCCACAAAGGAGATACCCTCAATACCATATAACAGCTGTTTTGCGTTTAACAGTCCACTGTCACGTTTTTTGATCAAATCGATCTGTGTTACATCTCCGGTAATCACAATACGGGAATGAAATCCCATACGGGTCAAAAACATTTTCATCTGCGCTCTGGTGGTATTCTGTGCTTCATCCAGAATAATGAATGCATTATCTAATGTTCTTCCACGCATATACGCTAATGGTGCAATTTCAATCACTTCTTTTTCTAGAAGCTTTTCTACCTGTTCATTGCCTAAGGTATCATATAATGCATCATATAATGGACGTAAGTATGGATCTACTTTTTCTTTTAAATCACCCGGTAAAAAGCCTAGATTTTCCCCGGCTTCTACGGCTGGTCTGGTTAGTATGATTTTTTTGATTTCTCCTTTTTTCAAAAGATTGGCTGCATAGACAACAGCCAGATAGGTTTTCCCCGTACCAGCAACTCCTGTGGCAAATACGATTTCCGCATGACGCATTGCCTGAAGCAGCTGGCGCTGACCAATCGTTTTAGGATAAATCATTTTTCCATTGATGGTTTTTCCTACCGGCTGTTGATACGTATTGCCGATTTCTTTGATTTTGCCAAGCTTTGCCAAACGGCAACAGTAATCCACATCTCGTTCACTAAGATCGATATGTTGATCCATCATGTCAAACAATGCCTGTAGAACTTCTTTGATTTTGTTTATGGTATCCTCTTGTTCACAAAGGATCACAAATTGGTTATCGCGTAAAGTCAATTGGCATGTGAATGCTTCACGAATTACATCTAAATGTTTATCATTTGGTCCACATAACTTTACGATCTGGTTCATATCTTTATCGCTTACTTCTATTGTATATTTTCTGTCCATAAATTCTCCTTCACATTCAAGGCGTGGTAATATCCTGAATCAGTGTGTAATGTACTACCATGTTTATTTTACCCGCTTCTTTGGAGAATTGCAAAATATTTTCCTTATAGAGTGAATCATCTTTCTTCATTTGTTCGCTGATTTTATCTCTTGCCTGAAATAACAGCATATAATACTGAAATGCCTTGGGCATTTTATCATCCTTCATTTGGACATGTACATCTTTCCATGTATAAGCAAATACTCTACCCTTTACAAACAGTTCTTCTTTACTGTTGCTAGATGTATCAATCACATTAGAAACAAGGACATCGCCTTTATGCACGAATTCATTGACCTTATGGAGCTTGTTGCCATGCAAGACATCAAAACGCTGTATCACACCATCACATCGGGCGATAAGTTCTTCATGCTTCAGCTGTTCAATGATGGCGAATTCTTTTGGTGTATACGAGATTTGATAGCGACTGCCTTTTTTCTCAATTTCCAGCCATGCAATTTTATTTTCCAGTTTTTTCTTTAGATCCGTTTTTAACTGTGCTGTATCTTTTTCATAAAAAGGGACCACAATCTGCATATCTTTCAATGTTTTTTGAATCAGCGCCCGGCTTTCATCATCTTCGCCTTTGATATCGATTGCATATACCATATGAGATAATCCATACCATAAAATAACAGCACATATGATTCCTGCCACCCTGGCTGGCTTTTTCAAAGAACGAAACAGATAGCCTAACATTCCTGTGGTACATAGATGTTCACAGTTTTCAAAATGTGCAAAGATGATATGGCGCTCATATACCGGCACATAGACAATGACATAGCCTTTATATTCTTGTGCATCGTACATCGCAATATGAAAACGGGAGGCAATTTGTAAGACATGTAAAAGTGAACCATATAGTTTCCATTGATCCAGTCCGATTGATTTCTTATTTTTCATAAACAAACTCGATGCTTTCCAGCTTTCCTGCCATATAAATTTCAGTTGCCTCTAATGCCAATATTTTTAAGTCTTTACCGGATACATGCAGTTTGTAATCTTTAAAACGTACACTTACAAAGCTAGATGTAACGGAAACAAGTTCCGTATAATGTTCCATCATAATCTTATTATTTTCTATGGAAAGCATACACTCACCTCTATACAAGGTATGTTTTTTTATGTGATGTTATGCCAGTTCTTTCTCACCTTCCTTTACCATTTTATTATAATGTAAAGAAAAGGATGGTTTTGTAATATTTTTGTTAAATTTAAACCCTTATGATGATATGATCTATAGAAAAAAGAGTATGCATCATACACATACTCTAAAGCTTTTCTTTTTGTATTTTTATGCGATTAATTCAAATTGTTCTGCAATAGGCGCTAATACTTCCACAACTGCAATATCAATATTTAATGCACTTTGCTTTGTGTTTATTTTCTTTAACATCTTCAGCAGATGCTTCTCATCAACAAATACAATATTTTTATCCTGTATCAGCTGGTAAATATCATAGATCATAATCAAAGCATTATTTCTGAATTTGTATGTTGTGTGATTCAAAAGTTCAATATCTACAATGATAGGAAAACGAAACAAATCTGTATACGGTTTATGTAAAGGTCCTCCATACCATTTCTGGGCATGACAGCGTATGGTCTTTACCTGATCAAATGGTATGCAGATTTCTTCTTTCTTAGGATAAGCGATAAAAGCATCTGTATGAAGTGGCGCTGAAATCAAAATACGTTCATCATTCATATCAACACTCAATAATGGAAAAGGATAAGCTGCATCGTATATCATATCATTTATCTTAAAACCTGCTGGAATATATGTTCCGGTTTTCATAATCTCAGAAATTTTCATATTATCGCTCCTTGCCTGTTATTCTATCTATATCTGTTAATTTCATGATAACACTTTTTATAATATTGTAAAGTCTAAAAAAAGAACCCTCATCATGAGGATTCCATTTGTTTTATAATACTTTACTTAAGAATTCAATCGTTCTTTGATTCTGTGGATGATTGAAGATCTGATCAGGTGTTCCCTGTTCCTGGATATAACCACCATCCATAAACAACACACGATCACTGATCTGTTTCGCAAATGCCATTTCATGAGTAACGATTACAATCGTCATTCCCTGATCTGCCAAACCTTTGATAACATCCAGTACATCTTTTACCATTTCTGGGTCTAATGCGCTGGTAGGCTCATCAAATAAAATGACATCCGGATGCATGGCAAGGGCACGTACGATTGCCAAACGCTGTTTTTGTCCACCAGATAGTTTTCTTGGATATTCATCCTTTTTATCAAGCAGGCCGACTTTCGCAAGTAATTCACAGCCTAGCTTTTCAGCTTCTTCTTTTGGCATTTTTAATTCTAGAGTCGGGGTAATGGTAATATTTTCTAATACAGTCAAATGTGGGAATACATTGAAGTGCTGGAATACCATACCGATTTTTTGACGGTGTGTATCAATATTCACACTTTTATCTGCGATATTGACACCTTCAAAAATCACTTTACCATCAGTTGGCACTTCTAATAGATTTAAACAACGAAGGAATGTACTTTTTCCTGAACCACTAGGTCCGATGATACTTACAACTTCCCCTTCATGTATTTCTTCATTGATGCCTTTTAATACTTCCAGGTCACCAAAACTTTTTGTTAGATTTTCAACTTTGATCAATGCTTGACTAGTCACTGACACTCAGCCTCCTTTCCATATAATTTACCAGTTTGCTTAAAGTAAATGTAGCCACGAAATAAATTATGGCAGTAATCGTTAATGTTTCAAGTGAGAAATATGTTGCGGTTTTTACAACATTGTTGGCAGTCATCAATTCTCCGATATAGAAAGTAGATGCAAGAGATGTTTCCTTTACCATCATGATAAATTCGTTACCAAGAGATGGAAGAATTGTCTTAAATGCTTGTGGGAAAATGATTTTCACCATCATATGCTGATTGCTCATACCAAGACTCTTCGCAGCTTCCCATTGTCCTTTATCCACAGACATGATACCACCACGAATGATTTCTGCGACATATGCACTGGAATTGATTACAAGTGCGGTAATGACACTGACGATCATCTGATCGTTTCCAAACATCGCAAATATCGTTACAAACAGCCATAACTGTAGTAATAATGGAGTACCACGAATGATTTCTACATATGCACTGGATAGAAACTTCACAAATTTATTCTTAGATAATTTTACAAGTGCAAGGATCGTTCCAAGCAGTGTACCTCCAATGACAGTGATAAGGGCAAGACCTAATGTAGCAGCAAGGCCTGTCAAGAATTTTGGCCAGTAAATGCTGAAGATCTGTGCCACACGTTGTAAATAGTTTCCTTCGATTTTCTGTTTGTCATAATTTAAAGCTGTCTGATACCATTCTTCATAAAGGTGTTTGTCTTTGACATCTTTGATGATATCATTCACACGATACAACAATGCTGTTTCACCTTTTGGAATACCGATACGATTACCTGTATAATCTTTGTTTAATGTGAATAACAGTTCTTCTCCAATATACAAGCCGCTTTTTTGTTTTACAAAGTCCTGGCCAGTTCCATAAGCTGTTGCGACTGCATCAACGGTACCGTTGTTTAATAATTCAATCGCATCATTTAACTGTGTGATATACTGTTTCTTTGCATCAGGCAATTGTTCACTGACATATAAGTCCTGCAGGCTGCCTGCCTGTACTGCGATTTTTTTGCCTTTTAATGTATCCAAAGAAGTGTATACATCTTTTTTATCTTCTTTGATCAGGATACCCTGCCAGCCGGATTCGCCTTCTTCATCAAAGTAAGAATCACTCATTTCCATAGAATCTTCACGGGCAGGTGTTTTTGTAATACCAGTGATTGCAAGGTCAATCTGTTTGGTTGTTACACTGGCAAGTACTGCATCAAAGTCCATTGCTTTGATTGTCAGCTTAACGCCTAAAGAATCAGCGATATATTTTGCAAGTTCAATGTCACAGCCAACATACTGATCCTGTCCTGTTTTGGTTGTATCAATAAATTCCATTGGTGGAAAGTCTGGTGATGTACCGACAATTAATTCGCCACGGTCTAAAATCTGTTGTAAAAGGTCGCCCTCGCCTTTTTGTGTGTTATCGTCTTCTGCATGAATGATTGGCATGTTTACACAAATGATTGCCAGCACACTTAGAATCGTTAACAATTTTTTTATTTGTTTCATATTGATCTTCCTTTCTCCTTATAAAAATAAAACGCCGCCTCGATTAGAGGCGACGTATCGCGGTACCACTCTGTTTCATCTTCTGTATCCCACAAAAGATCTTTAGCCTTGTAACGTAAGACAGACGACCCCTTCTACTGTTTTCAAAGGGACACTCCCAGATGCGCTTCTAAAGATTTCTTACCGCTGACCTTCCACTCTGTATCAGCTCGCTGATGGCGAAATTCTTTATACTCCTTCTGATCCACATTTTTTTATAAGTGTTTTTATCTTACTGTATCTTTTTTTATTTGTCAATATATGTTTTTATAAATTTTACACATATTTATCCATCCACAAAAGATACGCCTCTACACTATCCTATGCATTGTTGACCATCTGGCATAAAAAAAGAAGAAGTTTCCTTCTTCTTATTTACCGCGACGTGCTTTACGTGCAGCTTCTGATTTCAATTTACGGCGTACGCCTGGTTTTACATAAAACTCTCTTTTGCGAGCTTCAGCAAGGGTTCCATTTCTTGACACTTGGCGTTTGAATCTACGTAAAGCATCATCAAGAACTTCGTTTTCTTTTAATACTACTTTCGGCATGATTTACCCTCCCTTCTGATGCAAGCAACACTATTATACTGAAAACATTTGAAAAATGCAACTAATTTTGTACATTTGATGAGATTTTTCAAAGTTTTTTTCTTTAAAAGCGTTACTTCCTATATCCCTTACAGCTTTTCTTCGTCATCTTCAAGTCCCAAACAGTATTTTCTAATACAGTGGCGAGCGACATGGTTATCACCCATCCATGGCTCTCTGCCAAATTCACGATACATAAATACCTCATCCCCTTTTCCAAGAATCAGTACCGTATCGCCAACATTGGCACTTTCAATAGCCTGACGAATTGCTGCATAGCGATCTTCAATAAAAATGTTATTGGTGTGTTCAATACCGCTTTTGATTTCATTGGCGATATCTCTTGGATCTTCATCACGTGGATCATCCTCAGTTAAAATAATACTTTCACAATAACGATCCGCAATCTCTCCAAACACCTTACGTTTCTTGGTATCACGTTTTCCTGCAGAACCAAATACAGAAATAATCGCATGGCCCTCTTCCGTGATACTCTTCGCATATTCAAATACCTTTTCCAAACCATCCGGGGTATGTGCGAAATCTACGATGACATTAAACAACTGTCCTTCATCGATTCGTTCCATTCTTCCATCTACCTGTGTCAAAGAATTGACGTATGGTAAAATTTCTTCTAATGGGATACCACTTTCTGCCATAGCCGCAATCGCTGCCAACAAATTGGAAATGTTATACATTGCCACCAGATTGGTTCTTACTGGGTATTCTTTTCCATCATGATACAGGATAAAACTGGAACCATCCGTTCCAATCTGAATCTCACTGCCACGATAGTCTGCGTCTTTTTCAATACCATATGTCACAACACGTGCACTGCACGCTTCTTTTAAACGTTCAAAGTATGCATCATCCATATTCAATACAGCAACGCCATCCGGTTTTAAATTGGTAAACAATTTCTTTTTCGCTTCAAAATAATTTTCAATCGTTCCATGAAAATCCAAATGATCATATGTCAGATTGGAAAATATCGCAACATCAAAATCAACACTTTGTACACGTCCAAGTTCTAATCCATGAGAGCTGACTTCCAAAGCCACTGCCTTCATCTTCGCATCCAGCATATCTTTTAATGTCTTATGTATCAAAATCGCATCTGGTGTCGTTAAACTAGGTGGCAAAACCACATCTCCATAACTGATGGAAATCGTACCGATATAGCCACATGGTTCAAAATGACTGTATACATCCTTTATGATGCTTGTAATCGTACTTTTTCCGTTTGTGCCAGTTACACCAAATACTTTCAGTTTCCGACTTGGATAGCCATAAAACTTACTGGCAAGGATATTCAGCGTGTTGTTTACATTTTCTACCTTGATGTACGCAACGCCTTTTCGTGTATTTTCAACAGGTTTGGTATGAACAATACATACAGCACCTTTATCAATGACTTCATCAATAAATTCATGCCCATCATGTACCATGCCTTCCATACAAAAATACATATCATTTTTTTTGACTTTTCTTGAATCAATACATAATCCGCCAATTTCTATATCCGGCGCATTATCAAACATCTGTGACAGTTTCATGTAAGATGCCTCCTTAAACTGCATAAAGCTTATCGTTTTCAAATGTCTGAATGACAACTTTCTTCATTTTGTGGAGATCTTCAGGATTTCCTTTGACATAAACCGGCAGATATTCACTGGTATGCCCAAATAAATAGCCATCTTCCATTTTTTCTAACAATACATCTACTTCTTTGCCAATAAAGCGTTCTTTATAGTTATCGTAGAGTTCTTTACTTATTTCAATCAGTTTTCCCGCACGTTCTTTTTTTACTTTGTTTTCAATATGCCCACTCATCTTTGCCGCAACGGTATTGTCACGTTTACTGAATGGAAACACATGCAGAAAAGAGAAATTGATTTCTTTGATATTCTTCATGGTATCCGCAAATTCTTCTTCACTTTCCTGAGGGAAACCGGTAATTACATCCGTGGATATGGAAATATCCGGCATTAAAGAACGAATATATGCCACACGCTGTTTAAACCATTCCACATCATAAGGACGATTCATATTCTTCAATACAGTGTTATTTGCGGTTTGAATCGGTATATGTAAATGACGTGCTATTTTTGGTTCTTCTTTCATATACATTAACAATTCATCACTCAGCTCATTCATTTCAATGGATGAAATACGAATACGTTTTAATCCATCGATTTCATTTACCATACGTTTCATCAAATGTAAAAGATTTGTATGGATATCACGACCATAACGACCCGTATGAATACCACTTAATACAATTTCCAAATGTCCATTTTTTACCAGATCCGTAGCAACACGTAATGCTTCTTCTTCCTTTAAAGAACGCTCAGCACCACGTGCATAGGGAATGATACAATAGCTGCAAAACTGATTACAGCCATCCTGTATCTTCAAGAATGCTCTTGTCTGATGTTCAAATTTATGAATAGGAAGGGCTTCAAAAGCCTTTACCTGGCGCACATCATGCAGCATGATCTGTTTATCTCTATGTATTAGAGCATGTTCAATCATATCTGCCAATTGACTCTTCCCATCACTTCCAACAATAATATCGACATGTTCCATCGCTTCCATTGCATCTTTTGATGTCTGTACATAACAACCAACCACCGCAATGATAGCGTTTGGATTGGCCGCATGTGCCTGATGGATTTTCTGTCTGCTTTTTGCACCTGCCGTATTGGTTACTGCACAGGTATTAATAATATAAATATCGGCTTTATCTTTGAAGGATACTTCTTCATATCCTTTATCTAACAATGCACTTTCATAACCCTGGGATTCATATGTATTTACTTTACATCCCAATGTCGCAATCGCAAATGTAGTCATGCACTCACTCCTTAGTGTTGATTATACTCTAAATCATATCGCTTGAAAAGGTTTCTAGGTATTATTTTTATTCCTTTTTGCCTGCTTTTCCAGTAATTTACTGATTTTTTTCTTCATTTTATCAGGAATCAAAGTACTTTCTATCAGCATTTGGGCAAGATCCTCCTCACGTCCCAGCAAAAACAGCATTGCTGCCATACGCAGTTCTTTTTCATCTATATTCTGCATTTTAGGATCAAGGGACAAGCAGCTGGCATAATGGCCATGTAAAAAACAATAGAAACGATGAACCATTGGCTGATACACCACAAAGCTATCTCCCATCTGGGCATATACCTGTGTACTTGTAAAACCATTTTCATATGGCAATACGCCATAAAGATCATCTTTGATTTCCTTTTCAAAATCACGGATAAATGTATGATACTGTTTTAAATCCAGTAAAACGATTTCCGTATTATATAAATGATTCATACGTGAATCGAAACATGGCATAAAGATTTCTTCCTCTTCATACATGAAATGCTTCATATCCTGCTTACAGGCATCAATATCCACGTTCATCTGTTGTTTACGTTCTTTATATGTCAAATCATACCAATAATCATACATTTTCACATACGTATCAAAAAATACTTCTTCAAAATGCTGTTTATTTTTGATGGATGACACATAAATTTCATAATGTATACAATCAATATCATCACTTTTTGAACAGGTTACTTTATTTTCTGTCAAAAAGTTTTTCATTTCTTTTAACGTTTTTTTATATTCTTTATGATTCTCTAATTTTTGATCATATGTTTTATTCAAAAATTCCACAAGCGTCTTCATGATTGATCCCCCACCATCTCATAAAAGAAAGCAATGTTGTTGATGAGTGAAATAGCAGCAGTTTCTGCACGTAATATCCTTGCGCCTAAAGACACGCGGATAAAACCACTTGCTTCCAATTGTTCCACTTCTTCTATAGAAAAACCGCCTTCACTGCCCACAACCACCAATACAGAAGAAATATTTTTATGCTGTTGCAATACCTGATACAAATGTTCACTTTGATGATCAGCATCTTCATAAGCAATCAGTTTCAAATCTGCTTCTACATCTTTTATTTTTTTTAAATCAACTGTATCCTGAAATTCTACCAATGTACTACGTTTACATTGTTCACAGGCTTCTTGAAGGATCTTTTCATATCGCTGACGCTTTTTATCTGCTTTTTCATCTTTCATCTTCACAACCGTACGGCTGGAGATAAAAGGCAGGATACAATCAACACCTAATTCTGCACTTTTCTGTAATAGAAAATCCCACTTTTCCTTCTTAATCAAGCCTTGTGCCAGTGTGATATGTACTTTATTCTTTGTATGATCTTCAATCATCTCATCAATATGTGCGAACACATGCTTCCCATCGATATGAATATGAGCAAAATACATCTGTGAAGATGTATCCACGATACGTATCACATCATCTTCCCGCATACGTAAAACATGTGTAATATGATGGGATTGTTCTGTGTTTAAAGCTATCTGATCATTCATATGCGCGATCGTATCAATAAAATACTGCTGCATATATCTACACCTCAATTCCTAATACATGAAAAATCAGGGAATGTCCCTGTTATTTATTTTTCATTTCGCCTTTTTCCGCAAGAGAACGCAATTGTTTAACCTCAAAAGGTTTTAAGATACGGTATTCTCCCTGTCTTAAATCACTACAATGTAAAAAAGCAATCTGTTTTCTATGCAGACGACGTACTTCATATCCAAGAGCTTCCATCATTCGTTTGATCTGACGGTTTCTGCCTTCACAAATCGTCAAATCAAAACTGCACTGATTCTTTTCTTTATCTTTTTCCGTAAACTTGAATTTTGCCGGTAAGGTCTTTGTACCATCATCTAAAATGATTCCATTTTTGATTTTTTTCATATCTTCAATCGTTAAAATTCCATTGATTGTCAGATTATAAACCTTGGGAATGTGATAACGGGGATGAATGATTGCATTTGCGAAATCTCCATCGTTGGTTAAAATCAAAACACCACTGGTATCATAATCTAATCGACCTACAGTAAAAATACGTTCTTTACAATGAATCAGGTCCACTACACATGTACGGTCAAATTCATCATTTGATGTACACATGGTTTTCTTAGGCTTATTCATTAAAAAATACACTTTATTTTCTTTTTCAATTGGATTTCCATCAACTTCAATGTAATCTCCTTTTTTTACTTTATATCCCATTTCAGACACGATTTCTCCATTGACGCTGACACGTCCTTGTGCGATCATTTCTTCCGCTTTTCTTCTGGATGCAACTCCTGCCTGTGCTATTACTTTCTGTAAACGTTCCATATCTGACACCTCACTGCTTAATTGTACACGAAATGATGTAAATTGTAAAAGATTTTATAAAAAAAACAATGCAAGCCACTATACTCTCATTGTTTTACATCATGAAGCGATGCCATATGCAGAAAATTGCGAACGTATGTTTGCTCTTGTTTCTTTTAGCTTTTCTAAACGTTCGTAGGACTTTAATTCCGTTAATGCAGCTTCTTTATCTAAACCACCAATTGCTAGTTCTTCATCAATTTGTGCTTTTTTTTCTTCACTCATATAGAAATCTAACATATCGTTTTCAAGAATTTTTTCAACAGAAGGCTCACTTCCATCGGTTTTTAAATAAGCATCACCATCAACATGATATTTCCCATATAATCCTGACACGAAATTATATTTTCCATCCATTTCCTTTCTTAAGAATAAAATGTATTCTTCATTTTCACGCATTGGTAAGCATGCGCCAAATATTTTTAGCATTTCCTGTTTATCACCAGTATAAAGAATACCAAATGGTTCATATACCTGAATAGAACTATCATCAATATTCTGCTTTCCTTTATAAATATCCAATACTTCTACTTGACTACACATTGTATTAATTGCCTGTGAACGCCCTTTTAAAGTTACTTTTGCGATGACATCACTTTTCTCATATAATTGCTTCATGGTATTTACATCTTTATCATATATTCTGTTTTCCACAGAAGTTAAAGGGTCATCTCCTTCACTTCCTGCATTATCATTTAATACCATCATTTCTTTTATATCAGATAGACCAGTGAATGTTTTTGATTCTAAATCTTTACCTGCCATATAGGCATACGTAAATATAGCAATTATAACTGCCAGAAAAAGAAGAAATAATTTATTCACCTGTTTCATATAACTGAACCGTCCCATTGTTAAATTTATATGTTACATCACATAGATTTTCTATATCTATACGATTATGTGAAGTGATCATGATCAATTTTCCTTTTTCTTTTTCTTCGTTCAAAATATTATAAATCATTGCCACACCATCTTCATCTAATCCACTTGTAATTTCATCTAAAATCAATATATCGTTATTTTCCATAATCGCCTGTGCAATTCCTAATCGTTGGCGCATTCCTAATGAGTATTTCCCAACTTTTTTATTTTCTTGTGTAAAGAGTCCTACTTTCTTAATTGCATTCATAATTTCATCGTTTCCAATTTCATTCCGTATTTTTGCTAACATTTCCAAATTTTCTAATCCACTTAATTCATTAAAAAAATCAGGTTTCTCTAATACGATTCCAATTTTAGGCATCTGATGAATATTACGATATGGAGTATCATCTAAAAACAATTCTCCTTCACTCGGTTTTACTAAATTACTGATAATACGTAGTAACATTGTTTTTCCACACCCATTATACCCCACAAAGCCATAAATCTTTCCAGAATCCATTTCTACATTAACATTTTGAAAAATACATTGACCTTTTATTACTTTACTAACATTTTCAACATTTATCTTCATTTTCTTATCCTCCTAGTAATAATCTAGATGATTCACCGCATAACAATTGCCTGCTAACAAAGCAAACATCAAGATACCTAATATGCATATTGTTCCAATATCATGTGTCCTCATCAAAATGATATCTGCTCCACTTCCTGTTGTAATAGCAAAGAATGTAACGATGATCATCATGATCAATCCATAACTAAACAGTTTTGTGTTTTTATACACCTGATATATCAAAAACATGAACAATGCTAAAATTTGTATCCTAAAAAAGCCTTCTAAAAGGAACCATACAAATGATATATTATTTGTATGAAACAGTTCATTTACGCCATATTTCACAATCAATAATACAATCAATATCAAGCAGCCTTTCATAAATGTCTTTACTAGCCATTTGCTTCTGTTTTGCATACGAATCGCATAAAACAATAAATGCGAGCGATAATTTTTTAACATAACTTGTAATGTTGCAGTCACAAGAACAACAATTGACATAGCCCATACAAGTAATGGCAGCATGATTTCTGTCACGCTAATAAAAAAACACATCAGGAAATCCTAGCGATTCTATCATATAAAAATTTGCGTAAAACTGATTTTGAAGCATGAATAATGCTATTGCAATCACAATTATGAAAACATCTTTGCTTAAGCCACGAATGTATTCCCATTTCCATTTCAAAACCATAACAAATATATTCAAAAGTAAAATAACTGCCGTAATAAGAAGAAACATTGTAAGATATCCTTCATTATCTACTTCATAAAAATTATAATATTGAGGCATAATAGAAAATAGTCGTGTATATCCTACCCCAAGAACAATGCATAAGCAGTATGATAAACTTGTTTTATTCATTACACCACATTGATGATTGATCTGTGAGAATAAAATAAACAGTAATAGGGTCTGTACATACAAGATCAAAACATATCTTATATAACTTATTGTCATCGTAAAACAACAAACAAATAGAATCAAGTAATAGATACTTATCAAAAACACACTAGCAAGTATACAATCCAATAAATACCTTTTTCTCCACTCGTTTATATCTTTATATCGTATCTGACAAAATATATTCTGATAATATCGATTCACACGATAAAACAAGTAACAAATAATGATTGGAAGAATCATAAACTGCATCCCTTCAAAAAAGAACTCTACAGTTTTTTCTCCGCCTAAACCGATTCGCCATCGATAAACAACTATCAATCCTAAAAGAAAGAAAAAAATAACATCTATTGCTTTCGATTTATATATGTAATCACTTTTATTCAAGAGGATCCCTCCTCACATATATTATAAATAAACCAAATATCAAAACAAGAAAGAAAATTAAAAACATAAGATAAACAACAGGAGTAACTTCCCCATGATAGTTATTTGGTGATATCAATGCCTGAAAAAACCATTTCCCATAAGGATCATAAAAAAAAGAAGCAACAATTGCACTGATAATAGACAAAACAAATCCACTTACATACGTAAACACCTTTTGTCTACATACTAAACTGATTGAAAATGCCAACATTGCACATAATCCACCAAATGTGGATATAATCAAAAAAAAACAGTAACATATATACATATGGATGATTTAAGTATAATTTAAAAAAAGTAACCCATTGATTTAAATCTATGTAATTATTTTCACTAGTAAAATAGCTGAGCATCGTCAATTCATGCGTATGAAAATCAAGCATTACCGCTTCTGCAAGAAAGCTAATAAGCAATGGTATGAACAATAAAAGAAAACCTGAGATAAAACTTACCATATATTTTGAAACGAAATATTTACGTTTATCCACTCTTGTGAATAAAACATCTATCATATTTTTTTCATTCAGCCATGTATCCGCAAATGGAAACACGACAATCAACGGTATCAAATAAAACAAGCCATTTTTAAATGCAGTTTTTACATAATCAGCTCCAATAATAAAATGATGTTGATAAGAGTATCCTTTAGAAAATACATCAGTAATATCATTTAATGAAATATAAGTTAATAGAATCGTTAATCCTATCAACATCATCATAAATATTTTTTTATGTATAATCAAATATATATCTTTCCTTAAATTTTGTATCATAATAACCTCCAAATGAATTTAGAAAATAAGCAATCAAAAGATTGCTTATTTTCTAATATTAATATACATTAACAGTTCCATTGCAAGTGTAACTTGCAAAATTACCATCATAATCTCTCCAAACAACTTTTACAGATTGACCCTTTTTTCCGCGAGCTGGTTGAGTAACAGTACCTCCACCTTCTACTGCGATAATGGTATCTCCTAATAAAGTAGTAGATGGATTGTCATACATATAAAGAATCATTGTATTTGTCTTACCATCACTTGCAAAATTTGCATTCCATGATTTTGTATCAGAACTTTTTGTCACTACTTTATTGCCTGTACCACTTAAAGACTCTACCTTAGTAATACGGAAAGAAGTTGCATCTACATTTGTCATAGCGCATAAGATACCTGCTACAGCCAGCAAATAAATCATATTTCTTTTTTCATAAACTGCTCCCTTCTTGATTTGATATACAAATACTTTTCTAAGATAATTATACTTAAAAAGAGATACTATTGCAAGCGTTTTCATAGCTTTTTTCACTGTTTTTAATGATAGAGTGTTTCATTTCTTACGAATTATAGAAGTATAAAGTATATTCATATTCATGCAAAAAACAGCATTGTTAAAAGAATTGCCATAGAGATACCCGCAACATCCGCAATCAACCCAATCGATAATGCATTTTTTATTTTTTTAATACCTACGCTGGAGAAATAAAGGGTAATTACATAAAACGTTGTATCGGTAGAACCTTGAATAATACTGGCCATATTCCCTGCTAAGGAATCTACACCACATGTTTGAAAGATGTCCGCAAGAACTGCTAAGGAGGCATTACCTGATATTGGACGAAAGAATACCATCGGCCATATTTGAGAAGGTATGCCTTTGATCATAGATGACATAAAGTTACAAATCATGTCCATCAGGCCACTTTTTCTAAGTAAAGTAATCGCAAACATCATCGCAAGCAAGGCAGGATAGATATCCATAAACAAAGATAATCCATCTTTGACTCCTTGAGTAAATACAGGATATGCTTTGACATGGCGAAAAAATGCAATCACAAAGATGACTAATACAATACAGGGCATGATATAATCTGTTTTATTCATGATAATTCCACCAGCGATCGACCATGATTCCTATAAAGCTTGCGAATAATGTGGACACGATGGCATATGGTAAAAATCCCATAACATCTATGGAATGAAAACTGGAGCGCATAGCGACAAGGGTTGTAGAGAATAAAGTTACTCCTGCTGTATTTAATACTAGAAAGGTCACCATAGAGCGGGTTGCTGTATCTTTTTGTTCATTATGTTTTTGCATACCTTCCATTGCTTTTAATCCAACAGGGGTGGCCGCTGAACCAAGTCCTACCATATTAACAACGACATTGGTTGCGACATAGCCAAGTGTTTCTTCATCATGTTTCAAATCTGGAAACAGCCATTTTAAAAGTGGATGCATCAAACGTTCCACAAAATGAATAATGCCTGCTTCCCTTGCGACATATAATACACCGTTCCAAAATACTGTGACACATAACAATGGAATCACAAAATCAAAGGTATCTTTGCCAACGTTCACAAATACATCATTGATGATATTCACATCTCCATTTGCTAATGCATACGCAATACTTCCAAGAATCATGACAACCCATAAAAAATTCATGACTGATCTCCTTTCACCTTTTGTAAAGGATAGCTATAAACATTACTGACATTATTTTTAATGACTTCCACCACAAAATTATTTTTCTCTACATGACTTTTTACCTGCAAGGTATCTTTACCATCTTTTTGAAGGCTTACAGCGATATCCGTATCCACTTGAATCTGTTTTTTCCCAATACAATAGGTTCCTTTATTCAGCAGCACTTCAGTTTTATATTTTTCAAAGACCTCCTGGTGTTTACTTTCATGAAATGCAAAGTCATCACTGCTTCTAAGTGTCACAACCACACTGTTTACACCATCATGACTGGCGGTTGTGACAAGTGTTCTTCCGGCCTTTTTTGTAAAGCCAGTTTTGCCTCCTGTGGTAAATGGAAATTCAAATAATAAACGGTTTTTATTTTTCCAGCGGTAGTTCCATGTACTTGTATAATATTTAGCGCCTGTAATTTTCTGAAAATCATCATTTTTCATCGCATAGCTCATTAATATTGCCATATCATAAGCCGTTGAAATATTTCCTCCATCTTCTTCATCTAATCCGCTTGGATTATGAAATGTGGTATTCAGCATGCCAATTTGTCTGGCTTTTTTATTCATTTCTTTCACGAAATCATCCACATTTCCTTTGACATGTGTCGCAATCGCAACTGCCGCATCATTTCCACTGCGTAACATCAATCCATATAATAAATCCTGCAGGTTGACTTGTTGGCCTGCTTTTAAGTAGATACTGCTGCCATTTGCCAGTTTGATTTCATCCCCTACATTCCATGTTTCTTTTAAATCGCCTTCTTCTATTGCGACGATTGCTGTCATGATTTTTGAGATACTTGCAACACTTTGTGGTTCATTCATATCTTTTTCTTCAATCACTGTATTATCATCTTCGCTTAATACACAATAACTGTCCGCATGTACAACACTGCACTGGATCAGTAAACATAATAAGATACAACCCCATTTTTTCATATCATCACCATTCACAAGTATATGTCGAAGAACAGAAAAAGATGTTGTCCTGACACATCATTTTTGATATGCGGACAACATCTTTTCTAATTGTATTCTATTTAAATTCTGTATGGATATGACAGGACTAGGATCATCATATGGCAATAGATTTTTTTCATAAACTCCCACATCCAGCCAACGGCCGTGTTTATAACCTGTCTTATGATATACGCCACACTTTTCAAAACCATATTTTTGATGCATGCCTTCACTTTTTTCATTTGGAAGTGTGATCAGACTGTATGCATTTTTTATACCCTGCAGTTTTAAGATATCGATCATTGCCTGAAACAGGATACTACCATAGCCTTTGGATGTATACTCCTTGTGAAAGTATTGTGATAATTCAACATCCCAGTCATATGCCTTTCTTTGAAACATACGATGCGCATAAGCATATCCGATGATATGTCCATCTTCTTCTAATACCAGATAAGGATAATCCTTCATGATATCACTCATACGTGTTTGAAATTCCTGTAAGGATGGTACATCATATTCAAACGTGATCTGCGTCTGTTTTACATAATATGCATAGATATCTAAAATTGCCTGTGCATCTTCTATTTTCGCAAATCGTATATTCATCATATACTCCTTTCTTCTTCATGGTAAATGCCATCTAAATAAGTAATTGCTTCAATCGCATCCCATACGATATTATCAAAGCTTTCTAGTATTTCATAGCGTTCTAATTGATTCATGACAGATGCACTTACACCACATAATATAACACGAATATGCTGTTTTTTACAGCCTGTGGCGATATCATTTAACTCCTGTACACCATTTTGATCAATAGATGGAACTCCACGCATAGAGAAAATTAATGCTTCTGCTTCTGTGATAGACGCTTTTAATACCTGCTTGATTTTTCCTTGTGTCGCAAAAAACATTGGACCACTTAAGTATATCAGTTTGGTTTGTTCATGTGAATATTTTAAATCTTTATCTAATCGCTTAAAATCGACATCTTCTACACTGATAGATAAATCTGAATTATTCACAATAAATAAAATACAAGATACTAAGATGCCAATGAAAATGGCGATTGTTAAATCAAATACAATGGTCGCAATCATAGTTGTAAAAAACTGTGCCAGATTGGTTTTCAGCTTTTTATCGAACATGTGATGAATTTCTTTCCATTCATTCATACGCCATGCGGTCATCATCAATACACCGGCAAGTGCTGCCATGGGTATTTTTGACATATAAGGTCCTAACAAAAACATAGATGCCAATAATACAAGAGAATGAATCATCGATACAAGACGTGTCTGTCCGCCTGCTTTAATGGCAACACTTGTTCTAGCGATAGCTGCTGTAGCAGGTACTCCACCAAAGAATGGTAAAATCGTATTTCCAATCCCCTGTGCCAAAAGTTCACGATCGGCATGTAAGGGTTCATTTTTCATTTTTGATGCACTTGCCCCACATAATAAGGATTCAATCATTCCCAAAGCAGCAATACTTATAGCCGGCATTATCAGGTTCTGCATATTTGACCATGGTATCTGATCCATAAACAAGCGGACATCCGGAAGCAGAGTGGATGGAATTGCACCTACCTCTTTTACCTCATAAGGTAAGAGCATATGGAAAGTTAAAGCAATTAGAATTGCCGCAAGTGAAGATGGAAACACACTTTGCCATTTTTTAGGCCATATGATCATAATACCAACAACCATGGCACCAAACAACAATGTCATCCCATCAATAGAAAACCCCAGTTGTCCATAAGACGCCAGTTTTTCAATCAGATTCGTTCCAGATGATGTTGTCCCAAAGAAGTTATCAATTTGTCCTGCGGCAATAATGATCGCAATACCACTGGTAAAACCGGTCACAACACTTGAAGGAATAAATGAAACAATTCTTCCTACTTTAAATACAGAAGCAAGCATCAAAATGATGCCTGACATCAAAGATGCCACAAAGACTCCCTGTAAACCATATGTGGCAGATAAGCCAATCAAGATAGCACTCATAGCACCGGTTGGTCCGGAAATCTGATAAGATGCCCCTGATAATCCTCCGATAACGATTCCAGCGATAATCGCAGTAATCATACCTGCAGCAGCATCTGCACCACTGCTGACACCAAATGCTAAAGCAAGTGGCAATGCAACAGCCGCAACTGTAAATCCTGCCAGCAGATCCTTTAAAAACCGCTGTGTATTATATCCCTTGAATTCCCTTTTTAAATCATTTACAAACGTGTTCAAAACAATTTCCTCCTCAAAAATAATAGACAGGTTTTATTATATGTGTTTTTTATTCAAAATGAAACAAAAAAATTACATTTTTCACAAAAAAAGAAGAAACCCTTTAACGATTTCTTCTTTTCTATATTGCGCTGAAGTCATGTTAATATTCTCTGGTTTCCTCATCTCTTTTATGATCAGTTTCACCATTTCACATGTTCCTTCAGCTGCTATAGATACTTTTTCATCAATTCTTATCACGCCTTAGGCTTTCACCATTTCCAACACATTGTTCCTCATGGCTTTCACCTGCTTGATTTTTCCTTGATGTCATCCTTCCTGACTACATGATTCCCAACGTCCTTGGCTCTGGTATGTTCTGCATACTTCCAAGTCTAATCGGTTTTTGTCATTCTTGATGTTTCTCTATAGCCTTTTCACAAGTGGCCATTACTGTCCTGACGCTGGATAAGATAGATACTTTATTATGTTCTTCCTACCTCTTGCCAGTTTCATGAACCATTTGTTAATAAGCTTTTTTCTTTGTACCTTTAATACGTTTACAGTATAACCCGCATCTTTTCATTCGTAAATATTTTTGGAATAATTTACAGTTTTATGGAATAATTTGCAAAATATCTTATTTTGTTTCTTTTGGCATGACAATCATAAAAATAATATACGCAATCAATCCACTGGAATAAGCCAGTGTAAACAATACAAACAACAAACGTATTATCTTAGGATCGATATCAAAAAATTTTGCTATGCCACCACATACACCGGCTAAATATCTTCCTTTTCTTATTCTAACCAATTTCTTCATGATGTAAACCTTTTACTAACATGCCTGATATACAGCCACATATCCATAATATGATAAGAGAACATATCCAGCTTTGTGTGGTTGTATCATAATAACCTGATATACCAAACACAGCCGTTATTGGATATAATGTTTTTAACGTTTGTGACATACTCATAAACAGTCCTGCAAAAGAATATATTTCCGTAAGCACCATGGATACCCAATAACTTTTTTTCAAATAGGGCGCAATCGCAATGAATGGTGATACAGCAAAGAATACACCAATCCCATCCAACAGATACATTTTGAAAAAGCTGCCGATTAGTGCCCATGATAAATGTGATACATGTACGCAAACCTCTATGAAAAGCGTAATGAAAAACAACAATAAATATATGAGAACACAAAATATAAATGTCACGATCAGCTTCGCAAATGTCAGCTTTGTTTCATCAACTGGAATGAGGCGTAAAGATTTCATAGTATCCTCCTGCTCCTCACGACAAATCATGTAGCTTCCTAAAAGAGCAATCATGGCAGGCAGGACAAACAATGTTGCCCATACCTGTGTAGTTGTCAGATACCAGCCAGTTAAATCCATGGATAATTGTTCATTTGATAATGTTGTAATACCACCGATATAAACGATAACTGCAATCAAAACAGTCGCAAGCATTGTAATGAAAACAATATTAGAACGCTTGAGTTTTTGAAATTCTGCCCATAATAATATCCGCATGCTTCCACCTTACTTTCTTTTGCTTAACTTTATGTTCGCAAATAAAACAGAAGCTATGCCCCATATACAAAGACTGATCAAGGCAATGGAAACATTCGTCTGTGGAAGTGTAAAACCTGAAAGTGTCCCATTTCTTGCGATAATCACAAAAACGCAGGATAAAGGATGTATGCAGGAATTTACAGGTGTGATAAATACACCGGCAAATACATAGATCAACGTTACACATACAGGAAATATATAACCTTTTTGTGAAGCGGATAACGCAAAGACGGGTAGTATCGCAACAGCTGTCAATACCGCAATTTCGATACTTCGTTCAAGTAAACGCAGGATATCACCCCAGTCAAATGCTACATAATGTGGTAGCACACTAAACAATACAGATGCAAATACATTCAATAACATAAAACAGATGCCATAGATCAATACAACAAAGAACTTGCTAAATAGTAAACCCATTTTACTTACCGGTACGATCCATAACTGTTTCAACATATCATATCGGTTTTCATCATGCATCAACATGGTAGCAAATAAACCTAATACAAATGGAAGGATAATAAATAACGTATAGTTGTATGAGGACCATTTATAAAACGCTGCAGGATCTATATCTTTTTGTCCTAAGTAACCAAAATATAGAAAAGCAAAGAATGGCATGATCCACGCTGACAATAACATGAGCCATATCTGTTTCTTACGGCGCAGCTTACAAAACTCAATTGAAACCAGTTTAAGCAATGCCCTCACCTCCTGTGATTTTTTTGAAATAATCTTCCAGGGTATCATTACAGATACTAGAGCTGATGACAGTGATGTCCTCCATAAATAATGCTTTATTGATTTCTCCCATATGCAGAGTTGTATCATAAATACGAATGGTTTGTTCATCCTGTACAGAATAATCAAATATATGAAATTGACGTTCTAAAAGCAGCGTTGTTTTTGGCACATCAGATACCTGTAACAAGATGTATTTACGATTTCGTTTTTCTAATGCTTGCATACTACTTTCTTCCAGAAGCACACCATGATCAATAATACCAATATCATCCGCAAGTAATGCGATTTCAGAAAGAATATGACTGGAAATGATGATTGTTTTTCCATATTCATTGCTTAATCGTTTGATAAACTCCCTAACTTCTGCTATGCCGATAGGATCAAGACCATTGGTTGGTTCATCTAAAATCAACAATTCTGGATCATGCAGTATCGCATTCGCAATCCCAAGACGCTGTTTCATTCCAAGCGAATATTTTCCAAAGGTTTTTTTATCTTTATAAGGCAGTCCAACAATCTGTAAGGCTTTCTTTACCGCATCATGGGTTGGTGTGCCTCGCAGTCTTGCGAATATCTCTAAATTTTCTGTACCTGTCAAATTTGGATAAAATCCTGGAGTTTCTATGATTGCGCCAATACGAGGATATATTTTCTTTTCCAGTCCTTTTATATTTTTTCCAAACACTTCTATGTTTCCAGAAGTGATTGGCGTCAATCCTAAAATCATTTTCATGATCGTTGTTTTCCCAGCACCATTACGCCCCAACAAGCCATAAATACGACCTTCTTTCACATGCAGGTTCACTTTGTTCACAACTGTTTGTTTTCCATATTTTTTTGTTAATTGGTTTGTTTGTATTACATGTTCATTCATATCAATTACCTCACTTTCCATAAACCAGTAATATGGTAATGATTATTTACCACTTACACTATGCATTATATCGAAACAACCTTGCCAAAACCTTGCTGAAATCTTGCTTTTACCTTGCTTTACGACAAGAAAGCTCCGTATCTCTACAGAGCTTTTGGTAATGATATGATAAATTCAGTTCCAACATTAGGAGTACTGTTGGCGATGATAGTTCCTTTATGTATGCTTACAAGTTCTTTTGTGATCGCAAGTCCCAGCCCATTTCCTCTAGCGGAGCGTGAGTCATCACATTGATATAATCGCTCAAAGATATGTGGCAGATGTTGTGAGGTGATGCCCTTTCCATTATCCGCTACAATGATCTGTACCTTTTCTTGTTCTTCCATTAAAGATATTTTAAGCAGGTCTGCTTCACTGTGAACGATTATATTTTGTATTAGATTATTAAGAATACGGGTATACGCATTTTGGTCAATTCGCATAAAACACTCATTTTCTGGAATATCGATTTCGTATGCATTATGGTTATTTTCCAAAACAGGTATCCAATCCGCCATAATATTACGCGATAATTCATTTATATCCAAACGTTCAAAATGAAATACTTGTTCTCCAGAATCTAATTTTACCCATTCAAACAGATTTTCTACAAAATGCTTTAAATGCTGTGATTTTTCATAAGCCACATGAAGGTATGCATCTTTTTCTTCCCCTGTCACAATATTATTTTCAATCGCCTCCAGATATCCCACCAAAGAAGCAAGAGGTGTTTTCACATCATGAGAAAGACTTGTCATTAAGCGTTTATAGGCCTGTTCCGACTGCTTTTGATGAATCAACTGTGCCTGGGCACTCATTGCGATTTGATTAATGTCATAACAAATTTGTTTTGTCATGTCTTTTTGTGCAAGTACACGTCTGTTTAAATTTCCATCTTTTAAATCCTGTAAAACATCTTTGATAAATGTGATTTGCTCCTTGATATGATACAACTTCACAAGCAGATAGATGATGATACACAAGGCGATGATGAGTGCAATGAAAAGATATTGTTGTATATCCATTTTTATGCCTCCTTATTGAATCGATAACCAACACCTCTAACGGTCTGTATATAAAATGGATGTTCTGGATCTGGTTCTATCTTTTTTCTTAACTTACTAATGAAAGACATGATATTGCTGTCATCAAATGCATATTCATCTTCCCATACCTGCGTATAAATCTGTTTCTTTGTAAATATACGCCCTTTATTAGACGCAAGAAATAATAATAGATCAAATTCTTTACCTGTTAATTCTACAGGCTGCTCATTCACCTCCACAATACGACTTGTTTTATCAATCATCATGCCTTTCAGTATCAAGCGCTCTGTATCCCCTGTAAAAGTAGGATTTAAGGTTGTATAACGGCGAATCAATGAATTCACCCGCGCCATCAACTCATTGATACTAAACGGTTTTGTCAGATAATCATCTGCACCTAAGCGTAATCCAAAGACTTTATCATCTTCTGCATTCTTCGCTGTCAACATCAAAATAGGAATATTATTTTCCTCCCTGATTTTCTTTAAAACTTGAAACCCATCCATGTAAGGCATCATAACATCTAAAATGATAAGTGCCAATGTATGACTATCTTTATTTTCTTCCATCAGATGTAGCCCATCTATCCCATTATGGGCAATCATAACATATAAATTCTCCTGTTCCATGCACTTTTTCATTAAGGCACACAGGTCTTTGTCATCATCAATAATCAAAACACTATGCATGATCTATTCCAACTCCTCATCTTTTGTTTAATATTATATTCATATATTTCAACAAAATCAAGAAAGTGTCCCTGATTAAGCAGAGTATAAAATTAATCTTTCTTTTTTTGAAACATTATAACTTCTAAAAACAATGAGAAAAAACTGATGAATAATAGTGACCACAAAAGAAATGTGTGAGATTCTATAAACTCAAGCACAAGAATCCTTTCATCTCCCGCAATACTGCCTTTCCAAAACAGTGTCAGCATCATACAAAAAATGATAAAGCTAAATAGTAATTTTATAATGAAAATATTTCATCATCATTGCCTTCTTTCTTTTTATATCGATAGTATAACTTATAGATTATGACTCGTAAATACCCACGCGCATAAAAAAAGAGGAGCTTAATCCTCAAATAATTCACTATCTTCATCTTCATGGAAAGTAGGCAGTTCTGGCAGTTCCTTTAAACTTTCTAATTTAAACGCATCCATAAATTCATCTGTGACTTCATATAGAAACGGTCTGCCTGGTGCATCACTTCGCCCGCATTCTTTAATTAGGTTTCTAGCTAACAGCTTTCTAACCATCATATCGCAGCCGACACCTCTGATTTCTTCAATTTCTCCACGTGTAATGGGCTGTTTATATGCAATAATCGCTAGTGTTTCAAGTGCTGCCTGTGATAAGGTTGAAATCTTTGTAGATGCGAACATTTTTTCCGCATAAGGATGAATATCCTGTTTAGATACAAATTTATAGATTCCCCCAAAACGTACCATCTCATACCCACGACGATCATCTTCTAAATATTCTTTCATCATTTCATCCAATAGCTTTTCAATATCTTCTGCTGTTGTATCATCCTCTAAACAGCTTTTGATCTGTTCAACACTTAATCCTTCATCCCCTGCGATAAACAACAGACCTTCAAATATTTTCTTCATATTAGGCTGTGGCATATACTTCTTCTCCTTTAATAATCCATATTTCTTCATCCTGATCAATCGTAAAGCTTAACTCCCTGTGCTGGATTAAATCCAGTATTGATAGAAATGTAACGATGACCATATGCAGACTGGTACAATCATTACATAATTCTTCAAAGCTCATCTTCCCTTTCCAATCTCTCAAACGTTTTTTAATCTGTACAACACGTTCATCCAAAGATAATTCTTTTACCGTCATTTTGGTTTCATAAGGATGTGCCAGCACCTGACGGCGAATTACCTTTTGCATCGCCTTGATCAAATCATAAGGATTTCCTCTTAAATCTTCTTCAATCGTTGTTTTGATCCATTTATTTGCTTCTTCACTTAACGGCTTTGAAAACAACATCTGTCGTTCTGCATATTTCTTTTCAAAATCAGCTGTTACTTCTTTAAACCGTTGATATTCCAACAATCGCTGTGCAAGCTTTTGTTTATCTTCTTCATAATCCTCTTCTACCTCCACCTTTTCTCGTGGCAATAGTTTTCTGCTTTTATATTCTAAAAGTCCTGCAAGTTCTGCCAAATATTCACTTGCGACTTCTAAATGCATGGATTCCATGGCATTCAAATAGGTTAGATATTGTTCAGTTAAAACATCCATATCCAGATCAAACAAATCCAGTTTATTATCTTTTACCAGATGCAGCATCAAATCCAAAGGTCCTTCAAACTGATCTATCGTTACTGTAAATGCCATTGTACCACCTCACAAGTAACAATTATATCATAGGAATTTCGTTTGTGCTATATTTTCTTAAGCCTTCCCTATGCTTCTAAAGGTTTGTCAATATAAGAAAAAAAGAAAATATGTAAGCTCATGCCTACATATTTTCCTGTCATGATTTAAATTTCCCGATTTCCTGCCGCAAATTCTTTTGGGCAGATATCCAATACATCACGAATTGGCTGAATCAGACTTTTTTCATATTGGCAGGTCCATGGAATATTTTGATCCATATATCCTTCTTGATTAATACCATCAATGGTATCTTTAGATTCAATTGGAAAATCATGTTCCAGCTGATAAGATAACACATTGTATACATAACCAACGACATGATTAGGGTTTAAAGAATGAAAATGCATTTGTACATCTGGATATTCTAAAGCATATGCGCCTATAGAGTCAATTACATGCTCATCTTCTTTTCCCTGGATGTTGAAGAAACGTACATTCACATACATATTAATAAAGCGATAGACAATATCTTTATCCTGTACAGATAATATCTGATCACGTGTCATAAACTTTCCTGAACAATCCATATAGGTTCCTATACAATCCGGATACATTTCCAAAGCTGCTTCTACTGCATGAACCATTAATTCCATACGCTTTTGATATGGCAGGCCAATGCTCATCATATCAAAGACTGAAATTCCATATTGACAATTTGATAATTGTTCTAATGCATTTTCTACATCCCAATACTGACTTTTTTCTAGATCACTAATGGCATCCAATTTAAATTCCAATGGTTCTATCATATTCAGCATTGCAGGTACTTCTACTTCCTCTTTTGCGTCATTTAACATTTTTGTACAATATCCTTTTACCGCAAACATGGATAAGTTTCCATCACTGACAAGATCTATATCACCTAAGCGTTTCTCTAAAGCTTCTTTATATGCATCCGCGCTGCATAATACCGGCTTTTCATGAAATAACAGTTTCGCAAATAATAAATGATGCTCCTGTGCTACATCCTGCACATCTTGTTGTAATACGTTTTCTTCCATTTTTTCATTCTCCTTTTATGATTTCTTCTATCTCATCCAAAATATCTTCTATCGTCTTATCATCAATATCAACTTTGATGGTATCCATACATTCATATTTTTGTTGTCTTGCTAAACTCTGGGCGATACAGGAAGCATGACGTTTTCCTGTATCAATATCATGTTGTAAATGCTTTGTGAGGGTTTCATTGTTTAAACGAAGAGTAATGGTATAGATATCCACTGGTTTGTGTATACGGCTGATTACTTCATTGATGATTGCTGCCTCATCCATCACCCAGCAAAAGATGATATGTTCATAATCTTTTTGGGATATGAAATTGTTTAACAGATAAGTGATATTATCAAGAACCATGGCTTTGGTATCTTCATTTACCACAAATGGATCTGCCATCCAGCACCAGTCACCATCTAGCCAAACGCTATGAGGCAAGCGTTTATTCAACGCTTTACATAGTGTGGATTTACCTGCCCCCATGGTTCCATTGATCAATATTAATTTTTTCATTTTTGTTCCTTTCCCAAAGGATAGGTAAATTTATCATGTTGTTGCATCATCCCTTGCTTTTTATAAAATGCATGTGCAATCTGCCTGGTTTTATTACAGGATAATTCAACTTGTAAAGCACCTTTTTCTTTTGCACTTGTACATAAGGCGGTAAACATTTTAGAACCAATTCCCTGATGTTGATGCGTTTGTTTTACACATAATTCTTCAATTTCTGCGATTTTTGCGCAATGATGTAAGGGATAATGAAAATAAATACTGCCAAAAGCGATAACACCACTATTTTCATCTACCATATAAATAAATTTATCATCCTTTAAATTACGCTTATAATGCATAAAAAAGATATCTTTGTCAAAGGCTGTTTCTTCTAATTCACAAATCAATTCATAAATAGCATCTGCATCTTTAATTGTCGCATATCGTATCATCGTATCACTTCCAACCGTGTTTATTATACCATGGAAAGTGTAAAACATTCCATCTAAAAAATCCATGATAGGATTGTATCATGGAAAGTTTCATATTACTTTGATAAAAAAAGACTAGATAACTAATCTTTTTTAACTTTAATAGGTGCCCCCACAAAAATTCGTTTACATTCCTTATAGGAGAAAGGAATGAAGGGATATAAATAAGGAAACTTGATTGTTTTTGTAGACAGTAGAATCAGCATATGGATGAATACGCCAATACAAAATCCATTACATCCAAAGAAAAGTGCCAGGGTACCAATGAAGATACGAAAGACTTTATTCGCAAGGGATAACTCATAACTTGGAGTTAAAAGATTACCAATGTTTGATACTGCCACCATAATTAATATTTCTGATGTATAGGCACCTAATTCAATCGCCATATCACCTAACACAAATACTGCAATAAAACTCATGATGCTGGATAAGATACTGGGTGTATGAATCAGGGACTGACGGATCCATTCCACAACGATATCTGCCAAAATTACTTGAAAACCAAAGGTAATGGGATGAATATCCAACATAGGAAGTTTTAACATCGTAGGAATACGATCAATCAAAAGTCCAATCCATAGTGGCAACAGATATAAAGAAAATGCGATACCAATTAAACGCAATACCCTGGTAAATATGGCAACCATGGTTGTCTGGGTATATTCTTCAATTTGTTTGGTTTGTTCAAAAAAGGTAGTGGGAAGAATCATGGCTGTTGGTGAATTATCTACCAAGGCAATAAGATATCCTTGTAGAAGATGAATGGCACAGATATCTGGACGTTCTGTATAACGCACATGTGGATAAGGATTCCATGTTTTGCCATATAAGGATTCACACAGATTACGCTCACTTAATATTTCTGTTTCATCTAACATTTTTAAGCGGTGTTCAAAGTCTTGTAAAACATCTACATCCACCAATTCATCAATATACAGATATGCGATATCCGTTCTGGTTTTAACGCCTTCTTTATTCATCGTGACCACAAGTCGTGGATCACGAATCCTTCTGCGTATCAATCCAACATTTAAAATCACATTCTCCACAAAGCCATCATGTGATCCCCTTACGCTTTTTTCTACGCTAGGTTCTGAAGTAGAACGAGCAGGATAATGTCTAGTTTCTATACAATAATAATCATCACTATGCTCTAATAGCACAAGTGCCTGTCCGCTTAATAAATTGGTGATGGCTTTCTTATCATCCTGTATTGCTTCTACGCCACCGGGATAAAACGTGATATTCAAATGGTTGGATACAGTAGATACAAAGCTTTCGACAAGTCTTGTGATTAAAGCACTGTCACTTAAACTGGATATAAAGAATACCCATGCCTGTGTTCCCTGTATGGATAAATGACGGGATACCACATCAAATGATGAGGATAATTGTGAGGATATGATGTCATAACGCTCCTGCAGCTTCATGATTTTGGTTTAAACACCAACGCCACTAGAAAAGCAAACAAGATGGCAGAGGTAATTCCTGCAGCTGTTAAATCAAACATGCCAAGTAATATTCCCATCAAACCTTCCTGTTGTGCTTTCGCAAGGGCTCCATGAATCAGGGAATGTCCAAAGCTTGTGATGGGAAGACTTGCTCCCATACCTGCAAATTTTAACAATTTATCATACCAGCCAAAAGTATCAAGTGCCACACCGATGACCACAAACAAAGATGTAATATGTCCAGCAGTTAATTTACTGTGATCATAGATCAACTGTCCCACAAGAGAGATAGCACCACAAACAAGAAATGCATTCAGATACATCATGCTTACTCACTCCTTTCATAAACGATGGCGTGTGCGATACATGGAATAGATTCCTTCTGCTGCACTGCCACAGGGGATAGTAATGCACCCGTCGCCACTACCATAATACGTTTCATTTCCCCTTGTTCAATCATATTTAAAAGCTTTGTCAAAGATACACACATACTGCATGCACATCCACTTCCTCCACAGAATACTTCCTGATCATCAAAGTTATACATCATCAAACCACAATCATGTAAACGATTATCAATGTGATAATTCTCCTGTACTAGTAAATCAGTTAAGAATGAAAATCCAATTTTTGATAAATCGCCTGTCACAATCATATCGTAATCTTTAAAATCTCGATGAGTATCTTTAAAATGTGTCTGGATGGTATCAAAAGCAGCCGGAGCCATTGCTAAGCCCATATCATTGGCATCTTTATGATCCCAGTCAATAATCTTTCCAGGTGTAAATGCACTGACTTTTATATGTGAGGGTGTTTTAGATAATACGACAGCACCTGCACCCGTAACCGTTGAAGTCGTGGTTTCTTTTTTCTGTACACCATATTCATTAGGATAGCGAAACTGGCGTTCCGCTGTTGCTACATGAGAACTTGTGAAGCTTACCACATTGTCTGCCATATCGTGTTCTACCCATAATGCTCCTTGTCCAATAACTAGAGAAGAAGTAGCACATGCGCCATACATACCGATGAATGGTACAGCTAAATCCTTCGCAAAATAATGAGAACTTGTTAATTGATTAATTAAATCACCGCCTACTAATAAACCGATATCATCTACCTTTAAAGAGGCTTTTCGCAATGCTGCATCTACTGCATCATAAACAAGCATTCGTTCCGCTTTTTCAAAGCTTGTTTCTGTACAGTAATTATTATCATAGCTTTTATCAAATAAATCTCCTAGTGGACCATCTTTTTCAAGAGGACCTACAGCAGTTGCTCTGGATTTGACATATACATTCTTAAAATTTATCGTTGTCATAATTCTACGCTCCAAACATCAAATAGCGGATCGTACCAAAGACAAATGCACTTGCGATGCCATAGGTTAATACACTACCTGCAAGTTTAAACATATTGCCTCCAATACCATAAATAAAGCCTTCTGTTTTTCCTTCTAATGCACAAGAAGTAAGTGAGTTGGCAAAGCCTGTAATGGGAATAAATAGTCCTGCCCCACACACCTGAGCTGCTTTATCAAAGACACCAAATCCTGTTAATATAGAAGTAATCAGAATGACAGTTACCACACACATGGGCATGGCTGTTTCCTGATCAATACCTAATACAATCATATAGATACGCATCAGCAACTGGGCTGCGGCACCTAATGCACCTCCGCTTAAAAATGCTATCAGTGCATGTTTTCCTGCATGCTTGGCAGGTTCATGTTTTTTCGCTGTTTCTTTTAATTGTTTATTATTCATATGTATCCTCCTTCCCTTTCAGTATGTGCATTCCATAAGGTTTTATAAGCAAAATTCAAAAAATCTTCACATAAAATCCACCAGTTCTTTAAAGCTGTCCTGCATATAAAAGATCCAGTGTTTAAAACAGAATATCATTTGAATATGTTTAAATAAGGTTGTTGAAAGAAGCAAGTTGCTTTATAATAAAAGTCGAGGTGAGTTGACATGCAAAAAAAAGTATCATCAAAACAAACATATGAAGCAAGAATTTTTACCATCAGCAAGGATATCATAGAAGATGATGCAGGAAAACAATTTGAAAGAGATATTGTACACCATCACGGCGGCGTTGGTGTTTTAGCCAGAAAAGGCGATCAGATATTATTTGTTCATCAATATCGTCCTGCTGTTGATGCCATGATGTTGGAAATACCCGCAGGTAAGTTAGAAAAAGATGAAGATCCTTATACCTGTGGATTACGTGAATTGGAGGAAGAAAGTGGCTTTACTTGTGATAATTTATCATTGATTTGTGAATTTTATTCGACGCCAGGTTTCTGTAATGAGAAATTATATATCTATGAAGCAAGTGATTTAATTCCTGTGGAGCATCCAAAAGCAATGGATGAAGATGAAGAAATCGAATTATGCTGGTATGATATTGATCAGGCATTAGATATGATCAAACGCAAAGAAATTATAGATGCGAAAACGATCATTGCGATTCAATATGCAGCTATGCATAGATAATAAACAAAAAGGGTTGGGATAGTTAACAACATGGTGTGAACTGCCCAGCCCTTTTATTTTATATATAAATTATGATTTTTTCTTCATTGCTTCTTCTAATGCCAGCTGAAAAGCACTTTTTTCCTGTTTTACTTCCTGCTCCTGCTTTTTCATATATGCCTTTAACTCTTGTTTACCGGCTTTATTGCTTTTTTGCTTTAATTGTTCATTAAAACGGTCAAATTTTTCACGGAAACCACAGCCGCAGGTATATAGACGTTTTTCCTTTTCTCCAACCACAGTTAACTTTTTGTGACAGTTTGGACATCTTGCATTACTGATAAAAGATAATTGCTGTTTATATTTACAGGAAGGATCACTGCACACCAATAACTTACCACGTTTCCCATTGACCTCTAACAAGTTTTTACCACAAACAGGACATTTTTTCATCGTCATATTGTCATGGCGATAATTTGCTTCACTGTTTTTTACTGCTTCTACAAGTGAAGTTGCATAGGTGCGCATCTCTTGTTTAAATGCGCCATCCTTCATTTGATTTTTCGCAATTTTAGTTAATTTTTCTTCCCATTTAGCTGTCAATAATGGTGAACGCAAATCTTCTGGCACTAAAGAAATTAACTGGATTCCTTTACTTAATGGATAGATATAATTACCACGTTTCTCAATATAATTGGTTTTAAACAGCTTTTCAATAATATCTGCACGAGTTGCGACAGTCCCTATGCCATTCGCATCTTCTAAAATAGTTTTCATTTTAGCATTGTTTATAAATTTGCCTGGGTGCTCCATTGCGGATAATAAAGTTGCTTCTGTATAACGGGCTGGTGGATTGGTAAAATGTGTAGATAATACAACCTGATGAATAGAATACTGTTGTTCTTTTTGTACTGCTGGAAGGCTTTGATCATCAATTTCTTCTTCATCTTCATCAAAGACATCTTTTAGATTATATAATGCTCTCCATCCAGCTTCTACTACGATTTTACCACTTGTTTTAAAGGTATGGTTTTTACATTTTGCACTAATTCTTGTAACGTCATACTCACTGGCTGGCATAAAAACTGCCAAAAACCGTCTAACTACCAAATCATAGATGTTGCGTTCATCTCTTGATAGGCGGTGTAGTTCTACATATTCCTCCGTTGGAATGATTGCATGATGATCACTTACTTTACTGTTATCAACGATACGCTTATTGGTTTTTATACCACTTTTCAATAGCTTTTGCGCAAATGGTTCATAAACATCAATAGAGATTGACTGTAGACGTTCTTTTAAAGTCGGGATGATATCATCACTGATATAACGTGAATCTGTCCTTGGATACGTAAGCAGCTTATGTGTTTCATATAAACTCTGCATAATATTCAAAGTCTGTTTGGCACTGTAGCCAAAACGTTTATTCGCATCTCTTTGTAACTCTGTTAAATCATATAATAAAGGTGGCAACTCTTTTTTTCGTGTTTTCTTCACATCTGTGATGATAAGTTTTTGACCTTTTAATTCATTAGCAATCTGTTGTGCCTTTTCTTTATCAAAAATCTGTGACTGCTGTTTTTCATTTATATATTGTAAATCAAAACTATCACTCTTAATCTTCATCACTTGATATTCTACCGGCTTAAACTTTTTGATTTCTTCCTCTCTTGCCACAATCATGGCAAGGGTTGGCGTCTGTACACGACCTGCGGATAATTGTGCATTGAATTTACATGTTAATGCACGTGTTACATTTAAACCAACCAGCCAGTCAGCCTCCGCACGACAAACAGCGCTATGATAAAGTGGTTCATATGCTTTCGCATCTTTTAAATTTGCGAAACCCTGTTTGATTGCTTTATCCGTTTGAGAAGATATCCATAACCGTTTTAATGGCTTATGAAACCCAGCCATTTTGATGATCCAGCGGGCCACAAGTTCCCCTTCTCTTCCTGCATCTGTCGCAATGACAAGCGATGAGATATCTTTTCTTAACATCTGCTGTTTCACAACACGAAACTGTCTGCCCGTTTCTTTCATTACTTTTAACTGCATTTTTTCAGGAAGCATGGGAAGATCATCCATGCTCCATGTTTCTAATCGTTTGTCATAATCCTGTGGATCAGCCAGAGTAACCAAATGTCCTAATGCCCATGTGACAACATAATCATTGCCTTCTACATATCCTTCTTTCATTTGTTTACAGCCAAGTACCCTTGCCAGCTCTTTTCCTACAGAGGGCTTTTCTGCCAATACTAAAGTTTTCATTCCTATTCCTCCCAGAAGCCGGCCATTTTCATCAGCTGCTTCGCATTTGTTGTCTTACAACGTCCATCTTTTAACGTATAGTCAAAATGGATTCGATCATCTTCATAGTATTCAGAGAAGTGATAATTTCTTGCCTGTATCTTCTCATCATATTCCAGATCACATAACTCAAAATCATGTGTACTAACTGCACAGATCACCCATGGCAAATGTAATCGGACAATTGCCTGTTTTGCGCACAGGATACGATCCGCACTATTGGTTCCTTTAAATATTTCATCAATCAATACCAGAATTGGTTCTTTCTTTTTGCTTTCCTCCATCATTTGTTTAATACGAAGAATTTCTGCATAGAAAGTAGAAATGCCTTCACTGACATCATCATGTACCCGCATGGAAGTATAAATAGATAATGGTGAAGCGATAAATTCATCGGCACATACAGGTGCTCCAGCCTGAAACAAGATCATATTGACACCAATGGTACGAAGGAAAGTCGTCTTTCCTGACATATTGCTTCCTGTAATCACATAAGAGCCATCCACCATCTGTAAGGAATTAGAAACAGCTTTTTCTTCATTGATCAAAGGATGTGCCATATGCTTCATATCAATCATAAAAGTATTTGATACTTCTCCAAAACAGATATGATCTTTTGCATATCCTAACTGGGCAAGTGACATCAACGCTTCCATTTCACCAATTGCCTCTAACCATCCACGAACATGATTTCCATATTGATCTTTCCATTTTTTTAATGCTCGCATGCAATGAAAATCCATCAAAAACAAGCCATTGGCAAATAAGAATAAGATTGAATTACTGCGTACTCTTACAAACCCCAATATTTGATTTAATTTACGGATACCATCCTGTGCATCGGATAACTGCTGCTTTAACTGTAGTAATTCTTCACAATCAAAGGATTGCTTTGCGACATTCACAAACATTCGTTCATAATCAATAATCAAATCATGCATACTTTCTACATAGGACAGTTGCGCACTATTTCCCATAAAAAAGATAAAAGCAAGGCATAAAGTCACGGTAAAACATCCCATTGCGATTTCAATTTGAAGTTTTCCAATACCACATAAGATAAAGGATAGGATTACCATAACTGGCATAATATAAGATAATAGTTTTAATATCACAGGCTGTGATGCCATAGTTTCTTCCATATAAGTTAAAAAGCTGTCTAACTTTTTCTTTTTTAATTTCTTGGCATGTTTAGAAAATAAACGTGATAACATATTCATTTCTAACGTAAAACTTTGTTTATCAATCAATTCTTTTACCGCATTTTGACGTTTTATAATATTATCTGGCTGTTGCTTTTTCACGGATAATAAGTGAGCAAGTGCTTCTCTTCCATGTAATGTACTTGCGACATTTAAATATTGAAACAGGCTTGCTTTTCCAAACACATCTAAATCCATTTCCTGCGTCATATCTTCTTTTAAAAAGTCTATCCCTTGATCTTCAAAGCTTTTCCATTCTTCATTTTTACGTTTTACGATACCATCATACACTTCTATCATGGTTTCTTTATCTTCTAATTTGCTTTTTACTTGACGATGTAAATATGCAATATAAAGAAAAACCACAACGAGTATAATGGATACCATATAAAAAATCCGATTACTTGATTCTGCCTGATAAATAAAAAATATAACACCAATCACTAATAAAAAGCGAATGGTAGAAAAGCGGGATGCTTTTTCTTTTAATGTTTTCATATCCTGATGTAATGCTTTCATCTGTGCTTCTATATTTGTTTGATTCATTGTCAACACTCCTATCTTCCTTGATGTAATAACCGTTTTTTATAAGACGTTCTTGCGAATGTAAGGATACGATTTTGCGTAGAGGTGCTCATAAAGGCACCAGCAATTCCTGCAATTGGAATCCCCTGTAGAAACTTTGATTGAAGTTCACTATATGATAAAGCATGAGAAGTATATGTCATCAACTCGCTTATGGAATATTTTATTTTTTGTCCATGTTCCATGGCATCCATCATATTTTTCCATTCTTCCCGTTTTTCTTCTTCATCACACATCGCACATATGAGTAACAGCACATATGCCTGTTCCTTTTCTTCATGAATGTCATAGCCATATATTGTTGCGATTTGATAAATACCAGATAATAAAGTCGCAAGATATAATGGAATATCTGGTATTCCTATGCCAAATAATCCTAAAACACTGCTTTTTACTTGTGTAATTGCCACATGTTGATAACTCGTTTTTCTTGCATTTTGATCAAACCGTTTTAATTTCTGTTTATTTTGTTCACAATCAAAACTACTACGAAAATATTGGGCAAGTTCTTGTTTATCTTTGATATGTGTTGCCTTTTCTATCCATGGTGTACCTTTTTGAAAAATTACAACAAATGATTTTTCAAAAGCTGTTTCTAATGCCTGCATGGCTTTAACTGGAACATGTGTTCTTATCTTTTTTTGAATTGGACCACTTAAAGATTGCTTGTGTAATAAACGTTCTTGTTTCTTATTTAATTTTTTTACAATTTTTTTTGTTTTCAGAATGAACTCCTCCGTTTTTCACGTGGTTACATTATAGCACGCAACTGCTATGAAATAAATCGAAAAGATATGGAACTGAAAAATATATCATAGTATATAAAGCTAAGCTTATATAAATCAATAGTATTATATTGTTGACTTTTTCATAGTCATCCGTTACAATATAGATGCGAAGTTGCCAAGAGGCAGCAGGAGGGAAGCTCGTTCTATTATGAAGGGGCTTCTCATTTTTTATACAAAAATAAAAGCTATATACAAAAGCGTATAAAACATTACTTTTGTGAATTTTTATCATTTTATGGTTGACTTTCTCACAGTCATCAGCTACAATATAGACTTAAAGTTGCCAAGAGGCAGCAGGAGGGAAGCTCGGTTTAATTACTAGGCTTCTCATTTTTTATATTACTTTTATTATTCCTTTTAAATAGGAAATAAGTTTAGCGTTATTTTTATTAACTTCAATTTCAATTAATGGCTTTTTAATTTTTGAACTATCATGTGTTACAGATCTATAATAATTCAGTTTTAATAATTTTATAAGGGAAATCAATCTTTTCTGTTCTTCAAGACTTGATAGGTTTTTGATAAAAGGAATAATGGGTTCATAATGGTTGATATTGTTTCTTAAAAGTCGGATATAGTTTATCTTATTTGAAAAGCCGCTAACAAATTGATTATTCTTTCTTTGCCGATATATATTATTCACAAACGCAACTCTATCTTTTAATTTTAAAAAATTAAAAATAATTTGTAATTCTCCTAGTGTCAATTGATGTAAAATCACCCATATAGGAATTGACGTATGATTTTTCTTATAGTGTTGATACAAATAATTATTCACATTTAGTTTCTTTTGACCTAACATGATGACTTTCTCAACAACTTCCCTATTCTTTTGCATGACTAACTTATTTCCTTTGATGATCTTTGTATTTTGATAGCGATGGTATATATCCAACATATCTAATTGATTTTCTTGCTCTGTCAATAATTCTTGAAATAACGAATAATCATTACAATATGCATTTCCAAGTTTTACCATCTTATCACTTAGCGTTGTCGCAAGATAAGCTGTCAACGCTTGTTCGAAACATTTTATGTAAATGTTTAAACGTGTTGAGATGAAATCATCAATTTCAATGAATTTTTTAAAGTATTTAAAATCAAGATTATTAGGATACACTCGATGCACATCACCTTTTTCCAAGCATAAGTAATCTTTATATGGGTTGATGATGGAAACATACGTGCGTTCTTTGAATATCTTTTCTTTTAGTGTATGTACATTGATATTCTTATCCTCTTTCAACATTTCTATTAAATCTGAAAATGGTACATATTGTTTCTCATAGCTCATTTAATCGCCTCTTTCTTTTTTTTGAATTATGTTTGAATAGTGTAACTATAATCTGTTTACCCATAGATGTCAACGACTTTTTTACATTGTTTTATAGAGCTATAAAAGTAATGTTTTATGAATTTTCACTTTATGTTAAATTTTTGGTGTTTTTTTTGCGTTTTATATGAATATTTTAGGTAACCTAAATGAAAAAAACTGCCTTTTATTTGGCAGTTCTTCATTATTCAAATAAGCTTACTTCTTCAAAATCTTCCGTTTCTTCATCAGATAGATCATCACTTGTCATTTCCACCTGCTGTAGCTTTTCAAGTGGCTTCATCACATAGAAATCACCTGTATGTTTAAATGGTGTAGAGAATGTTGCATCTTTACTCATTAAGGAGATATCTTTCGCAAAGAAACGATGATAAGCATCATTGCTGATGATAATTTCATCATTGATATCATAGATACCAATATATGCGATTTGATAAGGCTTAGATTTTACTTTCTTACAAATCATATTTCCCTTTACAGGGCGCCCTGTGATATCGATTTCGCTTAATTTCAAACGTTTCATCGCAAGTGTATCACTAAACACAACAAGCTGATTGCCTGCTTCTCGATGTACAATCGCACTCGCAATATCATCATTAACGAGATTCATTGCCTTTACGCCCTTACTTCTTGGAGAAGTAATAGGAATCAAGGAAATCGGATAGCGTGTCACAAATCCATTGCGACTTGCTAATAAGATTTCATCACCATCATAAGCAACATAGGTACCAATAACTTCATCGCCTTCCAACAGCTTCATATTGCTCATTGTTTTATTGTTTCGGCTGACTTCATAATCTGATACTTTTGTACGCTTGATCAAACCTTTTTTGGTTACAGAAATCATATACGCATTGGTTTTGAAATTTGAAACGACATAGGCATCTGTGATCTTTTCATCACTGGATATTTTTAAAGTATTATTTAAATGACTTCCAATATCTTTCCATTTGGCTTCCTCTACTTCATAAACCGGTGTATATCCATAGGTCCCCTGGTTTGTAAAGAAAATCACATGATCCAATGTATTAACTTCACCCCAGCCGACCAAACGATCTTCCTCTTTTAAGCCTGTCATTGCATTATTGGCAGCACCATAGCTACGCATAGATACACGTTTAAAGTATCCATCTCTTGATACGGTAAACATCACCTGCTCACTATTGATCATGGCGACTTTATCAATAACGATTTCTTCGATTTCTTCTTCAATTTTTGTCAGACGTTCTACTGGGAACGCTTTTTTGACTTCTTTTAATTCAGAAATCATAACTTTTCTTAAAACTTTTGGATCATTCAGAATACTTTGCAGTTGGGCAATTTCTTTCAATAAAGATGCATGTTCTTCCTGTAATTGGCAGATATCTGTATTACTTAAACGATATAAGCGCATCGTGACGATAGCTTCTGCCTGTTCCTCTGTAAAGTTGAAAGCTTCTATGATTCTGCGTTTAGAATCTGCTTTATCTTTGGATGAGCGAATAAGTGCGATGATTTCATCCAGAATGCTGATAGCTTTGATCAATCCCTCTAATATATGACAGCGCTGCTGTTTTTTGTCTAAATCATAACGGCTGCGTTTTAAGATAACTTCATTACGATGTTCAATAAAGGCATCCAGCATTTGTGCCAGACCCATTTGCACTGGGCGCTTGTTGACAATTGCCACAACGTTGTAGTTGTAAGACACCTGTAAATCAGTATTTTTATATAAGTAGTTTAAAATCAGATTGGCATCCATATCTTTTTTGATATCCACAACCACACGCAATCCTTTACGATCACTTTCATCACGAACATCTAAGATTCCATCGATTTTTTTATTTAAGCGAATATCGTCAATCTTTTTCACCATATTGCTTTTGACGACTTCATATGGTATTTCGTGTACAACGATTTGTTGAACAGTTTTTGCTTGTTCAATACTAACTTTACTGCGCACCATGATTTTTCCACGTCCAGTTTTAAATGCTTCACGGATTCCATCAATTCCCTGTACAATTCCACCTGTTGGAAAATCTGGTCCTTTCACAAACTGCATCAAATCATCTAAAGAACAATCTGGATGCTGGATACGATAGATGGTCGCATCAATTGCTTCACATAAGTTATGTGGTGGAATATTGGTCGCATATCCTGCGGCAATACCTGTGATACCATTGACTAACAGATTGGGATAACGTGCTGGTAAAACAGTTGGTTCCCATGCCGTATCGTCAAAGTTAGGTGCCCATTGCACGGTATCTTTCTCAATATCCTTTAACAGATATTCACTGATTTTTCCAAGTCTTGCTTCGGTATAACGCATGGCAGCGGCAGGGTCATCATCGATAGATCCATTGTTTCCCTGCATATCGATTTGTGGAGAACGGATTTTCCATTCCTGGGACATACGTACCATGGCATCATATACGCTGGAATCTCCATGTGGATGATAATTACCAATGACCAAACCGACTGTCTTTGCGGATTTACGATAGCCTTTATCCCACAAGTTGCCATCTTCATACATGGCGTATAGAATTCTTCGCTGTACTGGTTTTAAACCATCTCGTGCATCTGGAAGGGCACGTTCTTGAATGATGTATTTTGAATATCGTCCAAATCGATCCCCCATGATTTCTTCAAGTGGTGAGGTAATCACGTTTGCATGTGTTTCGATTGGTTCTTCAATTTTCTTTTTCATGAATTATCTCACCTCCAGATTATAATCATCTTCTAATGTGAAGGATACATTTTCTTCAATCCAATCACGACGTAGGTTGGCTTTATCTCCCATCAACACAGAAACACGTTTTTCTGCGATCACAGCATCATCAATGCTGACCTGAATCAGGGTTCTTGTTTCAGGACACATCGTGGTATCCCATAACTGATCGGCATTCATTTCACCCAAACCTTTGTAACGCTGTAAGTTGTAGCCTTTTGGGAATGTTTTACGCAAGTGGTCTAATTCTTCATCTGTCCAAGCATAAGCGATTTCTTTTCCCTTTTGTAATTTATATAAAGGTGGCAGTGCAATATATACCATGCCTTTTTCAATTAATTCACGCATATAGCGATAAAAGAATGTCAGTAATAAGATCTGAATATGTGCACCATCGGTATCGGCATCGGTCATGATAATGACTTTGTGATAATTGGAATCCTCCGCATGGAAGTTAGCGCCAACACCAGCACCAAGTGCATGGATGATCGTATTCAATTCTTCATTCTTTTCAATATTGGTGATACTTGCTTTTTCGGTATTTAACACCTTACCTCGAAGTGGCAATATCGCCTGATATTTACTATCTCGGCCCTGTTTTGCACTACCGCCGGCAGAATCCCCTTCGACAAGATACAATTCTTTTTTTCTGGCATCTTTTGATTGGGCACTGGCAAGTTTTCCAGATAAGATTTTTTCTGTTTTGCCTTTGCTTTTGCCTTTTCTGGCATCTTCTCTTGCTTTACGAGCTGCCTCACGTGCAGTACTTGCGCGCTGCATCTTTTTGATCAATGTCATTGCCAGTTCTTTATTTTCTTCTAAGAAGAAATTCAATTTTTCTGAAATCAATGCCTCTACGGCTGGTTTTGCTTCCGGAGTACCAAGTTTGCCTTTGGTCTGGCCTTCAAATTGAAGAAGGTGTTCAGGAATTCCAACCGATAAAATAATCGTTAGTCCTTCACGTACATCGCTTCCTTCAAAGTTCTTATCTTTATCTTTTAAGATACCATTTCTTCTTGCGTAATCATTAAATACTTTTGTGAATGCATTCTTTGCGCCGGTTTCATGTGTTCCACCATCTTTGGTACGCACGATATTGACAAAGCTAAAGATATTTTCCTGATATTCATCCGTATACTGGAAACAACAGTCTACCTTGATATCATTGGATACACCAGAAAACGATACTGGTTTATGGAATGTCTGTTTGTCTTCATGTAAATAATCCATGAATGCCACAAGACCTTCTTCATAATGATAGATTTCTTCTCGCTCTTTATCTTTACGTTCATCTTTTACACATAGTTTTAAACCTTTGATTAAGAAAGCATCTTCTCTTGCACGTTCCGCAATCTGATGAAAGGAAAACTTAGTCGTAGAAAACATGGTCTTATCTGGCATAAAACGCACCTTGCTGCCGGTCTTGTTTGTTTTTCCAATCACTTGCAACTCGGATACACGTTTACCACCATCATGGAATGTCATCTGATAAATCTTATTATCACGATAAACACTTACTTCTACCCATTCACACAAGGCATTGACAACGCTGGCACCAACCCCATGCAGACCACCGGAAGTTTTATATCCACCAGCTTCAGAGAATTTACCTCCTGCATGCAGTACTGTAAAGATAACCTGTAATGCCGGCACACCGCTGGCATGCATATCGACTGGCATTCCACGACCTTCATCTTCTACGCAGATACTTCCGCCTTCTTCAATCGTGATATGGATACAATTACCATGACCATTGAGTGCCTCATCAATAGAGTTATCAACGATCTCCCACACCAGGTGATGAAGTCCCCTTGCATCTGTACTTCCGATATACATACCCGGTCTTTTACGTACAGCATCAAGGCCTTCCAGAATCTGTATACTGCTTCCATCGTAAGCTTTTTCTGCCATACAATCACTCTCCTTACTTTTTATATTTACGTATATGAATCCTACGTATCATTTGACAACCCATAAATTATACCCTAGATTTTGAAAAAAGGAAGATTATTTTTTTAACTTTTTACTGTTTTCCCTCGATTTTCTTCCCTATTCGACAAAATAATGCTAAAATAATGGAGTTGATATATATGAGGTGAAGTGTATGGATGTAAATTGGATTTGGTATCTTGGACTTGGCTATCTACTAGGAAGTATTCCTTTTGCGTTAGTCATCGGAAAAGTCTTTTATAAAACAGATGTTAGAAATTTTGGCAGTGGCAACTTAGGCGGCACCAATGCTGGTCGTGTACTCGGAAAAAAAGCAGGTATTTCTGTCATCCTGTGTGATGTATTTAAAGTTGTACTTGCGGTAGCAATCGTTGCACAATTTGATCGTGAAGCAAGCATATGGGCAGGACTTGCGGCTGCCATCGGACATTGTTATCCAGTATTTGCTGGCTTTCATGGAGGTAAGGCAGTGGCCACCATGTTTGGTTTTTTATTGAGTACTTCCATTTTTACATTTGGTAATTTATGGTATGTGCTTGTGCCTTTGATTTTCTTTCTGATTGTATTATATCTTGGAAAGATGGTATCTTTGGCAAGTATGGTTGCGGCTATTGTAAGCAGCATCTACATTACGATTATGCAATACAATATCAGTTTTGAAGTAATCCTTGCCAGCTGGCTGTTGACAGTGCTTGTCATCTATCGTCATCGTGGCAATATTGTAAAAATTAAAAATGGTACAGAGAATAAAATCAGCTGGCTGTAATAAAGTGATGTAATGAAAGCATCACTTTTTTTGTATCCGCTTTCTGTAAAGATTGTGTTAAGAGCAATTCCCCTTTATTGACTTTACCTACAAAAAGACTAGAATGATATCCAATCGAAAGAGATAAGAAAAGAGAGGAAATTGCTTATGTTTCAGAAGATTAAACGTATTGTTTTAGGCAGATCACTTAAAAGTGATGAACTGGATCATGAAAAATTCAGTGTTTTATGGGGACTGCCGATATTATCCAGTGATGCGATATCCAGTGTATCTTATGCATGTGAGGAAATCTTAATGGTATTAATTCCCGTTCTTGGACTTGCTTCTTATCGTCCACTTATGGGAGTAGCTTTTGCCATTATCTGTTTACTTATGATTTTGGTATTCTCCTATCGTCAGACCATATCTGCATATCCACAAGGGGGCGGTTCTTATATCGTCGCAAGTGAAAATTTAGGAAAGACTGCCGGACTTGTTGCGGCATCTTCTTTGGCAATTGATTATGTATTGACAGTCGCTGTCAGTATTTGTGCAGGTACAGCTGCTATTACCTCTGCCTTCCCATCACTTTTACCATATAAGACATTAATTGCTTTCGTGATGGTCAGCTTACTTGCTATCGGTAATTTAAGAGGCATGCGTGAATCCAGTATCTTATTTGGATTACCTACGTATATGTTTATGATTTCTATCCTGATCATGATTATTACAGGTATCATCAAAGTATTGGTTCTAAAAGAAATACCACCTGTTTCTGCCGATTTACATCAGCCAATGCAGGATTTGACACTTGTATTATTCTTAAAAGCATTCTCCAGTGGCTGTACTGCTTTAACAGGTGTGGAAGCTGTCAGTGATGGAATTCCTAATTTTAAAGCACCTGCCCAAAAGAATGCCAAACGCGTATTGACACTATTAGCGTGTATTGTATTTATGATCTTTGTGGGCGTATGTTTTCTTGCGACTATGTATCATGTGGTTCCTAATGAAAATGTAACAGCGATTGCACAGATATCTTCCCATGTCTTTGGAAATGATACTCTAATGTTTTATATCGTACAGGCCACAACAGCCATTATCTTAACAATGGCTGCCAATACTGCTTTTGCAGATCTGCCATTGTTATTTTCTATTCTGGCAAAAGATGGCTATGTGCCTCGTCAGTTTATGGCAAGAGGTTCACGTTTAAGCTTTTCTAACGGTATCATCATGTTATTTTTGTTATCAGCTTCCTTGGTTATGATTTTTCATGCAAATACCCATCACTTAATGCCTTTATATGCAGTCGGTGTCTTTTTATCTTTTACTTTATCACAGGCTGGTATGTTTGTTCGCTGGTTAAAAACCAAAGAAGGAAAATGGAAACACAAAGCTTTTATCAATGGCTTAGGCACAATTATTACTGCCATTACCTGTATGATTATTGCGGCAAGTAAATTCTTTCATGGTGCTTGGATCGTCTTGTTGTGTATTCCTATTTTCGTTTTCGTTATGAGAAAGATCCATCAGCATTATGAACAGGTAAAACGTGATTTAGATATCACAGAAATTAATGATTCGCTGATTCGAAAACAACCTGTTCCTACAAGGATCATCTTACCAGTTGATTCCATTAACCGTTCCTTCATTAAAGCTGTCAATTATGCATATACCCTACATTGTGATAATATGGAAATCTATCATGTGGATGTGGATGCATATGCCACACAAAAGCTACAGCATAAATATGGATGTTTACAACTTGATATTCCTTTATGTTGTGAACAGGCACCTTATCGTAACATCAATGAAACCTTGTTACATCATATTGAGGAAGAAGCAAAGCATTTACTACCACAACAGACACTCACCATCATTATCCCACAGTTTGTTGTGACCCATGTACAGAAAAATATTCTGCATAATCAAACATCGCTGTTATTAAAACACAAGTTATCTTATATGCGAAATGTATCCATCATCAGTGTTCCCTATGTTCTTCATGAATGAGTATCAACTTAACAGTAAAAAGGCTATCATCATAGCCTTTTTTTGAATATGTGTAAATGTCAGGTTTCACTTTTTGCTTGATGGCATCTCAAAATAAGAAATCTGTATTACTATTTATTCTGCCTGCTCTATCGGATATCCCACGATTTCTAATCCTGCATGCATAAAGGTATCTTCATAGATGACATTCTTTCCAATAGAAAATATGACATGTCCTACACTATTTAAACTTTCGCCTATTTTGATATGCATATCCCCTTCATAAGGTGCATGCAGTTCACAGATATCTTTTTGAATCAAATGAAGTTTCAGGCATAATTGTCTTTGTTTAATTATGATATCCACATGTACTTCATCTTTTTGTATGAATTTCATCTGTTGGATATGAGCACCTAGATAACTAGCAAAACGATATTGTTTATCATTCACATATAAAACCGCAATGATCCCAGTAAATGATATTGGCTTAAGTGGGATATCCGCAATGGATAAAAACAGCCCTGTATTCCTGTCTGTATGATTTGCCTGAAACCATACATATTGAGAAGGAAAAGAAGTTCCCCGATCTTTTTCAATATAACCAATGCCATTGATATCATAAGATTTCTCCCTCATGGTCAATCTGCCACTGATCTGATGATGAAGTGATATGACTGCATGATGACATTGCATAGGCAGATATGCAAACGGACCCATGATTGTTGGCATATATCGACTAGAAGTCAGCGCTGTTTTCTCATCAAATACAAGATCAGCCTGGATACTTTCCATACAAAGATGTAAACTGTCTTCTGTAAGTATTGTATCTTTCAGTTTTAATATGAATGGATTAGATTGTACGTATAATTGTGGTTCTTCATACACCTCATATACAGATGTTTGATGTATTGTATCCATAAACTGAATAAATGCTAATGTTTGTGAGCTTTGATATTGTATCCCGATAATGATGGAAAAGATGATATCCTCTTGCATACCTTTGATATACCATCCTTCAAAATAAGGATGCTTTGATTCCTTGTGTAATCCAAATTCATTTTGCATAAGTATTACCCTCCAGAATCAATATATGCGATAGAAAAAAAGATATATCTAACAAGACATATCTTTACGCAATTTGTTCAATTCTGCATTTCTGACAGAGTGGATGATGCTTCACAAATACCTGAATCTGTTTTCTCATATTATAGAAAGAAGATCCATAGAAATATAATGCAGTTTCCATAGGTCCTTCCCAATAACTGTAGAAAGATCCAACATTTTCGATTCTGATATTGATATCTGAGATAACCTGATTGATATCACATTGATCATAGACATTATCTGGTAAATCCACACCATTTAAATAAATTGCCATTCCCTCTAAATCACCAACTGGCAAGTATACCTCATCATTATACAATAAGGATCCTTTGGGTACACCAATTTCTTTTAAAATCTTTTTCATGGTATCCAATGCTGTATAAGAATCCTCAATGGAAACATTGACGTCACAATATTCAATTTCCCCACTTGCTAACTGCATGGTTCCTCCACCAATGCATTCCCCGATACCCTCTTTTTTTAAATACTCATCTAACCTGTTTTCGTATAAGTCCCCTCGATCGTTAGGACGTAGTCGTGCGTTCAGTTGTAACGTTAAGTCCATTGTTTATCGCCTCGTATCTAGTAATATTGTATCATAAGAATGTAAAGAAAGCATTGTAAAATGTGATTATCTTTATTTACCAATGCAAAATATCCCTTTTTGAGGAGAACTTTTACCATCATATGTAAAAATGGCAGATAAAATACCTGCCATTTACTTAAAAATTGATATATTCATATTTATATGGATCGTGTAACTACCATATTTTATAAAACTTTTGTAGTGTAATCCTCCAGATTGATGACTTCATCTACGATATCCATATAGAAATCAGGATCGTGGGATACTAGAATAATCGTTCCATGGTATGCTTTTAATGCACGCTGTAATTCTTCTTTCGCATCCACATCCAGGTGGTTGGTTGGCTCATCCAGAACCAGAACATTACAAGGTTTATTCATGATGAGTGCCAAACGTACTTTTGCCTGTTCCCCACCACTTAATACACACATGCCAGATTCGATATGATCCGTTGTCAATCCACATTTTGCCAGAGCTGCTCGTACTTCTCCATTGGTAAGTCCTGGAAAGTGATCCCAGAAATGTTGAAGCGCTGTTTTGGTATTGCCATGTTCTTCTTGTTCAAAGAATCCAATTTCCACAAATGGATCGACTTCTACCTGACCGGATAATGCAGGAATTATACCTAGCAGTGTTTTTAATAATGTTGTCTTACCCAGACCATTAACCCCTTTGATTGCAATCTTTTTATTACGTTCTAATTCCATATGAAAAGGTGTTGTTAAGGGATCATCATATCCAATGACCAGATCCTTTACTTCAAAGATCACACGGCCCGGCGTTCTTGCTTCCATAAATTCAAATACTGGTTTGATTTTGGTTTTAGGTTTACTGATAAGATCCATTTTATCCAGTTTTTTCTGTCTGGAATGTGCCATGTTTCGCGTTGCTACACGAGCCTTATTGCGGGCAATGAAATCTTCTAAATCTTCAATTTCTTTTTGCTGTTTGTTATAGGCTGCTTCCTGCTGACGCTTTTTCATTGCATACTGTTCCTCAAAATAATGATAGTCCCCCGCATAACGTGTTAAGATACAGTTTTCCACATGATAAATCACGTTGGTAACAGCGTTTAAGAATGGAATATCATGGGATACTAGAATAAATGCATTTTGATATTCACTTAAAAATGTTGTCAGCCAACGGATATGTTCTTCATCTAAATAGTTGGTAGGCTCATCCAAAATCAAAATCATTGGATTTTCCAACAACAATTTACTCAATAACACTTTAGATCGCTGTCCTCCAGATAATTGTGTCACATCTTTATCTAAACCAATATCTAACAGACCTAATCCTTTTGCGACTTCATTGATTTTTGCATCAATCATATAGAAACCATTGTGATCTAAGATATCCTGAATCTCTCCAACTTCTTTCATCAGATGGTCCATTTCTTCCTCACTACAATCACCCATCTTTTCATACATATCCATCATTTCTTTTTCTAAGTCAAACAAGTGATGGAAAGCATCCTGTAATACTTCTTTAATGCTCTTGCCTTTTTCAAGAGAAGTATGCTGATCAAGATATCCAGTTGTGATACGATTACACCATTCTACCTTGCCTTCTTCAGGTGCTAATTTCCCTGTGATGATATTTAAAAAAGTAGACTTTCCTTCTCCATTGGCACCAATCAATCCAACATGTTCTCCATTCAATAAACGAAAAGATACATTCTCTAATATTTGTCTTCCACCAAAGCTGTGTGATACGTTTTGTACATTTAAAATACTCATAAAAATCCCTCCAAGATTTGCATAGACAAGTATATCATACCCAATCTTTCAGTACAATTTGAAATGTGCAATTCCACAAAAAAGACGCTTATTTCTAAACGTCTGAAACATTATGCTTTTGTTATGATGCATTGCTTCTTAAAAAATGATATGCCATAGCCAACGCTTTTTCTATATTTTTGATACTTTGGATTTGAAAGATAGCGTTTATCCTTGATTTGTTTTGCGGCTTTTTGACTATCGCTCATCAATTCATCTAATGTAGCTGAATGTTTACATTCAATGATGATTACCGTTCCATCAAGTCTTCTAGGTAATATTTCAATATCAAATCTTCCATCCCCTGCCTCTTTATTCGAGGAAACATCTAGATCTTGAAACAATCCTAAAAGAAATCCATGGTAAAAGCTTTCATAATTATCATAATAACTAATACTTCTATCTAAGATATCATTTAACATAGATTGCGATTTTTCAACTTCCTCATCATTTAAAAGTTGGATGAATTCATTTACATATTGATGTTTAATTTCATTGAAATAATCCATAAAACTTTGATCATAAATTTTATAAACTTCTTTATTGGGAATTACCAATTCATAAACTTCATTAGTTTTTATTTCTTTATATATTTTTAAATATCCCGTCATCAATAGGAAACTATATATATGATTAATATTATCCATATCACGATACGTAAGTTCTGGTTTTATTTCTTTTACCAGTGTTTTTCCTTGCATCAATAATTCAAATTCATCATGCAAAGTTTGATTTCCATCCTTGATATAATTGATGACAATATCATTTCCACTTGTATTTGCCCAAAAAGAAATTGGCTTTAAACTTTCTTTTTGAAGTTTTCGATCAACATACATTAGGGAACTCCAAGGATTGAAAATATCAGTATCTCCAAACAAATAGCCATCATACCAATCCTTTACTTCTTGAATATATCGTTCAAAATTATAAAACTTTAATAAAGCTTCCACTTCTTGATAAGTAAATCCAAAATAACAACTTGATTTGATATCTAAAATGGAATATGTTTTAAAATTATTCAATCCCGTGAAGATACTTTCTTTAGAGATTCTCAAACATCCTGTTAGTATCCCTTTTTCTAAAGCATCATTTGTCTTTAAGGCTGATGAGAAAACCGTTTTCAAAAAGTTTACCATTTCATCATAATATCCATTTTTATAGGCAGCGTGTAAAGGAACATCATATTCATCTATCAGAATAATAACTTTTTGATGGTAATGTTGTTGTAGGCATTGTGATATACGATATAAAGATTCCTTCAAATCAATCATTTGACCTTTTCTATATTTAATATTTCTTAAAATATCCTTATCTGCATCATCTATTTGTGTACTATCAAATAACTCTTTATTTTTTTTGACTATATCTGAAACTAATGATGTGTAACGATCCATTTGTGCTTCAAAGCTTGATTCGATCATATCTTTTAAAGATATGAAAATAACAGGATATTGATTTTGATGTTTCATGATTTCCTGTTCTTTATAAATTTCTAAATTATCAAATAGATATGCATTATCTTTCTCTTTGTTAGAGAAGAAATAATACAACATACTCATGTTAAGTGTTTTACCAAAACGCCTTGGTCTTGTATATGATACTAGTTTTTCACTTAATACATCTTTGATCCACATTGTTTTGTCAACATAGTAATATCCTTTATCGATAAGTTCTTTAAAATTTTCTATACCAATCGGTAATTTTTTCATTCCTTACACACCACCTTTCAATGTTTGTATTGTAACATAATATCTACTTCATTCCTATTCAATCTATATTCTAAATTTCACTATCACTAGTTTTCAAAGCTTTACATATAGATTGTATATATTGATGCTTTTTGTTATACTGAACATAGAAAAAGAGGTCCTGTATATGAACAAAATCATCAAACCCATACAACCTGTGAAGTTACATCCTCCAGTAAAACAAAAGCCACAACAGGATAAGCCAAAAGAAAATCCATCCAAATAAGCGGATGGATGTTTTTATAAAAATTGTTTTGTGAATTGATCCGCGATATTCTTAATTAAATCGCTATCAAATGGATTGCTTAATCCGGAAGCTTTTAATGGCTCCAAATATTGAGTGTTTAGCGTATATTGTGTAATATTACGATAAGCCTGTAATGCATCATCTCGATCATGCATACTCATCATCCATATTTCAAGTGCTGAAGCAGCACTGGTGGCATAACTGATATAATAGAACGGTGTTTCAAAATGATGATGAATGTCTACCCATTCATATTCAACTGGATATCCCATATATTTTTTATATAGTTCTGCGTGCAGTTGATTCATCTCTTCTAAACTCATTTCTGGTTTTTTAAAGACTTCCTGCTGGAATTCATCCTCACATGCCCCCTGTAAAATACTACTCAACATATTCATTAAATTTGATATTTCCATTAACTCTGCATTTTCTCCATAGATGTTTTCATAATAAGCATACATCAATGTTTCTAAACCTTGTGAATGAACTTCCGCAAGATCCAGATTATTAGAATCATTCCAGATGGTATCCCCCATTAAAAAGAAATTATAATAATGTCCAAATTCATGAAACATGGTACCTGGATCTTTGTAATCAGAGGTATTGATAAACATAAACGGCTCATTTCCGATAATGGTTGTATATCCTGCATGCAACATATTTTTTTGATCATCATACACATATAAGCCATGTTGCTTCATATACGCAAACGCCTCTTGCATAGCTTTTGGAAATTCAGATTGAAGTGCTTTTTCAAGATAAGGCATGCCCCCTGCAACATCTACCTGACCATCATGTAATGCATGTATTTTATCACTAAATTTACTATTCAGTTTCTGATATAATGGCACAATATATTTTAATACTTTTTCTTCAAATTTTGCGGCATCTTCTTTACTGTAATCACGTTTTAATACCTCGTATGCATAATCACTATAATTTTCATATCCGAGTTTTTTCGCTATTTCTACTCTTGTTTTCACAAGTTCTTTATAAATACCGCCCAGTTCCTTATTACGTTTTTCATAGATTTCATAATAGGCTGGAATATCCGCAAAAGAGCTTAAATCAAGATCATCTATCGTAACTGTTTTACCATCTTTTATCGTTGTATAATCATTTGCTGCAGAACGCTTATTGTATTGATTGATAAGTTTGGTTTCTTTTTCTGATAATGCTTCAATTTCAGGTGAATTTAATTTGCGATTTACCTCGTAGCGATCAATAAACGCCTGTCCCATCTTTTTCACAAAAGCATCTTTATATTCAGATTCCATGATGATTTTGGTCATCTCGTTCATACGATTATCCAATTTTACAAACTCATTGTCTAATAACTGATTTTCTTCTTCATAATATGTATCGGTTAAATCTAGATGATTATGAATACTGGCAATTACCTGCATTTGGTCATAGTTTTGTAAAGCTTTTAGGATTTGATCATATTGTGATAACACGCTGTCTTGTTGTCCTGATTGTTTTGCCTTATCTATTGTATCCTTGATTTTCGCATAGATTCCATCTATATCTGGACGTTCATATTTCATATCCTTAAAATCAATGTCATCATGTTGTGGTATTATTTCTTCTTTTGCCTGGGGTATTTCATACATCACATTTGATGATTTTGATGGATTGTTAGATGTACATCCACTTAATATTATTGTGATACACAATAATCCAGCAAATAGTTTTTTCATATTTTTCATAAATGTAGCTCCTTTATTTATTAGCTTATTATAGCAAGTTTTATCCATAAAATACAATCATATCTCTCATTATCTAAATAGAAAGTATACCATAAATTTATCACTTTATACTTCTTTATCATATTTCTATGTGATGCCTTCCATAAACTGTTTTGATATCTCACATATTTTAGATATCTTAAGAAAAAATAACAAAAGCGTAAGGTATTTCAAGGATATAATTGGTATAATATATATGAAGCAGACATGGGGTGACAACATGAATTTACAAACAGATACAGAAATAGACAGCAGCTATGGTTTAAGCGAGGAACAAGTCGCAGCCAGAGTGGAACGAGGTCAGGTCAATAAACAAATTGATCGTATTTCAAAAAGCTATAAAGAAATTATTCATGATAATATATTTACACTATTCAACCTGATCAATGTGGTTTTGGCAGGCTTTATCATTTTCATCGGATCATGGCGAAACCTGTTGTTTATGGGAGTTATTTTATCCAATATCGTCATTGGTATTTTACAGGAAATCCGTGCAAAACGTGTACTAGATAAATTATCTTTGATTACACAATCCAGTGTGAAAGTAAGACGAAGTGGTGAATGGAAAGAAATACATATTGATGATGTGGTATTAGATGACATCATTTCCCTTTCTACCAGCAATCAGATCATTGCGGATGCAATTGTGATCGATGGTCGTTTAGAAGTCAATGAATCTCTTGTGACCGGTGAAAGTGATATCATCATCAAACAGCCTGGTGATGAATTATATTCTGGAAGTTTTGTGGTGAGTGGCAATGCTACATGTCAGGTATTACATGTTGGTGAAGATAATTATGCTTCTACCATCATGAAAGATGCAAAGGTATTTAAAAAACATAAATCTCAATTAAGAGATTCTATCAATTATATTATTAAAATCATTGGTTTTGTGATCATTCCAATGGGAATCGCATTGTTTGTGAAGCAGTACTTTATCAGTGGGTATCCTTTTGATAAAGCTATCATTGCCATGGTTGCGGCCCTTGTGGGTATGATACCGGAAGGACTGGTCTTATTGACAAGTGTTGCCCTTGCTGTTGGTACCATTAATTTAGCTCGTAAACAGACATTAGTTCAAGAGCTTTATTGTATAGAAACCCTGGCAAGAGTGGACACTCTTTGTTTAGATAAGACAGGTACCATTACAGAAGGAAATATGCAGGTGGAAGATATCCTGGTTATGGAAGAAGGCTTAGATATCAAAGCATTACTGGCGAACTTTCAAGAAGCGATTCATGATGAAAATGCCACAGCCATGGCAATCAGAAACTTTGTAGGAAAGCCTGCACACATGGAAAAGCCTGTCCGTATCCTGCCTTTCTCCTCTGCACGTAAATGCAGTGCGGTGACCTTTGAAAGTGGTACATATGTTTTAGGCGCATATGAATTTGTATGTGATAAAAAAGATCCTGCGATTGTCGCAGAAATTGAGAAACAAGCCAATATGGGTAATCGTGTACTGGTTTTTATGCAAAATGATACTCCTATTAAATTTGATGATATAGAAAAAGATGGTCATATCCTTGCGCTGGTATTGTTAAGTGATCCAATACGTAAAGAAGCCCCACAGACTTTAGATTATTTCTTATCACAGGGTGTAGATATCAAAGTCATTAGTGGTGATGATCCTAGAACCGTACATGCTATCGCAAAGAAAGCTAATCTAAAAAATCATGAACGTTATATCGATGTTAGTACCTTAAAAGATGAAGAGATTGATGCTGTAGTGAAACACTATACGATCTTTGGACGTGTATCTCCAAAACAGAAAAAATTGATGATTGCGGCATTAAAGAAACAAGGACATATTACCGCCATGATTGGTGATGGTGTCAATGATGTTATGGCTTTAAAAGAAGCCGATTGTAGTATTTCCGTTGCACAAGGTAGTGAGGCCGCAAAGAATATTGCCAATCTTGTATTACTAGATAACAACTTTGCCCATATGCCTCATATTGTGGATGAAGGAAGACGTGTCATTAACAATATTCAACGTGCTGCCTCTTTATTCCTTGTAAAAACGACCTTCTCTACCATGTTGGCATTCTTAACATTGTTCTTGATTCGCCGATATCCATTTGAACCAATTCAGTTAACGCTGATTTCATCGTTAACCATTGGTATCCCATCTTTCTTCCTAGCCCTTGAACCAAATCACGCCAGAGTACAAGGTAACTTCTTATTAAATGTATTTTCTAAAGCCTTCCCTGGTGCCTTGTGTGTGGTATTAAGTGTTGTATTCGTACACTTCTTAGGTAATGTTCTACCAATCAATGAAGCTCAAATGACAACGATGACTGTACTATTAACAGGTACTAGTTCCCTGATTGTCTTATATCGTGTATGTATACCATTTACAAGACTTCGTTTCATCGTCTTTGTGATCATGACAGCCCTATTCATTGCGGCTGTGGTCTTATTACCTAATTTGTTCGTATTGGTACGCTTAAGCTTCTATCAAGCTGTATGTACCCTTGGTGCTATGTTTATGATTCCCATTGTGATGGATTTCTTCTTTCGGTTTGGTAATAAGTTAAAGTTAAAGGAACGTTTGGAACAGGTAGGAAAATAGGAATAGATGATAAACAAAACGCCAAACTCGGTTTCAATGCCAATAAGTTAAGGGTATTGACAACAATGAAAAGTGATATCTAGTGAATTTCGTACTAGGTACCACTTTTTATTTTTTACTATTGACAAAAGAATCAAAATTTGTCCGCTTACGCGGCTTTGTTTATAAGTGAATGCACACAAAGGAGGACTTCATTTATGTTATTCATTTATAAACAGAATTCATTTGACACTTTTCATTTGAATACGTTTCATGTTTCACTCTCATGTATATTCTTTTTTTCTTTGTTTCTATTCTTTATTTACTATTCGCTAAGCCTGGTTTTAGGTTATAATGGAGGTAACTTATATGGTAGATAGTGCTATTCATGCCGTACATGATTATCTACCCGATGCATCCCTGCATTTTTTAGAACTTATTAAAGGCGATAATCCTGATTCTTTCACCAGATTACGGAAACTATCTGTTCTTGATATTATTTATCAAATGTTTGATCGAAAAGGGTGCTCACAATGGAGTGATATTATGAACTTTTACGATGACCTCAATAAAAAACAAACAATAACAGAAACTGGCTTTTACCTTGCCAGAAAAAAATTCAATCCTGAGGCATTGCGTGTCATGAGCAATGAGTTTATTGCCAATTTTTATGACAACAATGCCGATGAAATGAAAAAATGGAAAAACCATCTAGTACTATCCGTTGATGGTTCCAAGATCATCCTACCTAATACAAAAGAGAATGAAGCCATCTTCGGTCGTATAAATGCGAAGCCTACATCCAAAGATTTTGATTCCAAACCTGTTAGTGGTCTTTTATCTACCCTTCATGATTGTTTGAACGATACGTTTCTTGATGTAAAGTTTGGTCCATGTTCATCAAGTGAGAAGTATTTCGCTTCGAAGCATATCACAACATACTGCGAAAACTTCATTGATAGTGCCATTTTCACCTTGGATAGAGGATATCCATCTATGAGACTTGTAGATCAACTGATAAACAGTAAGCAATATTTCGTATTCAGATTACCTAGTAGTTTTTTGAAAGCATATACAAATCAAATAAAGGCGGGAGAAGACAAGGTCATACACATTACCTTTGATAGAGAAAGTACGAATCAATATCGAGATGACATTCAGTTTCGACAGCATCTGATGAATACCACGTATACCCTACGATTCACTAAATTGATTATAGGACAGGACAAAGACGACCAAGATATCGTTGAATTACTAATGTCAAACTTACCAGAAGATGAATATAGTAAGGATGATTTAAAAGAACTATATCATTTACGTTGGACGATTGAAACATCTTATAACAGATTAAAAAACAGGATGAAACTGGAGAATTTCAGTGGATACAAATCAACACTTATTTATCAGGATATATACGCAGATATCTGGCTATATAATATCATATCATTAGAAATCTTGTATGCGAATGATCAAGTAGCGATAGAACAGAAACAGGAGGGAGAATACATACTAAAGCGAAATTTCAATAAAGCAATAGGAATTATGAAGAAGTTATTTATAAGGGCATTAATCAGCATGGATGAAGATACAAATGATTATGCATTATCAGTAATAAAGGATAATATAGCAGGCAATTTAGTATGGATTAAAAAAGGACGTGCCTATGAACGAAAGCGAACAACAACGCCTTCTTCAATATCTTATAAAAGCACGTATTAGTCTAATTTTTATCAAGAATCAAAATGTTGTTTTCATAATGCCATAAATCTATCTATATATCAGAAAAAACGCAAAAAAAAGAGGAATTAGCCTTTGATTTCCATTCAATAGCTATATTCCTGATTTTTGTTTTTGTCAATACCTTTAACTTATTGGCATTGAACTCGGTTTATTGGTTCTTACTCGTAAATGGGTATAACCGTCATCTAAGCAGTACAAGAAATTGTGCTGCTTTTTGTTTTTAAAATAGCCATCAAGTCAATATCTGTATTATTCATCAAAAATGGTTAATAACATTTGCGAAATAGGTCGACAAAATTGCTTCTTCCGTATAATATACGTTTGATAAGTTTGAATTTGTTGTTGTTTCCTTCAACAAATCCAGAACTATTTGGAAGAGATATTGCGTTCTTGATCAGGGCAATATCTTTTTCTATGCCTCCTATGAAACCTTTTACTCTTGATTCTCTATATTTTTTCGATAATGTTTGATAATTCATTTGGATCATTACCTATTAACGTTGAATGAAAGGAATCAAAGATTTCTTTTAAGCTTTTGATGATTAGATATTTTTCTTTAATAAGTGCGATATTTGCTTCTACTCTTTTACTTTTCACTTTTTTCTCATTTTTCGTTGTGATATATATAAGTATCTCATTTCTTTTGATAACCGTAATATCTTTGGGATATTCGCTTTTCAGGTACCACTTTATGGATAACTTTACTCCAAAATTATTTTTTAATATCCTTGCAATGTGATTACTTAAAGCACTTCATGTATCACAATATCCTGATTTACAGATAGCTAAATATGATTTCTGGTTTCACTCTGTCGATATACATTTTATAGATGACATTAACTTAATCATTGTAGGTTTCTTTTTCTCCTTATATACAGCTGGATGATCTAATGCCCGTATTTCATCTTCACTCATATGTATATATTTTTCGCAGTCATCTGTGAGATCCCAAATTCATCCATGATGACTTTATATTTTTTGACATCAAGTTCTTTCCATCGCTTTTGTATCATGATGATCAACTGTTGTTTTTTTTCGATTTTCTTTATCTCTTTGATGTTGTTCGTTATTCTTATCAGTGGCACTTTTATCAAATACTGGTTCCCTTTCCATTATTTGACCATCTTTTATGAAAATGTTTCCAGTTATTTCTTGTCTGAATATATCTTTCATCTTATCAATCAGATTCTGGAGAAGATGAAAACAATCAGCTACCTGTATACATACATTTAGGAAGAATTTCATTAAGGACGGCAGCGTAGGCACTTACTATATCTCGTGAGGCTATTTTTATTTTTTGTGATTCACAAGCCATTCTTTTACGACTTTCTTGTCTCTTACACACACATTTGCCTCTAATAGGATAAGTTTGAATCTTTCTATGATATGTATTATGAAGGTCACATACAGGATGTCCACAAACAGGGCAGATATCCTTATGAGAAGTAGCCTTTAAATAAATTATGATCTTATAATCATCTTCTTTCCAGTCATAAACAATGAAATCATCCCCAAGCAATCTTTCATTTAAGTCAAGTTTATTATATTTCATAAGTTTTATCTCATCATGTATGTTATACCATAAATACCCAAAAATAAGAAATATCAAAGTCTAAAAAAACAGCACAATTTCTTGTGCTGTTTTGATGGAAGTTATACCCATTATCGAGTAAGACCAGATATTCTATTTATGGTTTTATATGTTCGAATACTAATCAGAAAATATCCTAGTTATTATCATTCTTCTTTCGTTTTTATCTAAGACCAAGAAGAGTGACATTATATAGCCTATAGAACCAGCTAATATCACATTCAAGAAAAAAGAAAACCAATCATTAAAAGTCATAAAAGCTCTTATAGAAAGGAAAACACATGATATAACAAAAAGTATTGTCCATGATTTAAGTTCTACTCTTAAAAAAACATCTCTTTTTTCATTTAACAACTTTGAAGCTAAAATTGGAATAAAAATGCTATGAGTTATTCCTAAAACAACAGTACTTGTCCCAGCTATTGCAAACACTCCCAAAGAAGTATATTTAACAAGAAATATTGTTGAACACACACTAATTATGCTAGCACAAAATAGTAAGATGGAATAAGTTTTAACCTTATCCAAAGCAATGAATACTGAATGAATACTATACATATATGTGCTAACGATAATATCTAAAAGAATAATTATCATAAGAACATATATTTCGTTTAATTGGTTAGAGGTGTAATTTGCATTTTTTAACCACAGAGATAGAAAAGGTTTCCCAAAAACTATTATTCCGGCATAAGGTACAGTAAATATAAATGACAATATCTTTAATTGACTTTTTGCCTCTTGTACCAAACTTTTATACCCTTCTTTAGAAAAGTTCAGCGTAAGACTTGAGGCAAAGATATTCGAAAAAATACCCAAAGCTGAACTAAATGCATAGGGTATTTGTTTAGCTAATGAAAGTCTTCCCATTATTGTGCTACTTATAAACCAATTACTCAGTAATAAATCAAATCCATTTAGGAGTATATTGCTAACATTTGAAATCAAAACCCAAACGCCTGATTTTACAAGTATAACAATTTTTTTTAATTCAAAGTATTTTTTTTGAGCTTTAAACCCTACAAGTAATCGTGAAGATACAATGTAATTACCAATAAGTGTTATTAAACCAGCTGTCAATAATGCAATGCTAAAATAATAAATTTTTGCAGGTAAAAATGTAAATAGAGAAAGTAATAAAAAACTTTTCCCAACATTAGCAATAATTTGTATCAATGAATTTAAATGCATCTTATTTGTGGTAAATGCTGCAGCAGTATAAACAGTACCCAAGAGAGAGACTCCCATGTTTACAAAGCTTAACATAAACGTTATTTTAACCTGTGCCACTAAATTTGGTGATATATTTATAAAACAATCCAGTCTTTGCACAATAATAGAGGAGCATATAATTATTATAACAAACAACAAGCAATTAGCCCAAAACACAGTACTATAATATTTTTTTGCCTCTTCAAATCTAGCTGAATTATATTCCAGAGATATATACCTACTTGCCATAGAATTTATAGCAACAGCTATTAAAGAAGCATACGAAACAAAATTATTCGCCAAATTGATAAATCCATATGATTCTTCACCAAGTTTACTGATTATAAACGGTGATAACCAAAAACTAATAAACATTTGTACAATAAAAGTAATCAAAGCTGCGATTATATTTATTAATGAATTATTTTTCTTCTTCATAATCTATAATTTTCACTCGTTTAAATGTAATAGTGTCAAAAGCCAACATAACTATCGATGCCAATTTTGTGATTTCATTAATTTTTTTTATAATTCTTTTAATTGTAATTGGTTTATTGTCATATTGCCCCTTAAATTTATTAACATCAAATTTTGACTGTTTCCCGACAGCTGATAGCTTTTTACCATAGGAAACATTTAATCCGTATGGATAACAATACATTGGATGAAGTACTCTAACATCAGATCTATTTACTATGTATCTATTCAAATGCGATTCATCGTGCCATAAAGCAATAACATTTCGTTTTAAATCTTCTTCAATTCTTGTATTCAAAACTTTTGCCATAGTTAAGAATGCATTTCGTGTACCTCCAAACATAGCTCCAATTACGTAATTTTCACCACAATTCCAAGGAACATAAGCTAATGATCTTGAATGCCTTTCATACGGGAATGATAGTTTATCTTTTTTATAGTACCCAGGATGGCTTGTTACAAAAATTTTTTCTCCTTTCTCTATTCTAGGCAGAAACTCACTTTCTGTTATAAAATCATCGCAAACAATATTAGCATTTGAAAACATTAGATAATCACAATCTTTCAAATCATTTTTAATAGATAAGAATGTAGCAAATCTAAGAAGAGTAATTAAAGGCCATGGTTGAGGATCTAATTTATATTTCTTAACATTTGGATTGTCTTCAGCATATATGTGTTTTGCATCAGTAAATACAAAATATTTTTTTTCATAATCTGTTAAAAATTTTGCCTCAAATGATTTAAAAAAATCTTCCCAAAATAAATAATAAGGTCCTGTACATATATATAATATACCTATACTTTTCATAAATATTCCTCCTCGTCTAAACTTCTATTAGAATCCAATTATTTTGATATATATCTATCGGCATATCAATAGCCATCCATTTCGATGGTGCAATTACCATTTTATTCTCAAATTCTGACAAATATTGTGCCCACCAGCCAAAGGTTGTATTCCCTATAATAAAGTGTTTACACTCTGCCATGGCAGCTAATGATAAGAAAACTGGAGAATTCTTATCTTGTACTACATAATCATATTTATTAGTGTCAATTAAATTATCCAAAACATAAGAAACATTGTCTGAGCAAATAAAAAACAATGGATTCTCAACATTTTTCATAATATACTCTATAGCTTTCTTCCAATAATCAATTCCACAAACGCTAAAAATCGAATTTCCAACATTGTGTTCTATTTTCACACTAATACACACTGTATTCCTTCTACGAATTTTATCTATTTCGGGATATTCATTTAACTGATCATGAAAATTATCTGTTATTATATTTTTGATATCAAAATAATAATTTTTAAAATATTTTTCCGATTGAAAGTATCCTTCTAGGTAAATCGGTTTTGAATAATCTAAATCAAAGTCAATATAGCCATTTTCACATAATGCGACTCCTAATTTATTAATAAAAAATTGTATTTTTTTCTCAAATGCAAATTTAGATTTATAATTCATATATTTGGTTAAGACTTTATATATATTTCTTAAAATAGCTTGGTGACTAAAAACAAATGTTTTTTTTGTAATACTATCATGTACATATTCAACATTTGGTAAATTATAATATGCTAGTGAGTTTTCCCATTTACAGCGCAAAACATCAGAATCATCCATTATAATTTTTGCATTTTTACCTTTTTCAATTTGTATTCTTCTTGCAATAGCATATTGAAATAATTGATTGCCTATACGCCCCTGAAGTGGAACATATATAACATCTTTATCCATTTTTTTCATCTAGCACTCTCCCATCTCTTTTTATCGAAATTATAATATTTAATTACTCTTGCAGGGTTTCCAACTGCTATCGAATAATCTGGTATAGATTTCGTAACTATTGCCCCTGCTCCAATAATAGATTTTTTACCTATACGTACCCCTGGCAATATACACACTTTTTCTCCTATCCAGCAACCATCATCAATTATTACGTTTTTACACGATAATTTTTGATCCATATACGAGATTTCTGATTCTGGTTCAATACCATGTTCTTCATTTGTAATTAAAACATTAGATGCGATTAATACCTGATTTCCAATATTCACTTTTCCTTTTGCATCAGCTAATACAGATAATCCAAATCCAATATAACAATCATTTCCAATTGTTATACATTCATTTAACCCATTGCCATAAACTGCTAGCCTACAATTTTTCATAATTGTGACATTATTTCCAATCTTTATTTTATCAATTCCCGACAGCTGATAATACGGTTTTTTAATATTAGAATTACTTCCAAATTGATAAAACTTTCTTTTTTTCAAAATAGAGATATTTTTATCTCTAAAAATTCTATATAATAATAAAGATAAATTCATAAATTTCCTTCCTACTAATTCAATCAAAAACGTTTTAGTTTTATTTTTGCTCGCATACTTTTATAAAAATATTTATTTAAAATAATTTTAAATAAATATAAATAATTACAACTCGTTAGCAATTTATTCTTTTCTATTATGAAATTATTAATCATTCTATAATCTTTTTTATATCCATCAGAATTAATATAATTTTCAATATCTTGTATATCAATTTCATCAATAATATATCTATTACAAGAAATAAAGTACATCAACAATTTTTGTCTTGCTTCGGATGAAATAGATATTCCATCTTTTCTAATCCTATACTTTAACAAGCATTTATTAACATTTCCTAATTTATAATTATTTCTAATTGCTCGAGTAATAAAATCATAATCTTCACAAGAAAATATATTTCTATAACCATTTAGATCTTTAAAAACAGATTTTTTTCCTAACCATGTTGGATGAAGAATACAGGAACCATATTCGTTAAGTTTAATTATCTCATTATTTTTTGTTGGAACATTTATAAAGCCAATTTCATTTTCATTTTCATCAATTTTAATCACATTTGATCCAACTAAATCTAAATTATTACTTTTTAAAAATTCAATTTGAACAGAAATTCTTTCATTTTTCGAAATATCATCAGCATCCATACGAGCTATATAAAATCCATCAGCTACATCTATTCCTTTATTCAAGGATTTAACTAATCCTAGATTTTCTTTGTTTATCAAATATTTGATATTATTATATTTTTTTGACATCTCATATAAAAAATCAGCTAGATCTTTTCTATTTGGATTATCATTAATCAATATAAGCTGTATGTTACCATATGTTTGATTTAATATTGACTCAATACTTTTTTCTATATAAGAAATTGGTTCATTAAATGTGCTCATTATTACACTTACTAATTCCATGATTTTTGCCATCTCCTTGTCACTTTTCATTTACAATCAATACAATTGTAATTAAAAATAACCACCAGTTGTTAAAACCGCTTCCCATAACTATTGCATACAATAATACAGCTATAAAAAAGCCAAAATTATTTTTATTTACAATTTTTTTTAAATATTTCGAAATAAAAAACACTTCAAATACAACCCCAATTCCATATATTTTTAAATGCGAAAAAAATAAATTATGAGGACCAATTCCAATAAAGGGAACATTTAAATTATTAGCTATTTCTCTTCCATATAATAAATATTCATCATCTGTTATTCCGACTAATAGAAATTTTGGATAATATACGTAAATTGCAACTACAATAAATATTGCTAGCATTCTGTAAAAATTTGAATAATCATTAAGTTGAAACATTCTTGCAAAACCAGAATTAAGTTGCATTGCAACAATTCTATTATTTAAAAAAACACTAATCTGCAATATAGCTAAGCCAAACATAAAAACTGATGAAATTAATGTCAAATTTATATATGATAGCTTTCTAATAAGTTTTTCTATTAATTTATTTACTAATCTAGTACTGCATAAGATTATACAGATAATTGCTAAAAAATAAGATCTTGAAAATGTAAAAATTCCAAATATAAGTATAATCTTTGATAAATACTTATATTTGTTTTTTGCTAAACCATATAATAAAAATATTGAAAGCCCCGCAAGATTTACCTCTCCTAATGCCGTACAAGTCATAAATCCAGACCCAGCATCTGCCCCCCTACCATTAAAGCCAACTTTATTATAAATAATCGTATAAATAAAGCTAAAAAAAAGCGCAAGGTAAACTAATTTATTCTTTTTTAATATCGCATTTACTCTATTTTTATTATTTATTAAATCATCAACTATTGGTATCAATAATAAATCAAGAAACCCAAATTTTTTGGTATAAAAACAAATTAAAATAATACCCATCCATAATGCTAAAGTAGTTTTTTTTATTTTCCCTTTACGAATCATATTAACGAAGTATACCATTCCCATTAAACAAGTGTACAAATGATAAGGAGCCGAATTCCATACTCCAAAAATTAATTCAATTGGAATAAAATATATAAAAGCTAAAGTACAATATATGTAAAATTTAATAGATTTACTTTCCATATTTTACCTTTCTATATAGAGCCCATGCGTTAAAAAATAATCTTGGATTGATAAATAAAAGTACTGCTGCAATTTTATCTCTATATGGCACACATTTATTGGTTAATATAAAATGAAAATTATCAAGAATATATTTAGTAATCTCCAATCTAATATCTTTTGTAGTGTTGTCGTAATAAGTCAGTTGCCTTAAGATATTAAATCTTGAGTAAATTCTTCGACGTAATATTGGATCTTTTAAAGTTGGATAATGAATACAGAGATAATCACACATTTCATCTGTTAATTCAATCATGTCCATTTTTTTTTATATTAAAATCACTTCTCATTTGCGAATTAGAACGCATCACATAATAGCAATAAGCTCCGTTTCCATAAGCAATATCCGTTTTGCAGTTATCTATCATCTTGTATGTTGTACCATTATCTTCAAATAATTTTCCTTTTGGAAATCTAACATTTTTTAATAAGCCGCTCCTAAATAACTTAAAACATGGAGAAACTGTAATACCATCTTCCACTAGCATTCTTCTAATAAATTCTGTTTTAGAAATACATTCTTCACTTTTTTTTCCTTGTATTTTAAATAATATCGAATTATTTTCATCTGAGATGTTGTATGCACAAGCTGAAATTTGCGTATTATACTTTATTAAAATATTGTAAAGATACTCTATATAATTTTTTTCAACGTAATCATCAGAATCAAAAAAAGTAATTAAATCCCCAGAAGCGTTATCTATTCCAACATTCCTTGCATCAGAAGGACCACCGTTTTCTTTATGTATTACTACGATCCTCGAATCTTTATTTTGAAACTGATCACATAATTTAGCTGTTTCATCTGTTGAACCATCATCAACAAGGATTATTTCTATATTTGAATACGTTTGCTCAATAAAACAATTTACGCACCTACTAATAAATTTTTCTGTATTGTAAGCAGGAATTATGATTGATATTTTTTCCATTTTATGCCTCCTTTTTTAATTTCAATTACTTTTTTGATCAGTCTACCAATAAAAATTGGACACATAATTCCAAATAAAAAATAATATACTACCAATAAAAAGTTATCAGCTTTTGGTGTTAAGCCAGAAGGTGAAACACCAACTATAATGGCTCCTAGTTTAAACGAAAAAAATTGAAGAGCCATTATTTCAAAAGAGAACTTACCAATATCTGAAAAAAGTTTATTTATTAGATTAATCTTTTCTAATTTCTTTGCAATAAAGAAAACAACGTACATACCAACAAATGCTGAAACAATAAGATATAGCGGATTATTAAAGACATTTAAATTCATTTCTATACTTCCAAATAAAGGTAAAAGTAATAAAATGCACAAACAAATAAAAAACATATTTAAATTAACGAATTGTACTTTTAAGTAGCTGTATATAAACTGGCAAAAATCTATCAAAAAAATAGCTGTTAACGTATTATTAAATCTCGGAATTGTAAAACCAATAATGTCTGTTAGCACCCACGAAATAAGCATACACATAGTACATAGTATTAATCTTATCAGCCGCTTATATTTTTCATTTGGCACTAATTTTCCGCAAATATAATTGATTATCGCTATACCTACAAGAGCCATAAATAAAACGTTAGCATACCATAAAGGTCCTATAATTACTTCTCTGTTAGCAAGAAATATTGTCGCAAATATTTGTTTAATATAGTCCGAAAGTAAATAAAACTTCATATTTTTACCACTATATACAATATCAGTGGAATAAAAACTAACTTTTATAAAAGCATTATGTAAAGCTACTGCTAACAATCCAGTAAAAATAATTTTTGAATATAGTTTGCGAAATTTATTATTTATAAAAATCTTTGTATCAAACAGTGATTTTTCACTGAGCGTAAGTCCTGCAATACAAAAAAACACCACTACTTTAAACAAACCAGTAAAATTTGCAAAGTACACGTTAAAATCATAGTCAATATGTAGCAAAACAATTATAAAAGTTAAAATGCCTTTGCTAATATCAATCCATTGCATTCTTTTCTTCATTTGTAAGCCTTCATTCCTAGAACTCTTGCCAACATATTTGGAATAAATTCTAATGCAGCTTTAACATTCCTGTCTTGGATAATTCTCTTTAAAATATATTTTGCCATCCCTGCTCCAGCACTATTTGTGCCATATGAGTTCATGTATGGTTCAGCTCTATAAAAATCACCAGTATCATGATAGCGTTTATAAAGAGTCTTGAAATTAAAATCATGAGAATGAATTACTTCTGAATCAGCACAATACTTTATTCGATAACCATTCATAATTAGCTTATGTGCAATATACTGATCTTCATTTGAAGTAAAACGTTTCCCGTCATAATAATTTAAAGACTCAAACACTTTTCTATCAATTGCCGAACTAGCATCTGAAAAGAAAAATGTATTTAAACCAAGTTTATGAATATCTTTTTTTGTTTTAATAAAAGAATGACTACCATAGTTCTTTTCTCTTGTATATTTTTCTATATTATCTTTAGATGATATTTGCCTAGAATAGGCGGCTTCACAATTGCCGTTAATAATATCTTTTGTTAAATTGAATAACCAATCTTTTCGTTTTATAATAATATCTTGAGATATAAATACAATAATATCTCCATTACATTTCTTAGCCATCATTTCTCTAGTAGCTGAATGAGAAAAATCACTGGGTTCAACTAATGTATAATTACAGCCATTCTTTTGAAGAATCTCTTGCGTATTATCGTTGCTACGAGTCAATGCATAATTAATTGAATTAATGTTTACATTCTCCTGCATTAATAATGAAACATGTAATTTTTTTATATAAGCTTGAGCATTATATAAGGGACAAATAATATCTATATTCAAACTAATCTACCTCCATTTACACAAGAGCGTTGACGAAAACCAAAAAGGCCAATGACCAAGCTCTTTTTCTACTTTCTTTTCTTCATCTTCCCCCCTATTCCGATGTGAAAAAGTCAAGCTTTTTCACATCGGCGCAGCCCATTTCACTCGCTTGTGGTTAAGGTGAAAAGGGGCGTATCTTATGCTCAAATTTATCACCTTAACATCTCCATTTTGATTTTTTCTCTCTTGATGATTCACAAAAGCAACATCTTTTGAATCCTCTCTTTGCTTCTGCTTAACTTAAACTTCATTTTCTTCGCATCAATCTTATTTCTGACTTGTTATTTTCTATCTATTCTTCTACTAGTAGGCCAGCCAATGATCATGCAATCTACATGCGTTCTTTTTTTCTCATAATGAAAATATTCACCTTTCTTCTCTTTCTAAATCTAAGCTTAAAAAAAGTCAAAAGTCAGCAAATTTCATTCATTAGACACCGCCTCTCTCATCGATTTCTATTCTGCTAACTTGTATTGTAATCAAAATCGTTATTCCTTCATCCTTTAATCAATTTTTAACTCTATTGCTCTTATTCCTTCCATTGATGTTGGACTTATTGATCTCTTTAATCTCATCTTATCTGCTAATGGTTCTGCTGTTCATATTCATGCTAATCCTTATGGCCACAAAATCATTGATGATTCTGATGTTCTTCTTACTTATCGCTTTTTTATCCAGAAGCTATATGTTGGAATAGTGATCTTGCTTCTTATTATTTGGCTTTACTTTCTACAACATTAGTTATCACAATCCCAACCTCGGCATCACCCTGCTTTGCTTCGTTTCTATAGAAAAAGCTTCTAGACATGACGCGTTAAATACCATATCTGCTACTGCTCAATTTCTTGCTATGAATTCTATACTTCATCCTCGTTATATGTGTCTTGATTCTGCTAGTAACAACTATGTTACACATAACTTCTTTCTCAGTCTAAACATTACTCCTATCATCGATATCAACTGTCGAAGATAGGATAAAAAATCCTTTTTGCTTCTTTCCATAATTTTAATTCAGATGGTATTCCTGTTTGTTTAAATAACATGTCTATGATTTATGATGGTTATGAAGAAAAGAAACATAGAAATAAGTTTCGTTGTCCTTTGGCTAGAGGTAAGATTTCTTCTTGTTCTCATAAAGCTGATTGCTGCCCTAACAATGATTATGGCAAAATAAGATACATTAAAGAAGCTGATGATAATAAAATATTTGGTCCTGTTCCTTATAAATCTGATAAATGGAAACTCATCTAAAAGGACTGCACCTGCACTGAACGAATCAATAATCGCATTCTTAATGATTATCATCTTCATTCTATGAAGATTCTTAATCGTGGTAAATTTTTATTTTTTACCGTCTTTGCTACTATCAATTTTCATCTGGACACATAAATAAAATTTTTCAATCATTTTATTCATCATTTTTAGTGCGCTTTTTTTATTTTATCCTTCTTGCTCATTTGTGAAATTATCACAACCTTTCATTATGTTTTTTCGTCTATATTCAACAATTATATTTTTAGATTATCAAGTCTTGTAATCAATTTACTATTTTCATATACTATCAAATAGTCAAGCATAATAAATTAATGATACCAAACATTCATGATTACCCAACAAAAAAAACTTAGGAAACTTGAAATATTCTTCATCATATTTACTAGATCTAAGCCACAAAAATAATAGTAAAGAATAACTTATAAAATGAAATGCAGCAATATTGGGCCCATTACTTTTAAATAACTTCATTAATTATTTTTTATTATTTAATACTTTTTCAATTTTAGTACTATCTCCCCATATAGCTTTGGAATCGTATGGTCTATCAGGAAAAGCACCATATTGTAATTTTATGTTATAGTTATTTTCTTTAATAAATCTTTCCACCCTATCAGCAAGTTTTTCTGGTCTTCCAGAACAAATATTGAAAATTCCTTGTTCTTGTTTTTGACAGACAACAGCAGCAACTTGTTTGCAAAAATCAGGATAATCAATAAAATCATATTGATTTTGTCCAAGAGTAAATGGAAATTCTGTCTTTCCATCTTTTACTGCTGAGGTGATCTTTGAAAAAATAGATGAACCATACTCAGAATTCCCGACAATGTAATACCCTCTTAGCCATTGAAATATTGTAGTATTTTGCTTACACAACATTTGTGTTAAATCTCTTAAAGCATTTTTACCAATACCATATGGAGTTGTTGGACGACAAGGTGTATTCTCATTAATACTTCCCTCAAAGAAGCCAATTTCATGCATACTTCCCATAACTGCAATTTGCTTGCAACCAGATTCAACCATTCTCTTTATAAAGATAAAATGATTAGGTAAATCATTAATATGTGCGTTTGAATAATGAACAAATCCATCTCTCCACGCTAAATGAAGAAGGATATCTGGTTGCTCAAAATAATCATAAGGATTTTCTACTTCAAAAATATTACCTGCAATTATTTTTGCTCTCTTGTCAATGCTATCAACTCTAAAATCATTAGCTATTACTTCGATTCCAGCATCAAGAATAGTTTTTACAATTCCATGACCTAAATACCCATTTGCTCCAGTTACTAAAATTTTCATTTCTTTTTCTCTCTTTCCTAGTCCTTTTTAATCTATTTAATATCTAAAAAATATATTTCACAGTTCGGTTGTTAATAGCTTATACACTATAACGATTTTTAATCCATCTTCTCTTGATGGCATTCTTTTTTTGTCCTAACATTGCTATTCATAATTTTCTTTCATAATCTATTTATCAAAAATGGAAGGTATCCTTTAAACCCATCCATTTTTCATCTTTCTCACTCAAATTTAATTTTGTACCATCTTCTAAATGATACCCTGCACTGCTTGCTGTTCCTTGATACTCCCCTACTAGCTGGGGCCATTTGATTCCAATTTCCGGATCATTCCATGCTAATCCACATTCATCTCCTGGGTGATAAAAATCCGTCACTTTATAACAAAACTCTGCAGCATCGCTTAATACTAAAAATCCATGTGCAAATCCTTCTGAAATATAGAATTGCTTTTTATTTTCTTCTGTCAACTCAACACCATACCATTGACCATAAGTCTTGCTTCCTTTTCGTAAATCAACTGCTACATCAAAAACATTTCCTTTGATTACTCTTACTAGTTTTCCCTGTGGATACTGTTTCTGAAAATGAAGTCCTCTTAGCACTCCTTTTGTTGACATGCTTTGATTATCTTGAACAAAATTCATATTTAATCCAGCTTCTCTCATATCATTCTGATTATATGTTTCCATAAAATATCCTCGATGATCTCCATGAATAGCTGGCTCTATGATAAATAGTCCTTCAATTGGACATTTACTTACTTTTATCTGTCCCATCTTTTCCCTCTTTTCTAATATTTGATTTATTTTAAATATCTGCTTAATGCATCCTGCCATGTTGGCAATGGAGTAAATCCATTTTCTACTAATTTAGATTTATCTAATCTGCTATTAAATGGCCTTTTAGCTTTAGATAGACCATATTCTTCTGTAGTAACTGGAATAACCTTTGTGGTATATCCAGCTTGTTTGTATATCTCACATGTGAAATCATACCAACTGATATAGCCACCTTCATTTGTTGCATGATAATATCCATATTTATTTGTTTCGATCATATCTACCAATAAGCGAGCTAAATCATATGTATAAGTTGGTGTCCCAATTTGATCATTTACTACTTTAACAGTGTCATGTGTCTTTCCTACATTTAACATTGTCTTGATAAAGTTCTTACCATTAACACCAAATACCCATGCAATTCTTACAATAAAGTATTTTTCTAATAAACTTGACACAGCTAATTCACCTGCAAGCTTTGTTTCTCCATAAACGTTTAATGGCTTATAATCTTTACAATCTGGTTTCCATGGTTCAGTTCCCTGTCCATCAAATACATAATCTGTACTCAGATAGACCATCTTACAATCTAATTCTTTACATGCTTCTGCAATATACTTTGTTCCATCTGCATTCACTGCTCTGACTTTTTCAATCTTGTCATCATCTTCTGCCATATCCACCGCTGTCCATGCTGCACAATGAATCACTGCATCTGGTTTGATTTCATTTAATAACTCATCTACTCTTTTTTTATCTGTAATATCTAATGAATAATAAGGTTGTGTTGCTGCCGCAGAATCATCTTGAATCCCATTATAAAAAGAGGCGATATCTGAACCAATACCTTCGTGCCCCTTTTTTGCAAGCTCATTCATGACATCATAGCCTAGCTGACCAGCAACTCCTGTAACTAGTACTTTCATCTTATTTACACCTATCTAGCGGTTTCCATACATTTCTTCATAGTAGTTCTGATAATCTCCTGAGATGATTTCTTCCCACCATTCGCGATTATTCAAATACCAATCGATCGTCTTTTTGATTCCATCTTCAAACTTTGTTTCTGGAAGCCATCCTAATTCATTATGGATCTTTTCTGGATCTATAGCGTAACGCATGTCATGTCCCTTACGATCTGTCACATAAGTAATCAGACTTTCTGGTTTATCTAATGCTTTACATATGATCTTTACGATATCGATATTTTTCATTTCATTATGACCACCAACGTTGTAGACTTCTCCTACTCTGCCTTTATGGATGATCAAATCAATAGCACTACAATGATCTTCCACATATAACCAGTCACGTACGTTTAATCCTTCTCCATATACAGGTAGTGGTTTATCATTCAACGCATTTGCTATCATCAACGGAATCAGTTTTTCTGGAAAATGGTAAGGACCATAATTGTTAGAACATCTAGAAATAGATACTGGTAAACCATAAGTTCTGTAATAAGCCAACACTAGCAAATCAGCTGCTGCTTTTGATGAACTATAAGGACTGCTTGTATGTATTGGTGTTTCTTCTGTAAAGAAAAGATCTGGTCGATCTAATGGAAGATCTCCATATACCTCATCAGTAGAAACTTGATGATAACGTTCTATTCCAAACGCTCTACAAGCATCCATCAATGTAGCTGTTCCCATGATATTTGTTTGTAAAAAGATACCTGGATCTTCAATAGAACGGTCTACATGTGATTCAGCTGCAAAGTTCACAATGATATCTGGATGTTCTTCTTCAAATAATTGATAAACAGCTTCTCTGTCACAGATATCAGCTTTTACAAATCTAAAATTAGGATTGTCCATAACAGGTTTTAGTGTTGATAGATTTCCTGCATAAGTCAATTTATCGAGGCAAATGATTCTATAATCAGCATACTTTTTCAATATATAAAAAATAAAATTACTACCAATAAAACCAGCTCCACCAGTTACAATAATCGTTTTACTCATCATTTCATCCTTCTTTCTTAACGTAATGCATCAAGATATTTTCCATCTAAAACATCTTTTAAATATTTTCCATATTCATTCTTTTTCAAAACTTCATAAGATCTCATCACATCTTCTTTACTGATCCAGCAATTTAAAAAGGCGATTTCTTCCAAACATGCGATCTTACGATGCTGATGGTTTTCAATCGTCTGTACGAAATTAGTAGCTTCTACTAGACTTTCATGTGTCCCAGTATCAAGCCAAGTAAAACCCTGTCCAAGTAGTTCAACATTTAATTTATTATTTTCAAGATAAATTCTGTTAAGATCTGTAATTTCTAATTCTCCACGTGGAGATGGTTGAAGATTTTTTGCATATTCTACAACTTTATTATCATAAAAATACAATCCCGTGATACAGTAATTACTTTTGGGTTTCTTTGGCTTTTCTTCTACTGAAATCGCTTTTCCTTTATCATCAAATTCAACAATTCCAAAACGTTCTGGATCATCTACATAATATCCAAATACAGTAGCACCTCTACCACTTTCTGCATTTTCTACAGCAGCAGTTAAACGTTTTTTCAATCCATGTCCAGCAAAAATATTATCTCCAAGAATCATTGTGACTGTATCTTTACCTATAAATTCTTCTCCAATGATAAAAGCCTGCGCTAATCCATCTGGTGATGGCTGTACAGCGTAATTTAAATGAATACCAAATTGATTTCCATCGCCTAATAATTCTTCGAATCTTGGTGTATCTTGTGGAGTTGAAATAATCAGTATATCTCTAATGCCTGCACTCATCAATATTGATAATGGATAATAGATCATCGGTTTATCGTAAATAGGAAGCAGCTGTTTAGATGTCACCATAGTTAATGGATATAATCTTGTTCCTGAACCTCCTGCTAATATAATCCCTTTCATTTCTTCACCTCATTTTATTTGATAATTTCATTTATAAATACTTTTGCAGAACTGATAGTATCTGTATCTGGTCGCATAACATAAAGTGGCGTGCTTCCATATGAATATGTTGGTACCATATCTCCTGTACCATCTAACAAAGTCGTTTGAACATCCCATTTTGTCATATCATTGATCTGCATCTGAATCAACGCAGTTATTTCATCTGTTTTCATATTGGTTTGAAACATGCCTTGAACTGCATTTAATATTGATTCATAATTCTTGATTATATTAGTTGTTGTCATCTTGTTAATCATTGCACGAATCACTTCCTGCTGATTCTCTCCTCGATGACGATCCCCTGCTTCATAGCTATATCTTTCTCTTGCGAATGCTAAGGCACATTTTCCATCAAGATGTTGCTTTCCCTCTTTAATATGACATTCATGGTCTGTCCAAGCAATAAAGTCTTTATCAGAATCTATTTCAATACCACCTAAAGCGTCTACCATTGTTTTAACTGTATCAAAGTTGATTCTTATATTGTAGTTGATATCCACTCCTAAGATGTTTTCTATTGTTGCTTGACTTACTTCAATACCATACAATCCTGCGTGTGTTAACTTATCCATGGCTCCAGATTCACAAACACCATCATGACATTGTAAAGGGACATAATAATCTCGTGGTATAAATACCAATCCAATCTTTTTCTTAACTGGATTCACTGCCATTAACATGTTCACATCACTTCGACTTGTTGTTGTAATAGGCCCTGATGTATCAATTCCAGAAATATAAGCAATAAAGCTTTCTTTTGTCACAGATGCTGATTTTAGGTTTTCTATCGTTTTCTTTTTATCTAATGTATAAATGACTTTTGTTTCTGATTCAAACTTTTTATCAATCAAATTAAAGCTATCACGAAAACCTTCATTCATGATGATGGCATCTGTTTTATCATTTAATAAATCTTGAAGCATTTCTTCTCCACTTTCATATTCCGTTTTTGAAACTTGATTTGAGAATTGCTCATTTAAACGATTTAACATAAAATCAGTATTTTCGCGATCAATGTTTTTCATGATACCAAACTGTTTTCCATCTAAATCTTCAATTTTCTGAAATGTATTGTCTTTCTTTACTAAGACAGAAACCGTCGTTGTTTGTATGTTTCCATTTGATATCTTATCAATCGTTTCTTGTGCTTTATTGATAACTTTCACATTTACAAATACCATTAATACACTTAAAACAATCGCTAATACTTTACTGCCCATCTTCACCGCTTTATTTGTTTTGCTAGACAATTGCATAAATATTACTAATCCTAATAGAACAGCTAATATCAAAATAACGATTGCTAAATACTTCAACGGCAATAATTTGTAAACACTATATGTTAAAATAAGACTTACAATTAACTGTATGATCCAGAAAACATGCTTTCCTATCTTCTTTATATTTTCCATGTAAGCCTCCTATTTCTTATCATCCTTGATCCAAGAATCTCTTACCTCTTTCACAATCTTATAATATGTAGATCGTTTCATTCCTAATTGTGCTCTATAAGCATCATGACTTAATTCTTTTCGCATGATCCTTTTAATATTTTCTTCAAAATCATCTGGTACTTTTATCCTTGGTCTGCCAAAACGACCTTCACCTTTATATTTTTTTTCCAGTGCCTTATCAATGCCTTCTCTTTGTAGCTTCCTTACTCTGTTTCTTCTACTTACTTCAATAAAATCCATAAGCTGAAGCATAACATCTACATCTAAATCCTCATCATCAATCGTAAGTAATTGTGCGTGAATATCTTTTAATGTTTGTAACTTATCTTTCAGACTTACTTCTTCTGATGAGATACAATCAATAGAAGGAACCAATAACTTATCATCGTTCTTTAACTTTTTAATAAGATCATTCCATTTGATATCATCATTCTCTGTATCATCGATATAGATTTGATTTTTCTTTAGATTCAATGAATTTAAAACTGTTTCCTTATCATTTTTATTCGGCAAATATGCATAAAAATATTCCATTTCTATACACCTTCCTTAAGACTCGCTATTATAGTAATAACCATAATAGTGTTTTGCTTCTGCTTCTACTTTCGTAAGTACAGTTCCTAAGATATTGGCACCATTTCTTTGAAGTTGTGTGATAGCTGCTTTCGCATCATTCTTGTTCGTTTCTTTCGCAGAAACAACATAAATCGTTCCATCAGTTACGGTACTAACCGGAATAGCATCTGCTACTGCGTCAACTGGTGGACAATCGATCACGATGAAATCAAATCTTGTTCTTAGTTTTTCAATTAAATGCTTGAATTTCTCACTTGATAAAAGTTCCAATGGATTAGGTACTTTCATTCCACTTGTTAGTAGATATAGTTTTCCATCACTTGTGTTATCCTTGAACTTCTGAAAATATGTATCGTCATTTACATCAAAACTATCAAAGTTCTTCATTAGATTACTTAATCCTACTTTATTTGAAACATTGAATATCTTATGTTGTACTGGTTTTCTTAAATCACAATCCATTAACAAAACATTGTGATATTTTGCAATACTGACTGTCGCTAAATTTGATGCTACAGAGCTTTTTCCTTCCGCTGGATTCGTACTTGTTAGATTCACAACTTGAATATCTCCCTCAAATTGGGAATATTCTATATTCGTCCTTAACTGTCGATATACTTCTGAAAAATCAAACTGCGATTGTTTGACTGTTTTCTTCTTTCTCTTATCATGTCGCTTTGGCGCAAGTTTTCTTTCCATCCTATCTTCCTTTCTTTCTTAATCTATCGAAGATAGATCTTTTCTTTATGACTTCCATTTCTTCTAAGGTTTCATTTTGAATAATATGTGCTGGATTTTCTTGTAATAAAAGGATTGCATTTTCTTTTCCATATTCTTTTTCAATTAACGAATAAATATCAGAGAGTTTCGCAATACGATGACCTTCACTTCTGTGTGTATCACTCGCTATCACATGAACCATTCCTTCTTTTAACAACTTCTCTGCATTCTTTCTACAAATATCTCCATGTGTTCCTAATAGACTTGTTCGATTAACTTGTATATAACATCCTAATTCAATCCAAGACTGTACTCTGTCTAAATCAATGCCTTTAGGAAAATAACGCTCTACATGTGCAATGATTGGTCGATATCCTCTAACTTTTAATTCATATAGATAATCTTCTGCATAATCGTTATGGTTCATGTTTCTTCTAACATCAAATTCCACTAATAGATATTTAGAACTCGCTAATGTATTAAATGCTTTACTATCGATCATATCTAAATACTCATGGTTCAGAAATACTTCTGAACCACTATATATTTCTACTCCATATGTTTTCGCCAATTCTTTTAGCTCTTCTATTCGATCATTGATGATATCTATATTGGATACATCATGTGTTCCTGGCACAAAATGTGGTGTAGATATGATTGATGTTATACCATCTTTCTTCGCCTGTTGTAATGCAATGATGGCATCTTCTTTTGAAGGCATTCCATCATCGATCTCCCATGCAATGTGATTGTGTATATCAATAAATCCCATACCTTAATCCTCAAACCAAGGAATTTCTCCTAATACTGGTACACCTAAGAAGCTTTCTGCTTCTGCTTTATTTTTCAAACGCTTATCAAATAGATATTGTAAGAATACATATCCACATGAAAGTAATAGACCAGCCATTGCACCAATTGCTGTATTCATCTTCTTGCTAGGTGATACAGGTACATCATTGACTTTTGGTTGATCAGATATCGTCATATTTTTGATATCCAGTTTTTCCTGCATTTCCTTAAAGAAGATATCCACTGTTTTGCTTACAATTGCCTGTGATTTCTTAGGATCATCGGTTGTTGCTTTTACATCTATAATTTCTGTTTCATTAACATTTGTAATAGATAGTGAATTTTTCACTTCTTCTACATTCTCAATATTCAATTCATCCGCAACCTTTGATAGAATTGTTTCACCCTGCATCAAAGACATATAGTTATTGACCATCTTTGAATTACTATTCAATGCTGTACTATCAACAACGCCTTGTTCTGTAACTTTTGGTACTAGATAGATCCTTGCTGTACTTGCATATTTCTTCGTCATAAAGAAATTCGTCATAAGAAACGCAATGACTGCACCCAATACTGTACAGATTACAATCATCTTTATATTCTTCTTTAAAAGCTTCATTAAAGCACTAATATCAATTTCTATTTCATCATTTGTTTTATTTATTTCTTCCATACATTACTCCTAACTTGTAAAAAGGGCACACTTCTCCCTTCCCCCACATACAGTGTTGAACGGTTAAAGTATGTCCCTGCATATTCCATAATGTGCCCCTGGCAACTTTTACTTCTTTATTCAGTTCGTTTTATGATTTCTAGTGGTATCGTTACATCTATCTTCTTATGTAACATCTCTACCTCTAATACTGCTTTTCGCTTATGGCGGTCTATCTTACTGATATGACTTTCATAACCTTTCAATGGTCCTTCTGTAATGATCACATGGTCATTTTCTATAAATCCTACAGATTTCTTTAATGTATGTTTTTCATCCAACAGACCTTTTAAATACTTCTTTTCTTCTTCATATAATGCTGGTATCTCATCTTTATAATTTAATTCTTTTACAATGCCTGTTTTTCTTGTTTTGAGTTCTCTTAGCTTCGTTTGAAAGTCTTGATGTTTTTGATTGCTCTCCACAAAGATATAACTTGGAAATAATGGTTTCTCTATGATGTGGTCTACACTGTTCTTTCGTCTGACTAACTCTATCTTAGGATAAAAGGCATACCAGTTATCTTCTTGATTCAAGAAGTCACATAGCTGTTGTTCCTTACCACCCATCACAAACAATACATACCAGTTTATTTCAGACATTCTTTTATTTAGCCCCTTCTTTACGAATTACTGCACCTATTGTTTGAAATATGATTTTAATATCTAACCAAATAGAACAATGATCTACATAATATAATTCCATGGCAACTCTTTCTTCATAAGTCGTATTACTACGTCCATTTGCTTGCCAATAACCGGTTAATCCTGGTGTTACACTTAATAGTTTATCAACCTGATCTCCAAATTTTTCTAGTTCTTTTTGAACAACTGGTCTTGGTCCAACAACACTCATATTCCCTATAATAATATTTAATAATTGTGGTAACTCATCCAGACTTGTTTTTCTAAGAATTTTTCCTATTTTGGTTATTCTTGGATCATTTTCTAATTTGAAATTTTCTTCATACTCTTTTTTCTGTTCAGGAGTTAATGTTTTCAGCAATTCTTCAGCATTGGTTACCATTGTACGAAATTTATAAGTTGGCAATGGTTTTCTATTTTTTCCTACACGCATATGTTTAAAGAATACTGGCCCTTTTGAGTCTACCTTAATTGCTATCGCTATAATTAAAAATATTGGCGAAATTATAATAAATAGTGATAACGCACTTATGAAATCAAATATTCTTTTGATAAAAAAATAACCGTATCTACTTTTTATGTTCTCTTTTGTTTTAGTCATTTCCAAACAACCATCCTGTTCATATTGAACAGTTGAATCCTTCATTTTCTCCCTCCTCCTTAAATGCTACATGTAATTTGTCTTGAAATGTATAATTATTGAGATACATGAATTTTTATGATTTTATGTCTATAAATATGGGGAATTAGATAGAAAAAAGCACAAAAAAAGCCGATTTTCATCAGAAAACCGACTATATATTATCCTATACATTATGAAACATATAATTGTAGAGATACATCTATGACTCCCATGTAACGTTTATTATAATACTACATTTGTGGTCTTTTATCAACCAAAATATTACATTATTCTATTCATTTTTAGACCGATAAGATATTCTTATGATGTAAGCGGTTTAAAATAGTGCAAAAAGAAAAGGTCTGTAATTAGACCTTTTACGTGTTATAAATCTTTCCCATTGGTTTTTATGACATTTTGATACCAATAGAAGCTGTCTTTCTTATAGCGGTTCAATTTAGCGGTTGTATCATCTTCTTCACGATCAACATAGACAAAGCCATAACGTTTTTGATATCCGTTTAACCAGCTCAACAAGTCTGTAAATGACCATGTGCAATATGCCCATACATCACAGCCATCATCAATTGCTTTCTTTAATTCTTTTAGATGTGCTTCTAAGAATGCAATACGATATGGATCATGGATGACATTGTCTTCTTCTAATTTATCAAAAGCACCTAATCCATTCTCACTGATGACGATTGGTAAATCATAACGTGATGTGATATCTCGACAACACATACGAATACCCATTGGATCAATTGTCCAGTCCCAATCTGTTTTCTCCAGATATGGGTTAGATGGTTTCTTGTATAATCCAGGAATGCCTTCTTCTTTGGCAGTTCCCTTTTTTCCTGTCGTGTTGACTTCGGTACTCATACCAACACCATCGATTGGGTTATATTCTATAGCTGCTGTTTGATAATAGTTTACTCCCATAAAATCGATCAGTGCTGCGGCCTGCTTCATGATTTTTTGATCCTCAGCTTCCATTTGGATATGGATACCATTACTTTCTAAATAACGAATGGCTGCTTTTGGATAACGGCCATATGCATACACATCCATCCAGAAATAGTTCTGTAAATCATCATAATCTGCTTTTGCCATTGCGTTAATTGGTTTACAATCCCATGCATAGCCTGGTGTATACGCAAAGCTTGCGCCTACATGTGCATCTGGATAGCGTTTCTTTAATTCTAGTACACTGTATGCATGTGCCATATTCGCATGGTGGTTTACCTGATAAAACATCTTCTGGTCCATGACTTTTCCAGGAGGATGCATACCTGTTAACCAGCCTAAGGATGTAAATACGTTTTGTTCATTCATCGTGATCCAGTAGTGTACACGATCTCCAAAGTGCTCAAACAGGGTTGTTGCATAACGAACGTAATCTTTTACAATCTGACGATTTTCCCATCCCCCATATTGATCCTGTAATGCCTGTGGCATATCCCAATGATATACAGTAACCATTGGTTCAATACCATATTTGATACATTCATCAATGATGGCATCATAAAATGCCAAGCCTTTTTCATTCACTTCTCCATTTCCATCAGGTATGATTCTTGTCCATGCGATGGAGAAACGATAGGTCTTTAAGCCTGCTTCTGCCATTAAGGCAATATCTTCTTTAAAACGATGATAATGATCTACCGCAAGATCACCGGTGGTAGCCTTAAAGGTTTTGCCTGGAATCCTTACAAATTGATCCCAGTTACTGACACCTTTTCCATCTTCACTTGCGGCCCCTTCTATCTGATAAGCAGCACTTGCACTGCCCCATAAGAAGGTTTCAGGAAAACCATTACTTTCTTTAAAATACATGATGTAACTCCTCCTTTTTCCTCTTAACGAAATGATAGCATTTTCATTTGGTGCTTTTCAAGTAGGTTATGCATTTTTCTATAAATTATACAAAAAAGAAGCAGTTGCCTGCCTCTTATGCCTGTTCTCCTGCACTGATAAATGCTTCCTGGGTTTTACGATTTCGCATGATCAATAATGCAATCATAAAGCATGCGATTAAGAATAATACTTCTATTCCCATATAGGATAATATATCATAAAACTGTTGTCCATTAAAATCGTTTAAGTTTGCCAAGGTATCATTTGTTTTTACATACCAGTAGGTCGGGATAAAATGTGAAATCGTCAATATGGACTCACTAATCAACGATTGTGGCACAAACGCCCCACCTAAGAATGCACTGCCTAAAGATACGATATTGGTAAGTCCATTTAATGCCTGTCCAACATGTGCTTTATTTGACAACAAACAGCTGAACAAGAAACCAACGCTGACACATAGCATACCATAGATATACAGATTCAATCCATAAAAGAACCCTTGTAAAGTCCACATATCACTATTTGGCAGAAACATGATCACAACCATAAAGACTGCCCATAGTGCACTGCCAAATAAGATGTTCGCAACAAATAATGAGAAGTTTCGCTTGTTGCTGCTGATGGGTGATACCAGATCTCTTTTTTGAAGATTTGATTTAAAGATTGTTGTCATAATCAGACCAACACTCAACATGGTTAAAGCCATAAAGATATAGGATGCATAATTAAAGAAGCCGCTGCGAAGTGTTTGAGATATATTCAATTCTTCATTAGAACGCATGGAGATATCTAACTTGGTATCCACACTTTGTCTGGCTTTTTCATTTAGTTGTGATACTTTTAAAGCAGGATCACTTTCATGATAGATGTGCATGGTGGATAGATAGGATTCTATTTTCATTTCCAGCATGCTTGCATTTACTTCATCTGGTCTGGATGTACAAGCGATATTGGTATCTTTACCTGCTAATAAATTATCTTCAAAACCTTTCGGTACTTCTACGATAAAAGACACAAAGCCATAAAACAAAGCATCTTCATGATCTTTTTTTGTATCACCTACATCTTTGATTTCTGCGATATCCTGCATATAGCTCTTTAAAGCATTGCTGGCTTCACTTTGATCATGATCTACCCATACGATATCCGGCTCAACTTCCTGAAATATCGTTGTTTGTTTACTATCTCCCAGAAAACTTGCATAGATGAAAAATACAGTAATAAAGATAGAAAAATAAATCATCAAAGGCTTTCTACAAGATTTTACCAGTTTCCAATATAATTTTAAATGACTCATTTATCTCGCCTCCAGACTTTGATAACTCTTTTTGCGTATCAAGAAGAAACTTATGCTGTAACATACAATGATCAAAATGATAAGGGAAAAAACATTTGTATAGAAGCGCTCATCAATTCCATAGTAATAGATACTATATAATCCATCAGTAATCATTGCGACTGGATTGATATAATTCACAAATGGAATATATAACTGTACTAGATATTTGATTTGTACCATCATCATACCCGAAAGAAAACTGCCCAGCATCGTAATAGAAGTCAATAATCCATCTTTAAATCCAAGTGTCTGAGTAGTTGCACATCCAATCAAAGTTCCTAAGGCATTGCCACTTAAACATCCTGCCAAAAGGATTGCTAATATCGCAAATACATGTTCTCCAAATGCGATATCCAAAACACCTGCCATATAAGAATACACGATTAGGATAAATACCATTTCAAACACCATACATAACAGAAAATCTGTAAATAGATATTGTATCTTATGAATCGGTGTCATTGCCAAACGGGCTGCCCTGCTGGATTGATTGGCTTGTATATCATAGATGGCATACATAGACCATTGTCCACCAAATAAGCAGACCATCGCTAGTACTGTATAGAAGAATACAGAACTTAAATCGTGATCTTCAATATCATTTTGTGTAATATAATTTTGTGTCTGATGAAATAAATTCATGATTTCATCAACACTTTTTCCCTGCATCATCAAATCCTTTACAACCTCTGCTTTTTGCTCGTATTCGGTAAAGAAAGATTTAATGATCGTTGTATTGATATTATTTTTATTGACTTCGATTTTTATACTTTCTCCATCAGAAATCACACCATCCACTTTTTTATCATCCAGCAATTGTTTTGCTTCATTTTCTGAAACGATCTGCAAATCAAACATTGATTTATCGTTCATCTGTACAGAAGACAACGTATTTTTTAATGTTTCATCCTTTTGATAATATGCTGAATCCACAACTGCCAAAGAAATGGTTTTAAATTCATCGGGATCATACGCACCCCTTAATACACTGGCGAATAAGGTCGTTAGGATCAAAGGAAATGCCAATGTCCAAAACATCAGTGATTTATTTTTTATCATGCAAAGAAATCGATATTTCATAAGAGATAACATTTCCATCACCTCTAATCACGTAGCTGTTTTCCGGTTATTTCAAGGAAAACATCATTCAGGGTTGGTAATTGGGAATAGACTTTTCCAAAGCTGATTTCATGTCCGGATAGATAATCCAGCAGATTCATTAGATTATGCTTGCCTTCCATAAACTTCACCTGTAAATTATGTGCGTTGTATTGTACAGCAAATACGTTTGCGATTTCTTTGATTTCAGATAACTGTTGTTCATTTAATTCAATTTGTTCAATATCTATGCGTTCTTTTAATGTAATACTTGCTTTTAGCTGCTCATTGCTGCCTTCTGCGATGACTCTTCCTTTATCCATAATGATGATACGACTACAGATTTCTTCTACTTCTTCCATATAGTGTGATGTATAGATAATGGTCGCTCCTGCATCATTTAATTTACGGATACCTTTCAGAATAGAATTACGACTTTGTGGGTCTACGGCGACAGTTGGTTCATCCATAAAAATTAATTTCGGCTGATGTGCAATACCACATGCAATATTTAATCGTCTAAGTAACCCTCCACTTAGCTTGCCAGGGCGAAATTTACGGAAGTCTTGTAAAGACACAAAATCAATGGCTTCCTCTACTAATTGTTTACGTCGTGCTTTATCTTTTACATACAACCCACAAAAATAATCAATATTTTCATATACCGTTAATTCATAAAATACCGCGACTTCCTGGGGAACGATGCCAATCATTCGCTTGCTTTCTATTGCATCTGGATGCATGGGTTTATCAAATAACTGGATTTCCCCTTTATCATATTTTAATAAAGACAACATACAGTTGATAGCTGTTGTTTTCCCGCTGCCATTTGGTCCTAACAGTCCTATGATTTCCCCTTCTTCTACTTCCATATGGAAATGATCTAATGCAATCACATCTTTATATCGTTTGACAAGATTGTTTATTTTAATAATCATGTTGATCTCCTCACTTTCTGATTCCAGTATACAGGATAATCTGGATATATCATAGTGAAGGAAAGCATGAGTTGAGATGACAAATGTCACAAAATCTTCATGCAGATTGTCTGTATTATGAAAACATGATAAACTAATAGCAAGTGATAGGAGGTGGGCCCATGAATGAAATTATTAATTTAATCATCTTGTTTTTTTATGGTTTCATCTTTATGTATATGGATAACCTGCAATTATATTCTATACTGCCACTACTTTGTGCCATCATCTTATGTAGTATTGGTTTGTTGTATCCTAAATATAAAAAATTATTGCTTTTATATTTGATCATAAGTTTTATCTTTCCAGACTTTATATATTTTGTGCCCTGTACTTTCTATTTATGGATCAAAGATCGTAAGCTACATCCAGATGAAATTTTATTTCTCATTCCTTATCTTATATCCTATTCAAAAATACATCATATCTTCCTCTTAGCATGTGCCTTATGTTTATCTTATATTTTAAAGGTCCGCTATATTGAAAATGAAGAATTAAAGAAAAGCTATTTGAAACAGCGTGATGCGACAAAGGAATTGGCAAATTTGATTGAAGAAAAGAATAAAAATTTATTATTAGCCCAAGAGCAGGATATTCATATCGCTATATTAAATGAACGAAATCGTATTGCCAGAGAGATCCATGATCATGTTGGACATTTATTAAGCAGCTCCCTCTTACAGATTGGCGCATTACAGGCAATCAATCAACAAGACAATATGAAAGCTCCTTTACAAGATTTAAGAAGCACAATATCACAGGGCATGGATAATGTCAGAAACAGTGTACATGATTTACATGATGATGCATTGGATTTACATATCGTTCTACAAAAGCTTTGTGAAGAGTACACCTTTTGTAAGATACAGTTAGAATATGATATCGTACATCCATTTGGCAATACCATGTATTATCATATCTTAGCCATTATCAAAGAAGCCTTACACAACATTACAAGACACAGCAATGCCAATATGGTATCCTTAACATTAAGGGAACAGCCTGCTTTTTATCAGTTGATCATTCACGATAATGGCACAGATATTTATATCAAAAAAGAAGGAATCGGCCTTCAAAACATGAAAGATCGCGTAGATCAGATGCATGGCTTTTTCAACATTTTAACAGATGATGGATTTCAAATATTTATCACGATACCAAAGGAGGATAAAACAGTATGAATGTATTAATTGTAGATGATGATAAGCTGGTGTGCAGCTCATTAAAAACGATATTAGAGGCCAAAGGTGTCACAATCGTTGGTACTGGAAATAATGGACAGGAAGCTATCGCTTTATATGATGAGTTTTTACCAGATGTATTATTGATGGATATTCGTATGGAAGGGATGAATGGTGTAGATGCCAGTGAAACAATACTAAAACAGCATCCTGAAGCAAAAATATTATTTCTGACAACTTTCAGTGATGATGAATATATTGTAAAAGCCTTAAGCCTGGGTGTCAAAGGCTATATACTGAAACAAAATTTTGATAGTATTATTCCTGCGCTTGACGCAGTATTCTCTGGTCAAAATGTATTTAATACAGAAATCATTAGTAAACTTCCTTCCCTGCTGGCGAAGAAAAGCGATGCGTCTTTTACTTATGATTTAAGCGAACGAGAACTAACCATTATTGAACTTGTCGCAAAAGGACTTAATAATAAAGAGCTGGCAGATACGTTGTTTCTTAGTGAAGGAACGATTCGCAATTATCTGAGTACATTATTAAATAAATTAGATTTGCGTGATCGTACACAATTAGCAATTTTCTACTATCAGCATTTACAGTAAAGGAAGCCATGGCTTCCTTTTATCTGATTTGAAATATTATTTCTGCTTGTTTACCTCTTTGTCCGATTCCAACATATATAACCTCACCATTTAATTCTGTCGCATAATTTAAATCTATTATTTGTTGTATTGCTTCTTGTGCTAAAGTTTTCAAGCACTTATCCTTTTCTTTTGTATATTTAAATTCAAGAATATAGTTTGGAAAAGATATGTTTTTACTTTCTAAAAGAATATCATATCTTCCTAGTCCAGCTTCACGATTAGAATTAATCTTATAACTATTGTATAAATAAGCACAAAGACCAAGAAATAACATATGGCAACTATTTTCATCAATAAAATCATGATATGATGAAGTTTCCATGATATATGTTTGATAATATACTCTTATCTCATCGAAATTTTTCATCTTAAATGCTGTTTCTAATCCAAATAAAATTTGATTATCTATATGTAGATAATGTGCAGTAATATCTTTAAAATCTTCTCTTACTTCTTCATTAGGTATTTTAACTTTATAAGTATCCCGATCAATTGTTTTAATAATTGTTAGATAACCACTATTTATTAAAAGTGCCCAAAGTGTTGCATCTTTTATATCTTCATAATATGATGTACTCAAATCTGCATTTACTATAGTTTCTCCGTTCGCAATTAATTCATTATATTTCATTGAGAATATCGTACTACAACAACCTAATGCCTTTTTTACCATAACATTATTACTACTATTTTTCCAATAGGTATCTAATTTTTTTTCACTAGCATAATTAGAGATAGACCATGGGTTATATATTTCAATTCCACCTATACGATATCCATCATATAAATCCTTTACTTCTTTTGTAAAATCTAATCCAAAATACTCCAAAAACATTTTTGCTTCATTTTCCAGCAATCCGAAATATATTGCATATTTTTCATGATTCACTCCATAAACAGACAGATTATTTAAACCACTAAAAATATTTTCTTTGGCAATTCTTTGAATTCCAGTCAACATAGCCTTTTTTAAATAATCATTTCCTTTTAATGAAGTTATCAAAATAGCTGCTAACCCACTATGAACTTCATCATAATAACCGTGATTATGAGCTTCAATAAATGGTGTATCATATTCATCAATTAATAGAATAACTTTTTTTCCATAATATTCATATAAAAATTGACATAGTAGTTGTAAACAATCATTGATATCTGTTAATTCCATATTGTTTTGATTTTTTAAGCCTTGCCATACCAATTTATATTCTTCTTTTGTATTATTTGATAAATGTTCATATATAAAATCAAAACGTTTATATTCATCAAACAAGGCCTTTTTTAATAATTTAATGGCATCTTCTTTCTCACCTTTTGCATTTTTAAAACTCACAAAAATAACAGGATATTGATTTATCTCATTTGCACATGCTGTTTGCATGATTTTCTTATCTTCAAATAAAGATTTAGTGTTTTTCGTGATATCTAAAAAACTAGCAAGCATAGACATATTTAATGTTTTTCCAAAACGCCTTGGTCTTGTAACTAAAGCCACTTTTGCATCACTATTTAAAAATTCTTGAATAAACAATGTTTTGTCAATGAAAAAGTGATTTTCTTCTATTAATGTTTGAAAATTATCTTCACCTAAACCAACTGTTTTTCTCATAAACTTACCACCTCTTTACGCATTATATCACAATTCATATACAGTTTTCTATTGCTATTATTTTATTTTCTATTTATGTTAGTGAACTACTCCCTGCTTTATAGCTGTGGGCTTCTGGCTTATCCATTATTTGTATAAGCTAGAATTTTTTTGTATCTGTATCTGAAACATTTTTACATAAGATACACATAACTGGTACGTTCACTGTACCTCTAAAGTCATATTTAGACTGTAATCAGATATTTTCATTTCCAAAATATAATCCTTTAACATCTCATCTCTTTCATTTGTAATAATCTTATTTGCTCATGCAATTATAAAAAAACGCATAGCTATTGCCATGCATTTTTCATTACTTATTCATCTCATACAAAATCTTCTCGATTTTATTTCCTCTTTCCAAAGAATCATCAATCTTGAATTGCAGTTCAGGAACTTTTCGCAAAGTCATACGTTTCGCAAGATTCGTACGAATAAATCCTTTACTACGCTCCAATGCTTTCATACCAGCTTCTTCTCTTGCTTTTTGTCCAAGGAAAGAAACATATATTTTTGCGATAGATAAATCATTTGTGACGGTAACATCTGTAATGGTAATAAAACCGATTTTTGGATCTTTTAATTCAAATTGAATAATTTCACTGACTTCCTTTTGGATAATGCCAGCTACTTTTTCTGCTTTTAATGTCATATTATCACCTAATGTTATTCTGGATCAACCTGCTGGTCTTCATACGCTTCAATGATATCTCCAACTTTGATATCGTTGAAGTTTTCAATTGTCAAACCACATTCAAATCCACTGTTTACTTCTTTTGCGTCATTCTGGAAACGTTTTAAAGAACCAAGTTTACCAGTGTAAATAACAACACCTTCACGTATTAAACGTACACCACATTCTTTCTTTAAGCTTCCATCAGTAACCATACAACCTGCAATGGTACCGACTTTAGAAACTTTATAGATTTGACGTACTTCTGCCTGTCCGATAACGACTTCTTCATATACAGGAGCAAGCATACCTTTCATGGCACTTTCCATTTCTTCCAATGCTTTATATATAATGTTATGCAGACGAATTTCTACGCCTTCTTCTTCAGCTTTTTTACGAATATTCGCACTTGGACGTACATTAAATCCATAGATTACTGCATTAGATGCACTCGCAAGCATAATATCAGATTCTGTGATAGCTCCGGCAGTTGAACGAATAACGTTTACCTTAACACCCTGTACATCAATTTTTTCCATACTTGCACGTACGGCTTCTGCACTACCCTGTACATCCGCTTTGATAATGATGTTTACTTCCTGGATATCACCTTGTTCGATCTGACGGCTTAAGTCTTCCAAAGACATTGCACTGGAAGAATTACGTTCCTGATCAATACGTTTTGTTAATCTTGTTTCCGCAATCTGACGGGCTTTCTTTTCAGAGTCAAATGCTTTGAAAATATCACCTGCGATAGGTACATCATTTAAACCAATAATTTCAACTGGTGTTGATGGAAGTGCTGTTTTAATTTCACGTCCACGATCATCTGTCATCTTACGTACACGACCAAATGCTGTACCAACAACGATGGCATCACCTGTGTGTAATGTACCACTTTGTACAAGCAATGTTGTTACCGGACCTCTACCTTTATCAAGTTTCGCTTCAATTACAGTACCTGTTGCTAATTTGTTTGGATTTGCACGGAAGTTATATACTTCAGATACAACCAATACAGTTTCCAATAAATCACTTACACCTGTACCAAACTTCGCACTGATATCCGCATAAATTGTATCTCCGCCCCATTCTTCAGGCATCAATCCAAGTTCACTCATTTCAGATACGATACGTTCTCTGTTTGCTGCTGGTTTATCAATTTTATTAACAGCAACGATAACAGGAACACCTGCTGCTTTGGCATGGTCAACTGCTTCTTTTGTCTGAGGCATTACACCATCATCAGCCGCAACAACGATAATTACAAGGTCAGTAACCTGTGCACCACGCGCACGCATTGCTGTAAATGCTTCATGTCCTGGTGTATCTAAGAATGTAACTTTTTTACCTTTGACATTTACCTGATAAGCACCAATATGCTGTGTAATACCACCAAATTCACCTTCTGTAACATGTGTTTTACGAATGGTATCCAATAATGTTGTTTTACCATGGTCAACATGTCCCATAATTGTTACAACTGGTGGACGTTCTACCAATAAAGATTCATCTTCTTCCACGTTATTGATCATTTCTTCAAAATCACTTTCTTCAATAACGATTTCTTTATGGCATTCTACATTCCATTCCATACATACAAGTTCGATGGTTTCATCATCTAATGTAGAGTTGATGGTAACCATGGTTCCCATCATAAACAATAATTTAATAATCTCGCTGGCGTTGCGATTCAATTTTTCCGCAAGTTCTCCAACACTCAGAGGTCCACTATAAGTGATTTCCTTTACTTCAATACGTTCTTTCTTTGGAGCAAAGTTATTGTTCTTTCCTCTGTTATTGTTGTTCTTTCTGTTTCCGTTTCCTTTTTTCTGTTGTCTTGCCATAGTATCACCTAGCCTTTCAAGCAAGTATGAAGCTGCTGCGCTAAGCCTTTATCCAAAATAGCGACTGCTTTACGATTTCCCATCAATTCCGCAAATTCAACTGCATCCATGAAGGAATATGGAACACCATAGTATTCACATTTATTCAACAGCTTATTCTTTGTATTTTCCCCGATATCCTCTGCCAGAACGATCAACTTGATTTCATTTTTAGGAAACTTCTTAAAAATGATTTCCCCAGTCGCTGTTTTTCTGGCACGCTGCGCGATTCCTAAGTATCCGCTGGCATTACTCATGAGAGAACATGCCTTTCAATGTTTCATAGATTTCATCAGGAATTTCACATTCCAGTGATCTAGCCAAAGATTTCTTTTTTTTCGCTATTTCTACTGCTTCTACGCTTCTTTTCAAATATGCGCCACGTCCGTTTTTCTTTCCGGTTTCATCTATTTCAACGACACCTTCAGGTGTACGAACGATACGTATCAATTCTTTTTTCGGGAGACTTTCAAGGGTTGCTACACATTTACGCATAGGAATCTTTTTCATAAGTATGCTCCTTTCTCTATGAATTACTTATCGTAGTATTCATCGTATTCATCAAAATCGATATCATCATGAATCCAGTCGTTTTCTTCTTCTTCCATCTGTTCACGCTCGATTTCCGCAAGTTCTTCTTCAGAATAAATTGGTTTCATTCCATAATCTTTCTTGTTTAAATCGAAAGTAGCCTTACGACGTGGTTCTTCTTTTTCTTCATATTTCTTATATTTTGGTTTTGCTGCAACTGCTGGTTCTTGTTTCGTTTTTGCATCTGCAAGCTCTTCAAATTTAGATTTGTATTCTTGTTTTTCTTTTACATTTAAACCTTCTAAACGCTGTTTTTCTTTTGCAATACGTGCAGCCTTTTCTAATTCTGTTTCTTCTTTTTCTTCTTCTGGTTCCACATATTCATCCATGATTTCTGCAGTATCTTCATCCATCACGATATCAGCTTTTTCTGGTTCCACTGTAGCTTCTACAGTATCATCGATTTCTTCTTCGATTTCATCTGCTGCAACATCAAACTGTACACCTGCTTCATCGATATCCACAGCATCCTGTTCTTTGCTTTCTTCAAACATTTCCTGTTGTGCAGCTGCTTTTTCTTCCGCCTGACGAGCCAAGAATTCTTCTCTTTGTTTGATTGCGATATTCTTCCAGTCAATACCCATTGCATCTACATCACTCTGTGCTTTGATATCAATCTTGCTGCCAGTTAATTTTACTGCAAGACGGGCATTCTTACCACGTTTACCAATGGCAAGTGATAATTGATTATCTGGAACAACAACCAATAATCCACCTTTCTTTTCTTCACTTGGAATAACAGCTAATACTTCAGCTGGAGATAATGCATTTTTGATCAATTCACTAACATCTTCGCTCCATTCAAAGATATCAATTTTTTCACCATGTAACTCATCAATGATGACCTGTACACGCTGTCCTCTAGGCCCAATGCATGCGCCAATTGGATCAATGTTTTCATTGTGTGAATACACTGCCATCTTTGTTCGTTCTCCGGCTTCACGTGCAATTGCCTTTATTTCAATAATACCCTGATAGATCTCAGGAACTTCTTTTTCAAACAAACGTTTTACTAAAGTCGCATCGGCACGAGAAACTAATACCTGTGCTCCTTTGGTTTCCTTATTTACTTCTATAATGACGACACGGATCATCTGTCCTTCTTTATAGCGCTCATTTGGAATTTGTTGGTTCTTTGGCATCAATGCCAATGTTTTTCCAATATTTACAACACAGAATTTTTCTTCGACAGATTCGATAGTACCAAATACCATTTCATCAACTTTATCACAATATTCTTCATAAACAACTAATTTTTCAGCTTCACGGATTTTTTGTTTCATAACGTTCTTCGCTAAAATAACAGCTGCTCTACCTAAATTAGCGATACTTACTTCTGTTTCTACTAAATCACCAAGTTCAAATGCCTGATTGACTTTTTTAGCATCTTCTAAAGAGATTTCTAATTCATCATCTTCCACTGTTTCTACAACTGCTCTTTGCTGATAAACCTTAATATCTCCTGATTTTTCGTTAACATCTACACGTACCAATGCATCAGGAATTTCTATGTGTTTACGGTATGCTTTTGACAATGCTTCCTGTAATGCTTCAATAACGATTTCTTTTGATAATTTGCGATCACTTTCAATTGCCTGCATGGCAGCCATAAAATCTTTTAACTTCATTTTTTTGCTTTCCTTTCTAAATTTTTACAGATAAACGAATCAATGAAATGTTATCCAGTTCGATTGATACTTTTCGTTTCACAGCTTTATCCATATATTCAATCAGCACTTCGTTTTCTTCCATAGATTTCAGATAACCTTTTACCTCATCCATGCCAGCCTTTGGATTTCTCAGTTTTACATAAACGTACTCTCCAATCGCTGCTTTGATTTGTGCTTCATCCTTTAATTCACGTTCTGCGCCAGGTGAACATACCTCCAGGAAGTATTCTGCGGATATCAGATCAGCTTCATCCAGACATTCAGAAATCTTTTCAGACATGTCTGCACAAGTATCAATATCCATGCTGCCATCATTTCGCATAATTGCGATCTGTAAGATACGCATGTTTCCTTCGTTATGCCACAGCACTTCATATAGTTGGATTTCTTCTTTTTCAAGAATCGGCGCTACAAGCTCTTTGATCTTTTGAATCTGGTCCATCATGTTACCTCCTTTACAAACATAATGAAGGAGTGGGCATGACCCACTCCGTTTGAAGTATCTGTAGATAATATACCACGGTTATGAAAAAACTTCAAGATTTTTTCATAAATTGCCGATATTTTTAGACTATATTTCCTTTTCTAATCCTGATTATGTCAAATCATGCATGAATCTAGGACTTTATCACTATTTCTATGACACAAACGGCTGTAATCCTGTATGAGGCTGATTAAGCACTTCATCAAAAATAATCTGGTCAAAATCAAGTACCAGAGTTTCTTTTTGATGGTCTTGATAAGCTATTTCTATTTTCAAATGCTTCATCCTTTTCTCTATCGTTGGTTCATCATTCATGACATCCATACAGATATCATATTGAAATGCTGTATAATCTTCTATATTTTCCATAGCAGGATAGGAAACATTTTGAAAAATCTCATTGCTTTGTGACAAGGTTATCATACCGATTTTGGTATCATTCATATAGGGCAAAACAGATGCATCAGGTGAAAAATATATATCGCCAAATCTTTTTACCTTTGTAGAAGATGGCGCAATAATGATTTGATATACATAAACATCATATCCTGATGTTTTACGATAAAGCTTAGCTGCCTTTAACAGCTTTGCCTGAAATGCATCACCTTGTGTTTCTGCTAATGCTTCCGCATAGAAATACTGTTTCATTGATGTAGATAATTTTCCTGTATCCACATGGATCCTTGTGTAAGTTTCTTCCTTTTTTTGACAACTGCTCATCAAACATAACATACAAATCAAAATCATCATTTTCTTCATAAGTCTTTTCCCCTTTTATATCTTTTATTATATAAAGAAGATATCACATTAACAAGCATGGAAATGTATGACTTTTGTATCACCCTAACACAAAAAACATACACTGCATATCAAAAAAGGGTAGAAAAAAACCAGATTGCTCTGGTCCCTTACTATTTTTCAACGATTGTTTTTCCGTTGTACTCACCACATGAACACATTTTGTGTGGTTGTTTGTATTCACCGCACACTGGACATTTCACCAATGTAGGTGCAGCTAATTTATAGTGAGTTCTACGTTTTGCTTTTCTTGTTTTTGAATTTCTTCTCTGTTGTACAGCCATGTTAGCACCTCCTACTTAATCTTCCAATTTGAATTCTTTCAACTTTGCTAAACGAGGATCGATTTCATCCTTTTTGGACAATTCATAGTCTTCCTCTTTGACAACTTCCCAACCGTCACCTTTAGGATACTGTTTTAATCCCTTTTTGACAACCTTTAAAGGAACCTCCATCAGTATCAATTGAAAGATCACCGGTAATAACTCTACGACATCACCTTTAACTTCGTGTACATCTTCATCATTTGTTTTATCAAAAGAGAACACTTCTAAAGATTTTGTATGGAAATCATATTCTACATCCTCTAAGGTTATAGAACACGGTACTATCATCACTCCACTGATATCCAGATCTGCAAATACCCGATCACTTTCTGTATCGTAATGAATATTTCCTGATACCGTAACATCTTGTAATCCCCTGATCTGATGCATTTTCGCAAATACTGTCGGATCAAATGAAATCGTATCATCTAGTTCAATGGTACCATTTGGTGCCTGTAACAGTTCAGCTTTGCTCCATTTCAAAAGAATCACCTCGTTGTCTGACCTACCCTATTATAAGGAAAATCTTGCATAAAGTCAACTAATTTCGCATATACATAGGCTAGCTTATATATTAAATCACAAAAATAAGGTAAATGAAAGACTTTTTTTCATTTTTTTCAAGAATTTCTTATCATTTACTGTTTGCGTACCAGTTCATAGAATGCCAAAACATCTTCATAGACTTCTTCTTTGATATCTTCATTCAATATCTCATGACGTTTTCCTTCAAATAATCGTGCGCTCACATTTGTATAGCCACGCTCTTTCATAAAACCGGCAGCTTGTTTAAATTTCGTTTCATTTCCAATACATGGGTCCTCACTGCCTGCGATAAAGCGGATTGGTAAATCTTTATGTTTCATTGCCCAGCCATTTGCATCGTATACATCCATCATGATCGTAAACAGATTTTCAAAGCCGTTTAATGTAAAGATAAATCCACATAATGGATCTTCATCATATGCCTTTACCACGTTTTGATCACTACACAGCCATACGTTTTCACTGCCATCTTCTGAAAAAGCTTTATTATTAGAACCAAAGGCCATCTTTTGAATCAGTGGACTGCGATAGTGCTCGCCTTTTATCTTTTCCATCGCTTTCACAAGCAGTTTGCCAGCCTTCGCTGCCTTATTTTCACTTGGAGAGCCACAAACCACAAGTGCGTCAATATCATCATCGTATCGTTTACAATAACAGCGTACCAGTAAAGAACCCATGCTGTGTCCAAACAGGAAGAATGGAGCATCTGGATATTGTGTTTTTAAAAGCTTGGTGAGCTGATGAATATCTTCAATTAAATAATCCCCTGTTTTATCATGAAAATAACCCAAATCATCTTTAGAAGCTATACTTTTTCCATGACCACGATGATCATGCATCACACATACATAGCCATGTTGTGCTAAAAACTGCATGAATGGCAGGTAGCGTTCTTTATGCTCCGCCATCCCATGTACCATCTGAATCACACCAACAATCGGTGTATCCGGTACAACTTTTACAGCTGAGATGATTAGTTGATCCTGTTCGCTTGGAAATGTAAATCCTTGTATCTTTGCCATAGAGAATCCTCCTTTTGTTTCATTGTATCATAATTGTAAAAGTTATGATATAATTTCGGGTAGTGTGGTACCCTATTTTAGACGAACAGGAGAAATTGTATGAAAGTTACAGGTATTGTTAGTGAATATAATCCTTTCCATTATGGACATCAATATCATATCCATAAGACAAGAGAACTTACTCAATGTGATGTGCTCATCAATGTAATGAGTGGACATTTTGTGCAAAGAGGAGAAGCATCCCTTGCTTATAAGTGGGATCGTGCACGCAAAGGGATTGAAGAAGGTTGTGATATCGTTATCGAACTTCCTTATATCTATGCGACGCAGAGTGCGGATGGTTTTGCCTATGGTGCGATTCGTTCTTTACAACTGGCAGGTGTTGATCATATCGTGTTTGGCAGTGAAAGCAATGATCTGGATGCATTAAAACAGATGGCAGAAATCACCCCAGCATATGATCCCAGTAAATCTTTTGCGCAAAGCACACAGATGCAAAGCAATGATATATTAGGTGTTGCCTATATGAAAGCGTTAAAGGATACAAACATCACACCATTATGTATCAAGCGTACAAATGGGTATCATGATCTTGCAGTCAAAGGCAATATCGCAAGTGCTACAGGAATCAGACAGCGGTTTCTTCAAAAAGAAGATGTAAGCTTTTTAACCCCGTTATCAGAAGCATTACACGCACGCTTTGCGATGGAGCATTATTATCCTTATTTACAGATGTTGTTATTCACACAGGCAAAACAACATTTAGAAAGCATTTTCTTAATGGAAGAAGGTCTGGAAAACCGTATGATTACATGTGCAAAACAATGTACAACGATGAAATCTTTCGTGGATGCCTGTATCTCAAAACGATATACCCGAAGCAGAATACAGCGAACAATTCTTCAGATATTGACCCAGACAACAAAGCAAGAAGTAAAACAGCTGTCGGATTTACAACATATTCGTATATTGGCAATGAATGAAACCGGCCGTGCCTATATAAAACAATTGAAGAAAACAGAAGTCATAATTGCCAGTCGTTTTAATCAGATTCCAAAAGCGTATCGAGAAATGGATTTAAGGGCAGCATCTGCGTATGCTATTCCTTTGTCTAGTGAAGAACGTTTAAGCTTCATAAAAAAAGAACTACAGTCTTTTATACAGGTGGGCTTATGATGTGGTTATATATCTTCATTGTATTGCTTGTTTTACAGTTACCTATCTTATATTTCTTTCCAACACCGCCAAAAATGAAAAAGGGTGTGATCTATGATGTATGCATCGTGTTAGGCTGTCCAACCAAAGATGATGGCAGTATTTCCCGTATGCAGAAAAGCCGTATGGATAAAGCAATTGCCTTATATCAGGAAGGAAATGTAAAGCGCTTATTGATCAGTGGTGCTGGTGTACGCAATCATTTTGTGGAAGCAGATGTGATGGCAGATTATGCACGCAGCTGTGGAGTACATGCATCTGATATTCTAAAAGAAAAGAATGCACGTAATACATATGATAATCTTCGATATGCGAAGATGTTGTGTAAGGCGCATGGCTATCAGCACATCGTGGTCGTATCCAGTTGTTTCCATATACGAAGAAGCAGTTTCTTTGTGCGCAAGTTCTTTAATGAATTTGCGATGTGTCCAACGGATGGGAAAGAAAAAATAAAGCATTATATTTCAGAGTATTTCCGTATGTGGAATACCTTGTATTTTGAAATCAAATTAAAGATAAAAAACAGGTGACACATTGATACGTGTTACCTGTTTTTATAGTATTCCCTGTTTCCATAAATATAAGCCAATGACACCACCAATCCCTGCGCCAATCACACGAACACAAAGCTTTGTTCGATCAATGGATGCTAGCTTGTTTTTTAGTTGGGTGATGTTTATAGCCATCGGTTTATGATGGGGATATTTTATCAAATAGAAGCCAGCGATAGGTATCATGGCGCCACCTATCAAGCCTCGTATAAAGCCTCCATCTAATACAAACTGGATGGCTGCGCCAATGAAAGAGCCACAAGCAATGATATCTGCTTCACGCAATGTTTTGTGTGTATGAAGATCTGATTCCTCTTTCAGCAAAGTATCAATAGAAACATCAAAAAGCCTTGAGATGGCAATGATGTTATTGATATCCGGCATGCCATTGTTTCCTTCCCATTTTGCGATTGCCTGTCTGGATACATGTAATACTTGTGCCAGTTCTTCTTGAGAATAGCCTTTTTGAGAACGTAATGTTTTTAACTTTTCTGCAAATGTCATTTTTATCACCGCCATTATTTTAGCATATCCCCTCATTTTTTGTCAGCAACCATACGTGGCATTTGCGCTACCCTTTGTGGACATAAGAAAAGATGCAGATAATTCTGCATCTAAAATGGGTAATGATAAAGTGCGGTTGTAAATTCAGAAACAAATTGTCCTGTTTTCAATAATTTGAAGCCATTTCGTTCATACATCGCACGAAGCTTCGTTTTCTTTTCACGTACGTCAATCCGTACTTCTGGATAGCCTTCTTTTCTTCCCTTTTCCTTGAAAAAGGTAATCAGCGCATCCGCATATCCTTTACCGGAATGATGGGGATGTACAACGATTTTATGAAGATAAAGGGCAGCCCCTTTTGGCTCATCTGGCCAATATAATTCATCGATATCAACGATAAAGCATCCGCCAACAATTGTATTGTTTTCTTCTGCTACATAATAATCGTCAATCGTATATAATTGTGAAAAGCATTCCCAGCTTACCTGTTCTAAACGCCACTGATGCATGTCATGGCCATCGTTATATAATACACGATCATGATACATGGCTTCTATTGCGGGAATATCTTTTGTTGTCGCTTTACGAATCTGCATTACTGAATCACTCTTTCTACGGTGCGTACACTATTGATTTTTCTTAAATTTGCCATCAGTGTATGAAGATGTTCGGCGTTTTCTACAACGACCGTCATCTTTGTGGTAGCACTGATCTGGTCTTCATCTACAGTAGAATCTACATGTTGTAGACCTGCCTTGCATTGTGATACCACTGTCACAATATCACTTAACAGATAATTACGGTCGCTGGAATGAATGATCAGCTTGACTTCATAAGTTTTCTGTTCAAGATTTTCATCCCATTCCACGGCAATCAAACGTTTCTTTTCATTGATGACGTTTGGACAGTCGCTGCGATGTACCTTGACACCGGCGCCTTTGGTGATATATCCAACAATATCATCTCCTGGTACAGGTGAGCAGCAATTTGCCAGTGTGATTTTCATCGAATCAATGCCAGCCACTCGAATACCAGTACTGCTGACTTTACGTTTACGATCCTGTCGGTTAAACATACGCTGTAATTCTTCATTATCAATCGGAACACTTGTTTTGTGTTTTACCAAACGATCAATAACCGCTGGCAAAGATACCTGTTTTACCCCAATCGCAAACATCAGATCCTGATAAGAATTAAAGCTTAAGCTTCCGGCGATACTTTCTACTTTCTTTTGATCGGTATAAGTTTCTACATCAAGATTACGTTTTTTCAGTTCATCCTGAAGCATTTCTTCACCTTTTTTGATATCCAGATTGCGTCGTTCATTTTCCTGTTTTTGGAAGAAGGAACGTATCTTATTTCTGGCATGTGCACTTTTAACAATTTTGATCCAGTCTTCACTTGGCCCAGGTGATTGTTTACTTGTACGAATGGATACAACATCGCCTGTTTTCAATTTGGTATTTAAAGGTAACAGCACTCCATTGATGGTTGCGCCAACGGTATGATGCCCCACCTCTGTATGTACACGATATGCGAAATCAATCGGTGTAGAACCATTTGGCAAAGCAATTACTTTTCCTTTTGGTGTCATACAGTATACATTCGCTTCAAAGATATCCTTTTGTAGAAGATTCATATACTCCATAGAATCATCATTGACATCATCACTCATCACACTGAAATCTTTCAGCCAGTGCAATTGTTCTTCGATTTCTGACTGGTTGACTTCACGTCCGCCATTCATATTTTCCTTGTAACGCCAATGTGCAGCAATCCCTTGCTCCGCTACTTCATCCATCGATTCTGTACGTATCTGTATTTCAAATATATTGCCATCATCCGCAACGATGGTACTGTGTAAGGATTGATACATATTCATCTTTGGCATAGCGATATAATCTTTGAAACGACCTGGTATCGGGCGATATTTCGCATGTATATACCCTAATATTTCATAACATGCCGTATCACTGTCTGTAATGATACGAATCGCCAATAAATCTAGAATTTCTTCAAACCGTTTGTTTTTGGTTTTCATCTTTTTATAAATACTGTACAGATGTTTACTACGTCCAAAGATACGATATTGAATATGATGATCATCCAGCAGATCACTGATTTCTTTGATCATCCGCTGTACCTGTTCATCACGCTCTGCTTTACGTTTTTCTACCAATCGCGCAATTTCATAGTATTTCTCTTTATTTAAGTATTGAAATGATAAATCCTCCAGCTCATTTTTGATATCGCTGATACCTAGACGATGTGCAATTGGCGCATAGACATCCAATGTTTCTGCGGCAATCTTTTTCTGTTTTTCCGGCGTCATATATTGTAATGTTCGCATATTGTGCAAACGATCTGCCAATTTAATCAAAATGACACGCACATCTTTTGCCATCGCAATAAAAATCTTTCGATGGTTGCTGGCAAGATATTCTTTTTCATCCTTAAATTTAAGATTCCCTATTTTTGTGACAGAATCAACTAAAGATGCCACTTCATTTCCAAACATCTCTGTGATTTCTTCTAGTGTAACATCGCAGTCTTCCACCACATCATGTAAAAGACCAGCCGCTATCGTTCTAGGCCCTGTCCTTAACAACGACAAAATGTACCCGACTTGTATCGCATGGATAATATATGGTTCTCCACTTTTACGATATTGTCCGGTATGATTCTTCTCAGCACATAAATATGCCCGTGTGATCAGATCGATGTTTTCTTCTTTTTTGATGTACTTTTTAACTTCCGACATCATTTCGTCAAAAGTTACCACCTGACTACTTACCATACACTTATCACCCACATTCTAAAAAAGGGGAACACCCCTTCTTATTCGTAAGACATCAAAGCAAATACAGGATATTCCTTTAAATGCTCTCTGCCGTTTAATCCAGCCAGCTCTATCAAAAAGGCACATCCGGCAACGACACCACCCAGCTCTTTTACCATCTGAATGGTTGCATCCACAGTACCACCGGTTGCAAGCAGATCATCAACGATCAATACACGCTGTCCTTTTTTGATACTGTCTTTATGTACCTGCAGCTCATTGCTGCCATATTCCAAATCATAAGAAACACTGACTGTTTCTCTTGGAAGCTTTCCTGGTTTACGAACAGGAACAAAACCGATTCCAAGTTCATAAGCAACCGGACATCCAAAGATGAATCCTCTTGATTCAGGTCCAACCACAACTTCTGCATTTACTTCTTTTGCGAATGCAATGATTTCATCACATGCTTTTTTAAATACATCACCATCTGCCATTAATGGTGTTACATCACGAAATAAAATGCCATCCTGTGGAAAATCTGGAATATCCGCAATATAATCTTTATAATTCATAAAGTAATAGCCTCCTTAAAATACTTCTTCATTATAGCAAATTTAAAAGGCATTTAAAATGCCTCTCTTACAAAAATATTCACTTTTTTCTTTCCCATGAAACGATTTATGGAAATTGTTCCAATAAAATTCATAGATTTTCTTTCAAAAAATGTATCATATGCTGTCTTATCATGAAACAATACTGCTTCTACTGTTTCATTGATGACCCATTTGACATGCTCTCCATTTCCCATTGGCTTGATTTGTTCAACCGCTACATTTTGAAGATAGAATAATGGTTCATCAAAGCCATGACCAAAGGGTGCCAGTTTCTGCAGGCTTTCTACCTCCAGAATACTGACCTCCTGAATTGTTAAAGGAATGACTTCATATTCATCTTCACAAGGTGTGATACAGGTTTTGGCTTTTTCATTTAAATAATCCTGTACATCCTGTTTATTTTCAATTCGAAAGCCAATACCAGCTGCTGCTTTATGTCCTCCATAACTGTCTAATACATCCATACATTCATCAAAAAATGTGGTTAGATCCAGATACCCTTGTGATCGGATACTGCCTTTTAATAATTCTTCATGTCTGCTTAATACCATGACCGGCTTTTTGATCTCTTCTGAAAGTTTTCCTGCCACAAGGCCTACAATACCTTCATGGAAACTGTCATGATACAACATCTGAAAATCATATTCGGGATGAATTAATGATTTAGCTGTTTCTACCATTTCATCACTCATTTTTTTACGATGTTCATTTAACTGCTGGATTTGTTTGGACACACGCTGTATTTCTTCTGCATTTTGAAGCAGTAAATATCTGACCATATTATTCACATTGACCTTATCTGCTAAACGCCCCATGACGTTTAATTTTGGTACGACCTGAAAAGCAATCAATGTTTCATCCCATTTGGGATAACGATCATTTGCTAATGCCTGAATTGGTTTACAGACACCCTGTTTTAAATACTGGATTCCAATACGTACAATATCTCGGGTTTCATTTTTTAATGTCATTACATCCGCAATAGAGGCAACTGCTGCCAGTACAATGTGTTCTTTGATATCTCCCAATAAAGCACGGGATATCTCTAAAGCCACACCAGCACCGCTAAGATATTGAAATTCCTCGCCCATTGTAAATGGGTGTAGCAGTAAAGAAGCTTCTACTTCCGCTTCTTCCATATCGTGATGGTCAGTGACAATGACATCCAATCCCCGCTTTTTTGCCTCTTGTAAAGCATCAAAAGCTTTCACTCCATTGTCTACTGTAATCAATAAGCGATATCCTTTTTCATCTGCCATCTTCACGGTATCAGGATGTAAACCATATCCTTGTTTAAATCGATCAGGTATATAAAAGCCACAGGCAATGCCAAACTGGCGCAAGGCATCAAATAATATCGTCGTCGCACAGATGCCATCTGCATCATAATCGCCACAGATCAACACTTTTTCATGATTGGCTTTTGCCTGCTTAATACGTGCAATGACTTCTGGCATATGTATCGCACACATCGGATCATGTAGGATGGGGGCAGATAAAATCTGGGATATCTGTGTATAGTCCAACTGTTTAGCGGACAACACTTTCGCACATAAATGGGAAAGATGTAAGGTATTTTGTATTTCTTCTGTTTTTGATATATCTTGTAATGTTATTTTCATGTAATTTATCACCTTGTCTATTGTATCATAATTCTTACAAAAACTCGTCAGAAATGCTAAAAGAAAAGATGGCGCATGTCCATCTTATTCGTTTTAGTAATCATTCATTCCTGGAATGATCATTTCTTCTATATCTTCTTTTTTACGTTTTTTCTTTGTATGCTTCTTAGGCTTGTGGTGGATACGAATCTGATACCACAGCTGTGCTGCGATAAATAAAGATGATCCAGCACCAAAGAACAATCCTATGAATAACATCAAACAGAATGTATTGATGGCATTACTTCCCATCAACAACAATGTGATAACTGGCATCATCGTTGTTAATGTAGAAAGAATAGAACGTGTTGCTGTCTTCTGCAATGCATCATTAACAATTTCTTTATATCTTTCTTTTGTGATAACTTCATGCTTATTAGCTTTTACATTGTCACGTATTCTATCAAATACAACAATTGAGTTATTAATAGAATAACCAATGATCGTTAGTAATACCGCGATAATTTCTGTATTCATTTCCAAACGCAGAATTGCACAGAATGCTATCATGACCAACAAGTCATGAATCAGGGCAACGATACCACTGATTGCATAATCCCATTTGAAACGGAATGAGATATAAATCATAATACCGATCCATGCCAGAATAGAAATCAAGAATGCATTTTTCACTAACTGACGTCCAATAATTGGTGTTACGGTATTGTCATTTACATCATGATGATAAATATCTTTCAGACTTGCTTTAACGCTGTCCATTTTTTCTGTTTCAATTGCTTCTTTTACGAATACAGTTGCAGTTGTATCGCCTTTTCCATTGATCTTAATACTCTTAGTATTGATACCAAGATCTTTTAACTGGTCTTTTAATGTAGATGCGTTAATTGCATCATCACTTACCACTGTGATTTTTGTACCACTAGTAAAGTCAATGCCAAGATTTAAAGCTTCATTGCCATTAAAGCCATTGAAAGCCATAAAGCCGATACCAATCACCAATACACTGATTGTCACAGTAATAAAGTATCTTGCTTTTCCAACAAAATCAAATTTTGCGAATTTTCCATAATAGAAACGTTCTTCACCTTTGTTTACATCTGGTACACGTGTTTCTTTTACACCAAACAGTTTTAATTTACCATCCAGACATCCACTGTCAACCAACATCTTTAAGAAGAATTTTGCCACAAATACGATCAATAACAATGTAGAAATTGTAGATACAATCAACATTGTCGCAAATCCTTTGACACTTCCTGTACCTAATAAATACAGAATCAGTGCGGAAATAAAAGTTGTGAACTGAGCATCAAAAATAGTAATAAAAGATTTACTTGTTCCTTCATAGAAGGCTGTTTTTACACTTCTTCCAGAATACAATCCATCACGGATTCGTTCAAATGTTAAGATATTGGAGTCTGCCGCCATACCAACACCCAACACTAATGCAGCAATTCCAGATAGTGTAAATACACCACCCATCAGATTATAAATCAGGAATACAACAAATACATAAACAGCAATGGTGATTGCGGAAATGATTCCTGGTAACTGATAGTATAAAATCATAAACAACATAATGGCAATTACACCTACTGCACCAGCCATCATTGTGGATTCAAAAGCATTCATACCATAGTCTGCTGTTACTGCATTGGTATATTCTTCACTCATCTTCACTGGCAAGGAACCAGAATTGATCAAATCTTTTAATTCTGTTGCCTCTTCTTTTGTAAAGTTACCAGAGATTTGTACAGTATTGCTGTTTAATCCTTCTTTTACAGTTGCCGCAGAAACATAATTTGGTTTTTCTGTCTTGCTTTCTGCTGCATAGGAATCTTTTGTTTCATCAAAGTCTAACCATGTTACCATCAGATTGGAGCCAGTGCCCATTGCAGCAACCTTCTTTGTAGCTTCATAGAATTTCTCTGTATCTTTTACTTTTAGATTTACAAGATAACGGCCGTACTCATCTGTTCCAAGTGTTGCGCCGCCTTCTTCAAGTACGCTGGCATCCATCAACAGATTGTCGTTGATATCACGGAATGTCAGGTTAGCTGTTGTTGAAATGATACGTCTTGCTTCATCTGCATCTTTAACACCAGCCAATTGTACACGAATCTGATCATCACCTTCGACTGTGATTTCAGGTTCGTTGACACCTAATACGTCAATACGCTTGTTAATGGATTCTGCTACAGCTGTCATATCCGGCAATGTTTTGCCTTCTAACGGTGTGATTTTATAAAGAATTTCAAAACCACCCTGCAGATCCAGTCCCAATCTCATATTTTTTGCAATCCATGGACTTCCAAAAATCATCATTACCACAACGGTCACAATGGAAATACCAAAGACTACCAAACGGGATTTTTTCATTGCTTATCTCCTCCAAACAAGTCATCAAAGTCATTAATCTTCATTTTAGAACCCGCAATGATCGCCTCCGTAGACAAATAGGCAACCACTTCGTTTGCATCGATTTTCATTACATCATCTATGGCTTCATGAAAGCTTTTGGGCTTTTGAAACTTCCATTTTGCGATTAATGCACTTTCTACATGCTGATATGTTAAAGAAGACAACTGAGTTCTCTGAAGTTCGCTTGTTTTCAGGGTAATCGCTAATTTCAGATATTTATCATCAATGTTATTCTGAATCTCCATAGTCTCCTCCTCAATATCGCTGTTTAATATTATAGCATTATTTTATTTGATTGCACATTGTTTTTTTAAATTTTACATATCCTTATGTATCTTGCCCTCATGTACCATCCTATGTATACACACTTTCTTTTATGTATATGTGCCATTTACATATTTTAAAAATCTGTTCATATACTGTATCGAAAGCAGGTGCTTTATGAAAAAAACGATCATCCGATCTACTTTCTATCTTGTCATATTATCCGTTATCGCCAAGGCATTATCCTTTATTGTCCGTATCCTATTAGCCCGCAAGTTAAGTGGCGATGCTATGAATTATTATTCTCTCGCCTCTTCTACCATGGTATTTATGATCACCCTTGCTCAAATGGGTATTCCCAATGCCTTAAGCAAGGTCATTGCCCAAAGTCACAATCCTCATAAACCATTAAAGGCAGCTATCTTTTTATCTGTCTGCAGTAATGTGATTATTATCATGTTGTTTCTGTTTGCCATTCCTTTTATGGCACATGTGATATTAAAACAGGATGTGATTCTGCCTGTTTTATATGCGATATTGCCTTTGATTCCAATTGTTACGATATCCGGCATATTAAAAGGGTATTTATTTGGCATACAGCGTCATATGTCTGCGACTGCATGCCAGTTGTTTGAAGAAGGCAGCCGTATTATCTTTCTGTTGATCATCTTTGATCGATATCCTTTGCTGGATGCTGTATCCATGGCACGTTTGGCGATGATATCCATTAGTGTTGGCGAAGTATTTAGTTCTATCTACATGTTGTTATCATTATTGATAAAAAAAAGAACACCGCTTCATGTTCCTGCCTTATTCCATGATCTGCAACGAAAAAACTTTGATGAAGTCTTACATGTATCCATTCCTATGACAGGCAGTCGCCTGATTGGTTCGCTTACCTATTTTTTAGAACCGATTGTCATGGTTTATGGTTTATCTGCCCTACAATCCCAGGCGATGATCAATGCTTATGGTTCTGTGAATGGCTATATTCTTCCCATCATTACCATGCCTTCCTTTTTGACCATTACCTTAAGCAACTTTTTATTGCCTTCTTTTACGTATCATTATACAAGACATCATGAAGCACAGGCGAATAAGCTGTTTACCACTATTTTAGGATGTTGTTTTCTTGTGGGGATGGGATGCAGTGTCATTTGTTATTTTTATAATGAAGAATTGTTACAGCTGTTTTATCATACAAATAAAGGCGCATTATTGTTGAAACAGATGGCTTGGCCTTTTGCATTATACGCCTTGCAGCCACCTTTATCCAGCATGCTTCATGCCCTCTCTTTAAGTAAAAAAACCGTATCAGATACCCTGGCAGGTTCCCTGATACGGATTGGCTGTGTTGCTTTTCTTTCTTCCCAGATTGGTCCTGCAGCATTAAGTATAGGGATCACTGCTGGTATGCTAGTCACAACCCTTATGCATGCATTTCGTTTGTTCTTTGCTTTTAGAAAAGCGTATTCCTAGATTTTATTTCTTTTTTAATCACAAAAAAGCCATTCTTCTGCCAAAGGCATAAAAACACATCAGACATGTTTTCTATGCCTTCTTTTTCCAGCTCTCGCTTTAACCAGGCACTGTCTTTATGTAAATCCTTTAATGCTTTCTCATTCACGGTTCCATCACTGATCAAAGGATCTGGATGTTTGACTTTACATTTATCCTTGGCAAGAATGCTTAATGTACCATTATTTTCTAATACCGCAAAAGCTACTTCATCTGGAGAACACAGATCCTTGCTTCTGATCTGACTCATTAAATCATCCATGCTGTAACGATTTTTCTGCATAGCTTCCTGATTTATATGACCATTATGAATCAAAATAACATCTTTACCATCAAATACATCTCTGGCTTTTTTACTTTTCAATAAGAACCAGGAAATAACAATTTGTAAAAACGCCAGTGTAAAGATAGGTACTAGTGATTTCATAATACTTTCATCCGCATCTGTAATACTGATAGCTAGTAATTCACTCATAACCAGATAAATGACGATATCAAATACACTCAATTCCCCTACCTCTCTTTTACCCATTAAACGTAATGCAATCACGATGACGATATACACCACAAAACATTTGACCATTAAATTAAGATATTCCTGCATTTGTCTTCCTCCTTGCATAGTTGACCACATTCACACATAGAATACATTGAGGTGAAACACTTGAAACAGATATGTAAAATATCATTGGAGTCTGTTGCACTCCTTTGTGCATCCACATTGTTATTTTCTCTTATTTTTGCGGCTTTATACTATTTTATGCTGATATCTACTTCCACCTTCCATATGGCTAACTGGATATGTGGGGTAATTGCATTTGTAATCGGTGGTGTTTTTCTGGGGATATTGGCACAAAAAAAAGCGTTGTTACACGCTTTTGTGATTGCTTTATTGCTTTTTATTTTATGTATGTTGCTTTCTCATAGCTATGAATTTATGTCTATTTTACAAACATTGAGTAAATGTTTGGCATATATTATTGGCTGTATGATTGCCTATGCAAAGTTTAAAAAAGCTTAATCCTCCAGCACAAACAGACCTTCTCGTAAGTCATAGCCTAAATGCTGGTATGCTTTTTCCGTCACAACACGTCCTCTAGGTGTACGGTTGATAAAACCAATCTGTAAAAGATATGGTTCATACACATCTTCCAGTGTCATTGTTTCTTCTCCAATACTGCTGGCAAGAGCATCCAGACCAACAGGTCCACCTTTGAAACGTTCAATGATACCCTTAAGATATTTATGGTCAACGGCATCTAAGCCTAAGTGGTCAACTTTCAGTTTATCAAGTGCCATTGCGGCAATCTCTAATGAGATATAGCCATCATTCATCACCTGTGCAAAATCTCGCACCCTGCGAAATAAACGATTGGCGATACGTGGTGTTCCTCTGCTTCTTCTAGCGATTTCCAAGACTGCTTCTTCATCGATATCGGTATCCATGACACGAGCAGTTCTTCTTAAAATCTGCATCAGTTCCTCCAAGGTATAAAATTCCAATTGGGAAACGATACCAAAACGATCACGCAAGGGAGCTGTTAAATCACCTGCACGTGTCGTTGCACCTACCAATGTAAACGGTGGTAAATCCAAACGGATGCTTCTTACGGATGCACTGTCTTTTCCTACCACGATATCAATGCAGTAATCTTCCATGGCAGGATACAGAATTTCTTCTACCTGTTTAGGAAGACGATGAATTTCATCGATGAATAACACATCTCCAGCTTCTAATGTAGATAAGATTGCGGCTAAATCGCCGCTTTTTTCTATGGATGGTCCACTGGTTGTTTTGATATTGCCACCCATTTCATTTGCTAGAATATAGGATAAAGTTGTTTTCCCAAGTCCTGGAGGACCATACAACAATACATGGTCCAATGCTTCATTTCGCTGTTTGGCTGCTTCAATAAAAATTGACAGATTTTCTTTTAACTGTGTCTGTCCGATATATTCCTTCAGGCTTTGTGGACGCAAAGACGCATCTTCATCAAAGCTTTGATGTTCATTTGATAATACTCGCTCCATTTGCTAGACTCCTTTTCTTTTCGCTAACATTGTCAAAGCGCTTCTTACATACTGATCAGAAGTTTTATGATCTAACGCTAATAATTCTTTTTTGATGCTGTTTAATTCACTTGTCTTATATCCCAGTGCTTTTAAAGCCTCGATTGCATCCGCAAGTTCCAAGTTTTCTTCTACTTCGATTTCACTTACTTCTTCCACTAATTTGCCTTTTAAATCTAATACAATCTGGGAAGCTGTTTTTGCGCCGATGCCAGGCAGTGATTTCAATTTCTTCACATCATTTTGTTCGATTGCCATGATCATTTCCTTCGCAGGACATACGCCCAGCATTGCTAAAGCGGTTTTTGGTCCTACTCCCTTAACTGATATCAGCTGTAAGAATAAATCATGTTCCTCCATCGTTGTAAACCCAAACAGGGTCAGTGCGTCTTCACGAACATGCATATATGTATACAATGTCACTTCGGCGTTTAATTTCACTGCCGCTGGATTAGAGATATATACACGATATCCCATCCCGTTATTTTCAATAATCAAAGAATCATTGGTATAGCTGTGTATTACACCTTTTATAAATGCTATCATACTTATCACCTGCCCTTTATTGTACCATAGACATCTCTTCAAGACTAGCGATTCTGTCATCTCTTGCTGGAAGTTTTCGATACACACTGACAAGCATCGTAAGAAAGCTTGCACTTCCTCCTATAAAATTACTGATCGGTTCTGCCAGAAATACGCCCATCACACCAAGGGATGGTATGGTAGGAAGCCATAAAGTCAATGGCACTACGATGATGACTTTACGAAATAAAGAGAAGAAGATTGCCTGTCGGCTTTTATTTAAAGCCACAAAGCTTGATTGTCCACAGAATTGAAAAGCCATCATAAAATAGCCAAAATAATACAACCGTACTGCCGGTACACCTTTTTCAAGCAGTAATGCATCATCATTAAATATTTTAATAAAGATATCTGGTATCGCCAGAGTGATTAACCACATGATCACCATATAGCTGACACAGACGACACTCATAAAGCGAATACATTTTTTTACCCGTCTAAAACATCCTGCGCCATAATTAAAGCTCATAACCGGTTGGGAACCATTGGTGATTCCACTAACCGGCATCGTGATGACTTCACGGATGGAATTTAAAACGGTCATGACACTGATGTAAATATCCCCGCCATATTGTTGTAAGGTCGCATTACATACAATTTGTACAAGGCTGTTTGTGATAGCCATCACAAAACCAGACATTCCTAGTGTTATAATTTCTTTAACAAGACAAAGCTTTAAATGCATGGATTCACGTTTTAGTTTTATAATCGTATCCCCACCGCTTAGAAAATACAATACCCATAGCGCAGATACAAATTGTGAAATAATTGTCGCAATCGCCGCACCTTTGACACCTAAATCAAAGACAAAGATAAATAATGGATCTAATACCAAATTTAAAATGGCGCCTATGAGTACCGTATACATACCCGTTTTGCCAAAGCCCTGTGCATTGATAAAACTATTCATACCCAAAGAAATCATCACGAAGATACTGCCACATAAGTATATAGAAATATAATCGTTGGCATATGAGAATATCGTATCACTCGCACCAAATAGATAAAGGATTGGCTCCTTAAATAAAAAGATCACAATGGTCAATATAATACCACATATAATTAATAACGCAAATGAATTCCCCATGATTTCTTCTGCTTTACTCTGATTGTTTTTTCCCCGTTCAATGGAAAACAGTGGTGCACCACCCATACCAATCAGATTCGCAAAAGCTATGACAATTGTGATAATTGGAAATGTGATACCCACCCCAGCTAATGCATGGCTGGCCACATGTGGCAAACGACCGATATACACACGGTCAATGATGTTGTATAACACATTGATGAGTTGTGCTAATGTCATCGGCACTGCTAGATTCAGTATATTTCTTGAAATCTTTCCTTTTGTAAAATCATTTTTTTCCATCATAAAACACTCTTTTCTATCCAAATTTACGTTTATTATATCACGTATGTCAATCGTATGATAAGGAAAGAAAAAAGTGTTACAGTGAATCAATGATCATTTCAAATAGCTGGCCCAGGTGAAATATTCCTTTCGATACGCCATAAAAGAAGTTTATGATCAAAATCATGATTGCCCCCAGCATCAAACTACCTGCAAGTGAGCTTGGCAGTTTACAGAAAAAAGATATACACAATAAGATCATCATGGCGATATTGACACTGATCAGCTTACGATATAAAGTTTCTTCATATCTTCTTAACACATGCAGAAAATTGGTTAGATTTCCATATTGGTCTTCAATACCCAGACTTGTAATATCCTTTGTATCAAATGGATGCTGTGTTATAATCACTGTATCTTTTATTTTGCGTTTATGATTATGTAAGTCTGTTTCAATTGCTTCTATCCCTTTATGATATACAACATCATTTATATATCCATAAGCTTTTAAGCTTTTTAAACGTTCTAACTCCATAGCAGATTCGACACATACGATCATTTTTTTATGATGATCTGCGAAATACTGGAATAATTCCTCTACTTCTTCACAATGCATGATATAGGCATCGACATATATCCATTGTTTCCACGTAAAGTTGATCATGAAAGCTCCCACCAATCAAACATTTCCAATAGAAATGCACCAATGGTATACACACCGCGATACAAACCAAAAAGAAAACTTATGCCAATGCAGATTGCGCACATAACGATATATAAAGGACCATTTGGCATTGTCAATACTCCATGATATACAATCTGTGTGATGATAAATACACAAAGCAAGACAATGGTTGTCAAAATGGTAAACAACATACGATCATACAAAAATTTATAATGAATAAAACGTTCCGGACTGCCATATTCCACAATGGTATCCACCTGTTCAACACCAGGCATCCATTCATGTGGATCACCCATAATCGATACACACAGCGATTGTTTAATCTTATGATATTTTGCGATATCAGGTGTCATTCCCCATATTCCAATATCCATATTCTGAACAGCATATGCCATATAATCAAATAACTCATGCTTTCTCATTTCTTCTTCCTCTTGTTCATCCTTGACTACTAATACCATTTGTATGTGACGTTTGGCAAACAGCTGAAATAAATCTTCTGCATTGGATGCTAAAAATACATCCACACCAATATACGCACGTTTTTTCCCAGCAAAGTTAATCATACCCGACCCTTCTTTCTGCTTTATATAAAGTATATACCATAAATAGCATATGCACAACAAAAAAATCTGAAGACTTTAAAAAATCTTCAGATTTGCTTTTGTATCAACATCATATAGCTCATGTTCATCCACTTCCCACAATATGCATGCTTCTTTATGACGGTGCACCACTTTTTTTCCACCAACATCTCCCACCAGCGATAAAAGCTCTTCATAATACGCAGCTGGAAAAATAATTGGGTTTTTTATAATACCATGTGTAGATGCACACAAAATATGGGTGCCATCAAAATGCTCACATAATGCTTTGATGCTGTCGGTCTTCAACCATGGCTGATCTCCTGCCAAAAACATACAGCCATCAGATGTTAGACTTGCTTCTAATCCAAGATGCAGGGAATATGAGATTCCTTTTTCAGGACTTGGATTATATACCACAACAAAGTCGTATTGTTTCGCTAATGCTTCTACTTTTTTATATTGTGTCACAACAATAACTTGATCAAAACATGCTTTGGGGATATGTTGAAACACATGCTCCACAAGAGCGATTCCATGATATGGATATAACAGTTTGTTTTCCTGAAACCTTGTACTGTTTCCAGCAGCTAAAATGACTAAATTAATCTTCATCCTGTTTCAGTAATACTTTTTCAGCAGTGATTGGCAAGGTTCTTACATGCATGCCGCTTGCATGGGCAACAGCTGAAGCAATCGCAGGAGATGGTGTATTGATGACAACTTCTCCAATGGATTTTGCGCCAAATGGACCACTGTCTTCATAGCTGCTTTCAAAATCTACACGAATTCTTCCTACATCCAAACGTGTCGGTATCTTGTATTGCATAAAGGAATTATTACGCATTTTTCCTGTATCGCTATAGGTAACATCTTCATATAAAGCCATTCCTATTCCTTGTGCGATACCACCTTCTACCTGAATTCTGGCAAGGTTTGGATTGATGATAGTACCACTATCCACAACCGCAACATAATCCACCATAGTGATTTCACCTGTAAGTTTATCCACGTCAACCTCGGCAATACCTGCCATAAAAGGAGGTGGAGATGTTGGTGAACAATGGGATGCATTTGCAATCAGACAAGCACCTTTGCCACCCGCAAAACAGATATTCGCAAAATCTGACAAGCTCATTTCTTTACCATCTTCAATTGCATATATTTTTTTACCATCAAAGCTGATATGTTCTTTTTCTACCTCCATCAATACAGCTGCTTCTTCTATGATTTGTTTCTTTAAGACTTCACAGGCTTTTACCACAGACATTCCTGTCACATAAGTAGTCGCAGAAGCATAAGAGCCGGTATCATATGGGGATGCATCGGTATCTACACCTTGTGTTACAATCTGATCAACATCACATTCTAAACATTCTGCGGCCATCTGTGCCAAAATTGTATCACAGCCCGTACCCATATCTGTTGCACCGATTGCCAGAGTATAAAAGCCATCATCCTGTAATTTGATAATAACAGAAGCGATATCCACATTTGCAATTCCACTTCCCTGCATAGACAAGGCAACCCCTAATCCACGCATCTTATCTCCCATATCACGCACGATGCCTTTTTCTTTCCAGCCAATCATATCCATGGCTTTCTTCAGGCAGCGATCTAATGCACAGGCATTTAATTGTTCTCCATAATACTGTGGCATGACTTCGCCTTCTTTAACCATATTCATAAAGCGTAATTCACATGGATCCAAATGCAAAGCTTCCGCAAGTTCATTGACTGCGGATTCCACCGCAAACTGTCCCTGCGTTGCGCCATATCCTCGATATGCCCCTGCCTGCATCGTATTGGTATATACAACATCAAAGTGGAACCGTGATGCTAGCATATGATTATAAATTGGCAAGGATTTATGACCACTTAATCCAACGGTTGTAGAACCATGTTCTCCATAAGCTCCGGTATTGGACAACGTATGTAAATCAATCGCAAGGATTTCTCCGTTTTGTTTTGCGCCAATCTTTACATGCATTTTCATTTCATGACGAGAATTGCTGGCAGTAAAAGTTTCTTCTCTTGTATAAACGATTTTACTTGGTTTCTTTAGTTTCCATGTCACAAATGCCGCAAAGATTTCACAACAGCCTGTCTGTTTTGCGCCAAAGCCTCCACCGATTCTTGGTTTTACAACACGTATCTTTGTTTTAGGAATACCCAAAGCATTTGATAACATACGGCGAACATGGAAGGGCACCTGCGTAGAGCTGACAACATTCAAACGATCAAATGCATCTACATAGGCATAAGAACGAAATGTTTCCATCATTGCCTGCGCATTGGCTTTGGTATGGTAATCACGTTCAAGGATAATATCACACTGATCAAATGCAGCATCTAAATCACCAACAACACTTTCATCGTGTGAACAGATATTACGCATCCGCTCATTTCCAATTTCACAAAGCGTTTTATAATTATCTTCTGGATGTACGATGACTTCATTATCGATTGCTTTTGTAAAGTCAAGAACAGCATCCAGCACTTCATATTCTACTTTGATTAATTTTAATGCTTTATTGACACATGCTTCATCTTTCCCTGCAACGATAGCAACTTCATCCCCTACATAACGAACAACATCTTCCAAAATCTGACGATCATATGGAGATGGTTCTGGGAAGGTCTGCCCAGCTAGGGTAAAACGCTCCTGTGGTACATCTTTATAGGTATAAACAGCTTCAATACCAGGCACTTTTTCTGCAAGTGTGGTATCGATCGATTTAATTTTTGCATGGGCATGAGGAGAACGTAGTAATTTAATGATCAGACAGTCTTTTAACGCAAGATCATCACAATAAACCGGCTTCCCGCTTAATAATGCATACGCGTCTTTTTTTACGATGGGCTGATTCACATATTTCATGCTTTCCCCTCCTTATCTCTTGCCAGGTATTTTTCAACAGCACGCAGCTGTCCCATATATCCTGTACAACGGCATAAGTTTCCGGCAAGGTAATGATTGATTTCATCAACATTTGGATGATCTAATTCTTTATCCATGGCAAGTACGTTCATGATAAGTCCAGGGGAACAAAAGCCACACTGTTCTGCGCCTTCATTTGCCATAAATACCGCAAACTCATGTGCTTCCTTTTCCAAGCCTTCCAATGTTGTGATTTCATGCCCGTTTGCACGTGCCACAAGCATGCCACAGGATAGAATCGGTTTTTCATCCATCCAGACAGTGCATAACCCACAATTACTCGTTTCACAGCCTCTTTTCACACTGTAACAGCCATGATCTCTTAAAAAATCTAGCAGCAGCATATCATCCTTGATATCCTCTTTGATCATGGTACCATTCACTTTGATCATTACCTGCATACACATCCTCCTAACTGCTTCATTGCTTTTTCCAAGAATGCATTTTTTAATGCTATACGATATGCCTTGCTACCACGCATATTATCCGCAAACAAATCATCACAAATACTTTGTTTCATCGTTTCTACATCACAATCCAGCGGGAAATCAAAACGCATGGCACGTTTTGGTCTTGCGCCAATACTGATACGATAAGCATCTTTTGTCTTTGCGATTGCCATATTCAAGGTAGAAATATCTGTCGCACTTTTTCGCATACACAGAAATAATGTTTCTAATTGCTCCTTGCGAATATAAATATGTGTTAAGATATCACGTTCATATTTCATTTGAGCATAGTCTTTGATATTGACTTTTCCTGTATGATACAGATATACATCACAATCCAAAACAAGTAAAACACTTAGAATATCAGAGAATCCAAAACGTGAATACAGCGAACCACCCAAGGTTGCCATATTACGAAACTGCACCCCTACGATATCCTGAAATGCACTTTGAAACAGCCCGTCGGTAAGTGCATTAAGACCTGGATGTAATTCCAGTTCACGAAGCGTTGTCATTGCGCCGATTGCAAAGCCATGTTCATCTTCTTTGATTTGATCCAGTCCTAAATCAGATAAATCAATACCTGTTGGAATACTTCGCTCCTGCATCTTCAACCACATCATTCCGGCGATGATCTGATTGTTTTTGTTTTTGGTTAAAAGCGTATATGCTTCTTCCAGACCTTTTGGTTTTACATATTGTAAAATTTGCAAATCACTCACTCCTTCCATATTAGAAATCCTTTTTCTATCATATTGCTCATTGTAAAATGATTGCCATATAATTCATTATAATATCGCAGACATTCTTTTTCCATATCATTTGTTTCTTTTTTTAAATGTGCCTTTAATTTACCTTTATGTAACAGGATGATTTCATCCCCATATTGCAAGGCAAGGTTAGGATCATGAATCGTTAATACAATGGTTTTTCCTTCTTTACATAATCGCCTTGTTTCCTGTAAGAACATATGCTGACGTTTAAAATCCAGATAGGTGCATGGTTCATCCATAATCATTACACAGGCATTTTGAAGGAAAGCTCTGGCAACATAGACCATTTGTAACTCTCCACCGCTGATTTCATCCAGACGTTTTCCTTTGATATGTGTTAAATGAAATTTTTCCATCAAAGCATTTACCTGTTCGTATTGGGCATTTGATGGAACCTCAAAAATTGATAAATGACGTGAACATCCTGCCACGATACAATCCTCTACACGCATATCCATTGCCAGTTCTTTGATTTGGGGTACATATGAAAATATCTTAGCGCGCTCTTTTTCTTGCATATGGGATATATGCTGATGCTGATACAGGATATCTCCCGTATACGGAAGCTGTTGCAGCATACTCTTGATCAAAGTTGTTTTCCCACTGCCGTTTTCACCCAATACCATTAAGATCCTGCCTTGTGGTATTTGAAAACTGATATCTTGTAAAATCTTTTTGTCAGAAAGTGTGACAGAAACATGTTTTACATCGATCATATAGGAAACCTGCCTTTCACAAATAAAACGATCAAAAAGACTGCCCCAAAGAAACTTGTCAGGATACTGATGGGCAGCTCCATCGTAAAAAGACTTCTTGCCAGCGTATCACATAACAATAAAAAACAAGCACCACATAAGAATGTGATTCCCATATTCTGATAAAGTGCTTCCTTGCGCAGCAATCGGATAATATGTGGCACTAGAAGTCCCACCCAGCTTACCATGCCGGCAATCGATATCACACAGGATACCATTAAAGTTGACAAAAGCAATGCCGTAAAGCGAATACGTTTTGCGTTGATACCAAGCGTATTTGCTTCTTCTCCAAATGATAACATTTGAATCTGCCAGCGCAAGATGTACACCCCAAGAAAACTAAGTGATACGATAACTGCCGTGATACCTACCTGTGTCCATGACGCATCATTAAAGCCACCCATCAACCAGTATTCAATACTTGCTAACTCATGCATAGGATCTGCATTGATTTTTAAAACCATTAAAGCACTGGTCATCATCGCCTGCATGATCAATCCGGCTATCACCAGATTTAAAATACGATTTCCTTTGACTTTGCCTGCCAGATAAATTGTAAATAATACAGTCGCAAGTCCTGTGATAAATGCAGATAGTTCAATCAGATAAGTGTTTTGGGAAAACAATATCGCAATAACTGCGCCAAGAGAGCACCCAGAGCTGGCACCAATCACATCACCTGATGCTAAGGGATTCTTAAAAATCGTCTGATAGATGATACCCGATAGAGCCAGAGCACCTCCACATATACAAACAAGCAGGATTCTTGGCATACGGATATTCCAGATTACACTTTGTATCATGGCATCCCCTTGATGAAACAACGCTTCTATCATCTGAGAAAGTGATAAAGGATAACGCCCACAAGCAAAAGATACCAGTATCAACCCTGTCAATAGCGCAAGAAATCCTGCTTTCTGTTTCATATTATAAGCCTAAATCCTTTGCGTCTACATCGATCTGATAAAACTTTTGATAGAAGACTTTCGCTTCCTTGATCACATCCTCTTTAGAAACCTTTTCTGGATATAATACGGATGCCATATATAATTCTCCTAAGCAGGAAGAAAGATTTGGTGTATCCCATGTTTCCAGTTTGCTTGGAAATTCATATACCTGTTTATCTTTCACTGCCTTTATATCACGATACGCTTCATCATAGAAGCCATTGATATCTGCACCTTTATTCTCCACAAAGATATATGCTGGATTTTTCTTCAATAATTCTTCCTTATTGATTTTCATCCATGTACTATCTTTTCCTTCCTTCATCACATTGACACCGCCAGCTTTTTTTATCAGTTCTCCCTGAAACATGTGTTCCCCACTTGCTTCCAACAATTCACTTCCAGCAAAATAAACAAGCTTATCTGGAGTTGTATCCAATTTTAGATATTTTGCTTCTAATTCATCACGGTATGTAAAATATGCATCTGCTTCATCTTTTGCGCCTGTTACAGCAGCAATGATCTTGATTGCTTCATCATAATCACTCATTGTTTCTGGATTCAGAATAATGACCTTCATACCTAATTCTTCCAATTTATCAATATAGCTGGATAAGCTGTTTGGTAAAAAAACAACATCCGGTTTGGCTTTCGCACATTCTTCTACGTTGAATGATTTTTTATTGCCCATTGCTGGTAAGTCTATGACCTGAGGGGCTGCTTTTTTATAAATCATACGTTTATCTGCTTTCATTTCCACACCGACTAACTTATCTTCCTGCCCTAGTCCTATCAATGTAGAAGTAGCGATATAGTATCCGCTGACTACTTTTTCAGCTGGTTTTTCCAATGTTACTTCACGACCCGCCTGATCTGTAATCGTAATATTGGATGCTTTTGAAGCCTCGCTTTTCCCACATGCTGTTAATGTCAACAATAAACAAACAGCGAATAGTCCTTTACATAATCGTTTCATGATCTGTCCTCCCAAATTCTTTTTGCACTTGCTTTGATATCCTGATATGACAATTTATCAAAATCCAGAATAACAACATCATCACGCATTTTTATTTCCTGTATATATTGTATCTCACATTTCTTTAAAACACCAAAGATATCTCGTTTTTCTGCGATGCTTTTTTTTAATTCAGATAGAAACAGCTGTTCATCTTTTTCTAATCTTCCTATTTCATCTAAAATCAAAACATGAGCAGGCAGCTGTCTGCTTTTTCTTAAAATTTCTGTGCCAAAGGTGTCAAATATTCCAGGAATCACTTCATTATATGTATCATGTTGAATAGAAAAACGCTGATTATTTTCTTCAACATCTACAAATGCATGAAGATAAAACCCCTTCCGTATGCCTTGTTCATAAAAAGGAAGTGTCTGAAAGCCACATGTGCTTAACTGACACTCCTTGATGATCTCATTGATACAGAAAGACTTGCCTACGCTCTTCTCTCCTGTCAAAAAGACTTTTTTATTCTTCATTTGAAACTTCGTTTTTATCCTTTGGCAAAATCAAATTCAATATGGTTGCGATCACAAACGTCATAATGATACCATTCTGTGCAAAGATATTTCCTACCCAGCTTGGCAATTGATCCAATACTGCAGGTACATTACCAATACCAACACCCAAACCAATCGCTAATGCGATGATCAAACCATTACGTTCATTTAAATCACAACGTGCAAGTGATTGGATACCACTTACTAAAATCATAGCGAACATGATAACTGCAGCACCACCCAATACAGATTGTGGCATGATAGAGAATAAAGCACTTAGCTTTGGACAGAATCCACAAAGAATCAAGAATACTGCGCCCGTCATGATGACAAAACGATTCACGACTTTCGTAACTGCGACAAGGCCAACATTCTGAGAGAAAGAAGTATTTGGTAGTACCCCAAAGATAGAACCTAATACACTTCCCAAGCCATCTGCCATAACACTTCCCTGTAATTCTTCATTGGTTGCTTCACGTCCCAAACCACCATTGGCAACACCACTAGTATCACCGATAGTTTCAACAGTTGTCGCAATAAACATGATACCCATGGCGATAATAGCCTGTGCATTGAATTCAAACGCAACTGGCATAAAGGCAGGAACAGCGATCCATGCAGCTTCTTTTAACTGTGTGAAATCTACCATACCCAAACAGATTGCTAAAATATATCCGGCTACGATTCCAATCAGAATAGAAGCATTATTGATAAAGCCTTTAAACTGTTTTGCAATCAGAATAACAATAATAACGAATGTACCTACCATCAAATGGTGAACACTTCCAAAATCAGCAGCTCCATTGCCACCACCAAAATAATTGATACCTACTGGCAATAATGATAAACCGATAGAAATAATTACCAGACTTGTCACGATTGGTGGAAACAGTTTACGAAGCGGTTTGATGAAATATCCCATTACCATTTCAAAGATACCGCCAACAAAGCTTGCGCCCATCAGTGCACCATACCCAAATGCAGCACCAATTGCTTTCGCAGTACCGATAAATCCTGAACTAGTACCCATAACGATTGGCAATCCACTACCAATTTTCCAGAATGGATATAGCTGAATCAATGTAGCTACCCCGGCTACAAACATTGCATTCTGAATCAATGTCATCTTTAATGCACCACTCATCTGTAACATACCACAAATGATAATTAGTGGTGATACATTTCCCAAGAACATTGCCAGAATATGCTGAATACCTAACGGCAGTGCCTTTCTTAAAGGGACTGTCCCATCTAATTCATAGATGGTGTCTTTTTTCTTTTCTTCCATATTTTCTCCTTTACACATAAAAAATTCTCGTACACTACGAGAATCAACACATCTTTATAAAAAAAGCGTTGATCCATAGTCCTCAAAAGTACGGTCTGAGGGTAGAAACGCTTGCACCATCACAGCAAGCTTATACGAAACAACGCAATTTTACCATAGATTGTAAAAAAACTCTACTGCTTTATTGTTTAAAAATCAATTTCTAAAGAAACCGGACAATGATCACTGCCAAATACATCTGTATGAATTTTTGCTTCTTTTATTTTATCTTTACTTTCTTCACTGACAAGGAAATAATCAATTCTCCATCCAGCATTCTTTTCTCTTGCTTTAAAACGATAACTCCACCAGGAATATTCTACTTTATCTGGATATAAGTAACGATAGCTGTCCACAAAACCACTATTCTGTAAGATTCTCATCTTCTCACGTTCTTCATCAGAGAATCCTGCATTTTTACGATTTGTCTTAGGGTTTTTTAAATCAATTTCTTCCTTGGCAACATTCATATCACCACATACAATAACTGGCTTGGATTCATTTAATTTATGCAGATATGTCTTAAAATCATCTTCCCATACCATACGATAATCTAAACGTAATAAACCATCTTTTGAATTTGGCGTATACACTGTCACAAGATAAAAATCTTCATATTCACATGTAATCACACGACCTTCATGATCATGTTCTTCAATACCTAAACCATATGTCACATGAATTGGTTCCTTTTTTGTGAAAACCATTGTACCGCTATATCCTTTTTTCTCAGCACTGTTCATATATTGAAAATATCCTGGTGTTTCAATTTCCAATTGACCCGGCTGCATTTTTGTTTCCTGTAAGCAGAAGATATCTGCATCTATTTCCTGAAAGAAATCCATAAACCCTTTACCCATACAGGCACGAATTCCATTCACATTCCATGATACCATTTTCATAAAGTCTTACCTCCATCATCTGGTATTATGATAACGGATTTTGATTAGAAATGCCAGTGTTATACATAGAAAAAATCCGCTATTTATTTCATTCAATAGCAGACTTAAGCTTTTTCTAATTTAATTTAAAATATCCTTTCTCAGTTCCCCATGCACCTGTTTGAACTTGAAGTTGTAAATTAGATGATTTTACTGTGTTTTCTGAGATATCAAATATCACTTTTCCTGTTAAAGAAGCATCTGGATTGATTTCCTTAAATATAATACTGTCATCTTCAAGATAAATTGCATCTCCTGAGTCAGTTTTAAATGTTTTACTACCATCTACTAAGTTGAAGAAAGAATCTGCAACTGTCAATGACTTATCTCCATGATTTGTGATTTTTACAGTAAGTATCATAAATTCATTTTGTGCAGCTACTCCAAAATATTCATCACCAATATGATCTGTAACATCTTTTGATACAACTGTATATTCTACTTTTCCAACCTTCTGAGTATCGCCAATCCCATATACTTTTTCTTCTTTCTGTTCTTCTTTTTTTTCTTCTTTCTGTTCTTCTTTTTGTTCTTCTTGGTTATCTTTTTTATCCTCATTTTTTGAAGTTTCTTGTTGCTTTTCTTCTTCCTTTTTTTCAGAATCGCCTCCTCCAGCAGCACCACCAATTACACCGATTGCTAATAAAACAATTAATGCTATTTGCCATTTCTTTAATTTTTTCATTTCATTCTCCTCGCTTTCCTTTGATGAAAAAACTTTTTACATGATTAGTATAATAAGTTGTTGATTTTTTTTGGTATGCCATTGGCATACTTTACCATTTTTTATGATGAAAGCTTTGTAAGAAATCTTTTTTCATATCCTCCACACAAAAATAACGCTTTGATATATCTAACTGTGTACTGATATTCACAACAGGAGATAACACTTTTTCTATCTGATTTCTCTCTTCACTGACTTCTATTATTTCCTTCAACAATATTCCCAAAGCATAAATATCACTTTGTTGGTTTGATTTTCCCTGATATTGTTCTGGTGCAGCATAGCCAATGCTTCCTCGTTTTAATATATCCAGACAATCTGCATAATAGAGTTTGGAAATCTCAAAGTCAATCAATGTGATATGTCCCTGATAAATCAAAATATTTTCTGGCTTGATGTCACGATGAATGATTGGTGGAGAAAGATTATGAATGTGAGAAATCACAGAGAATAGCTGAAGCATGATGGATTCCACTTCTTTGGGATAAAGTTTTCGCTGACTGATTTGAAAATCCAAGGTACACCCATTGATGAATTCTTCGATTACAATAGTTTTATCATAGCTGTAAGTATAATCCATGACGTTTGCTAAATTTCTGTGTGGGTCTTGTTTCAAAGCTTCATATAATTCAAGATCTTGATGATTACGAATAACCTTTTTTACATAGAACAGATTTTCAATCATATGTTGTACCAAAAAGATATCCTTTTCTTCACTATGAAATAGCAAAGCAACTTCATCATATAATTCCTGCCTCATCACACAACCTCATTTCATACCTTTGAAAGTATAATCAATTATTTCCATAATTTGGTATGCTCAAAGCAGACAAAAAAAGCCTGTATCAACGTACAGGCTAGATTATGTTATCCAGTATTGTGGATAACATGGCTAAGATAAAAACGATGACAAAAGAAGCTAACATCCATACCAGAATGCCATTCATTATCCTGATCACTTTATACTTTGATTTATAAAATGGTAAAACTTCTAAGATGTTTCCTACATTCATTGGGACCCACATCACAAGGATCAATACGATACAAAAGGCTGCCCTCAACAGAAATAACTCTATGGCTGAGGTCTGATTTTTACTTTCCATTTGCATCGATAATATAATACACAATCCATAGACGATAAAAATACCTGTCTTTTTCACTAAAGATTCCCCTTTTATAAAACCTGGTATACTAAAGGCGGAAACTGGCTGTGTTGTAAACTTTTTTCCAGAACACTTATCAAAATCTCTTTTTAACTGCTCCACGCTTTGATATCTTTGACTAGGCTCCATTTCCAGGCAACGTTTAATAAGTGCGTGATATTGTGATTCAAGCTGTGCTTGTTCCATAAGCTCCTTCACCAAAACACCAAGTGCATATATATCACTTCGCTGATCAGATTGTCGAAAACCATATTGTTCAGGTGCTGCATAACCAACACTGCCGATAATCTGTGTATCACGGCGTTTCCCTTCCTGATATTTACGGGCAATTTCAAAATCAATCAATTTCACATGACCTTTTTCCAGCATGATATTTCCAGGCTTGATATCCCGATGAATAATAGGTGGTGTCATATGATGTAAATGAATCAGAACATCAAAAAGCTCTGAACAAATTTGTTGAATTTCTAGTGATGATAAATTTCTTGCACTTAATGCATACTCCAAAGTTGTGCCATTGATGAATTCTTCAATTAAGATGAATGCATCTTTTCGTTGTTCATAATCTATCACATTTGCCATATTGGGATGAGGATGTTGTTTCATTTGTTCATAAATGGTGATATCCTCAATTGGTGGACAGATTTTTTTCACATATAAAACATGTGATAGCTGGTCACGAACTAAATATATCTTTTTTTCGTTTGTTTCATTCAATAAGGTAATGATTTCATACAGAGATTCTCGCATGTGTTTTCCTCTTTTTCTTGCTTTATTTCAAATTTGATTATATCATATAATACAGGTGATTATGAATGGAAACTAGAGATTTAGAGGAAATACTAAAAAAAGCAAGCGTTCTGGAAAAGGACCGTGTCTTATCCAATATACAGGAAATATCCTTTGTGGATTATATTAATCAGTTGATGATTGATAAGAATTTAGAAAAATCTGATATCATACGTGACAGTCAGATTCCAAGGACTTATGCTTATCAGATATTTCAAGGCAGTAAACAGGCAGGACGTGATAAAGTTATTCAGTTAGCTTTTGCGATGAAATTAGATTTAGATGAAACCAATCGTTTCTTGACAATTGCGCATCACAATCATTTATACGCAAAACAACAGCGTGATGCGATTATCATTTTTGCGATATCCAAGGGTTATGATCTGATGCAGACAAATGAATTGTTGGATGAATTTCATCACGAATTACTTGGTGATTTCAATTAGAAAAACAGCGAATGAATGAATCGTTCGCTGTTTTTCTATTATTTTGCATTTTTAATATATTCATCTACATTGCTTTGTACAACACTAAATGGTGCACTTCCACTCTTCAATAATGCTTCATGAAAATCTTTATCTTTAAACTTGTCACCAAGTTTTTCCTGTGTCTTTTCTTTGATTGTTGAAAATTCTTTATATCCTACATAATAAGGTTCAAATGCAGCTGGATTTGCCTGTAACTGAGCATACTGCTTCTTCATACCATCTTCATCAGCCGTTAAGCCCATACTGTTAAAATAATCTGAGAACTGCTTGAAATCCCAGCCTTCATAATGAATACCGATATCCGCAACAATGACTGCGGAATAGCTAGCTAATTCATTTAATTTGATCATTTCCAACACATCCTGATCAATATCCTTCAGATATTTGAATGCATAATATTGTGAATAAACTGCCCATCCTTCGGTATAAGCACTAGAAGAAGCCATCGTTTTACACCAGTTTGGCAAGCTTGATTCATACATATAAGCATATTGGAACATGTGTCCAGGGAAGCCTTCATGTGCAACTGTATAATAATTGTTAATCGTATTTACATCCCCTGTTTTAGGGTTTACACGCAGCTGTTTTGGTGTTGTGCCATCTAATGGAGGTATATTGAAATAGGCTGCTACTCCACTTGAAGAGGCGATTTCTTCATTGATTGGTTCAATTTCATAATCTAAATCTTTTACTTCAGGGAAATCATCTGCCAGTTTAGGACGGATATAATCTAAAATTTCCTTATAGCTTTTAAATGAAGTGGTAGGTAAATCCCCCATAACTGCTTCTAAAACTTTTGAATTTTTCATCATTAATTTTCGCATATTATCAAGTTGTTCATCAAAATCACTTGACATCATCTTCTTTACATCTTCTACCGATTTATCAGAACCGATGCTAGCTTTTAGCAGCAAGGCATAATATTCTTTACCATTTTCAAATTTTGCATAACCTTCATTATTATTTGCTTTTTTCACATCTTTCATCAATTCACTGATTTCTTTATATGCGGGAAGGAAAGAAGAAGTAAACGCATCTTTTAATTCCTTCTTGTATTGGCTTGTTTTTTGATCATCCAGTTTTAAAGCATCAATCGATGTGTTCATAGAAGTAAGGATACTGCTGTTTTCTCCTGCTTTTATGATATTGTCACAATACTCTTTTACATCTTCTGTATCTGTCATCAACAGGCCTTTTTCCACCTGGGTTCTTGTGTACTGAATGATACTGTCCATATAAGGCTTTACATCTTTCACAAGTAAGATCAAATCCTTTACATCCTGTTCATCACGCAATGTCCAATCAGAGAATAATGTTGGCAACTGATAATGGATGCCTGTCATACTGCCAAATAATTGCTGATAATAATCAAATTTTTCATCATTTAATGCTTTATCAATTTCTTCCTGATATGCATAGGTATCATAAATCTTTTGTTGTTCATCAGTTAAATGACTGCGTTTAAATTTTTCAAATGCATCCCAGCTTTTCTTTGCATTTTCTAAAGCCTCTTTTTGACTTTCTTCATCTACACGTGTTCCAAGATTTACTTCTACCTTAGTTTTATCCACACCATATTTTTCAGGCTGTTCCAAGTATACGTGCATGGTTGTATAATCTGATTCCATTGCTTCCACAAATTCTTTTTCGATAAAAGCATCAAATTCTTTTTGTTCTTCTTCATGATTTGTAGAACAACCAGCTGTAGAAAAAACGATCAATGCCGCCAATACGAGTGAAGATATTTTTTTAAACTTACTCATAAATTTCCTCCTTATTTTCTTTTATTATACTTTATTTTCTAATGATATACAACTACAAAAAAAGTACCCTTATACAGGATACTTTTAGCTTTTATGAATTATTCAACGAATTCAAATTCTATATCACAGATAGCAACACTATCGCCATCTTGACAACCAGCATTACGTAAAGCTTCATCAATGCCCATTTTACGCATTTTACGTGCAAAACGCATGATATCTTCATCATTATCCAGTTTACTCATCTTAAAGGCTTTTTCTAATTCATCCCCAGTCAACTCCCATTGGCCATTCCCTAAGTTATGTATTTCAAAGGCAGGCTGTTCTGGTTCAAATTTATATAATACACCTTCTGCTTCTGCGTCCACATCTTCATCATTGAATAATGGGAACTGTGGTGTAGTTTCTAGCAGATCAGCTGCACGATATAATACAGGCTCCAGTCCTTCTGCAATAATTGTTGTTGTTTCAAAAACTTCAACATCTGGATATGCTTCTTTGAATCGTTTCAGATTTTCTTCAGCATTTTCTAAATCCATTTTATTTGCGATAACGATTTGTGGACGTTCCATTAAACGATATTCGTAATTAGAAAGTTCTTCATTGATGATACGATAATCTTCTACAGGATCTCTTCCATCGTTTGCGCCCATATCTACCACATGAATGATAACACGGCATCGTTCGATATGGCGTAAGAATTGATGACCTAAACCTTTCCCTTCGCTTGCACCTTCAATTAATCCGGGTAGATCGGCCATGACAAAGCTTCTGCCATCTGGTACCTGTACCATTCCAAGATTTGGCGCAATCGTTGTAAAGTGATAATCTGCGATTTCCGGTTTTGCTTTTGATACTACACTTAATAGTGTTGATTTTCCAACGGATGGAAATCCTACCAGTCCAACATCCGCTAATACCTTCAGTTCCACCTGAACATCAAGCTCCTGTCCTGGTTCCCCAAGTTCACTGTATTGTGGTGCAGTATTTTTACTGGATTTAAAATGGAAATTTCCACGTCCGCCTTTACCGCCTTTTGCGACAATTTCCTTTTGACCTTTTCTAGTCAGATCCGCAATGATTCTTCCGGTTTTTGCGTCTTTTACAAGTGTTCCAAGTGGTACTTTGATGACACAGTCTGATCCATCAGCACCATGCATCTTTTTGGTTTTTCCATTACCGCCATTTTCCGCAGCCATTTTTTTATTATAACGAAGATCCAATAATGTCGTTTTTCCTTCATCTACCATAAAAACGATATCACCACCGGCTCCGCCATCACCACCGCTTGGTCCGCCATATGCTACATATTTCTCTCTACGGAATGCCACAATGCCATCTCCGCCTTTTCCTGCTTTTACATGCACCTTGACTCTGTCTACAAACATACACGACACCTCCTTACTATTCTGTCCAAAAATAAAATCCCCAATCGGGGATTTCTTACATTAAGCTGCTGGATATACAGACACTTGTTTTTTGTCTTTACCTAAACGCTCAAATTTAACAACACCATCCACTTTAGCGAATAATGTGTCATCTCCACCTTTGCCTACATTTGTACCTGGGTGAATTTTTGTTCCACGCTGACGGTAAATGATTGAACCTGCAGTACAGTGCTGTCCATCAGCAAGTTTCGCACCAAGACGTTTAGATTCTGAATCACGACCATTCTTAGTAGAACCTACTCCCTTTTTAGATGCAAACAACTGAATATCTAATACGAATTTCATAATCACACCTCCTGTTCGATTATTGTGATATATTGACTATATGTTTCTTGTAAAGTCTTTAATTGATATATCAGAGCCTCTAATAGTATCTGATTATGATCACAGACTTTTTTAACCAAAATTTCCACGTGTCCTTTCTTCATTAGAAAGTCACATGTTTCAGGGGCCATTTCACCTAAAGCATTCATCATTCCAACAACAATACTACTTGCTCCAGCACATACCAGATCTTGTCCTTCTTCGGCAAAATCCGCATGTCCCTTCATCGTAAGTGATATCACTTTGTTTTCTTTATGCTTTACATTGACCTTTACCATAAATTAAGCCTCGATTGATTCGATAGTTAATTTTGTGTATGGCTGACGGTGTCCCTGTTTACGGTGAGAGCTACCTTTTTTAGCTTTGTATTTGTAAACGATAATTTTCTTAGCTTTACCCTGTTTTTCAACCTTAGCATTAACCTTCACACCTTTTACGTATGGAGTACCAACACGAGTTGTTCTGTTTGAATAAGCTACTACTTTGTCAAATACTACTGAATCTCCTTCCTGAACATCCAGTTTTTCAACAAAGATTACAGATCCTTCTTCAACTTTGATCTGCTTTCCACCTGTTTCGATAATTGCGTACATAATCGCACCTCCTTCTTGTTTTAAGACTCGCCAAATAAGGTGATGAATATCATACTTAATACCTTATGATGAGCGGTTGTAAATCCAATTAGGACATACAACACGTAGTATATTACCATATTTGTTCACATAACGCAAGGTAATTTTTGCATTTTTTCATATGAAATCCCCCATTATACGCACTTTTTTATAATTTTTAAAACTCCAGGATCATATCATACCAAACAACATTCCCATGTGTAGAATCACTGATTCCCATATTGCGGTATCCAAAGCTTTCATAAAAACCAATCAGATGTTTTTTACATGTTAAAATCAAGCCTTTTCTTCCCTCTGCTTTTGCCTTTTTTATGAATGCATGCATGAGCAGTTTGGCATAACCCTGGTGTTGATAATCAGGATGTACATCTAATCCAAATACGCTTTGATAATCTCCATGGGGATCATGTTTTTGCACATCAGCATATAAATCATCTGTAATGGTTTTTTGATTTGTGATACAGCCATTGATCATGCCGATGATATTTTCTTCAACTTCTAACAATAGAAAGCTGTTTGGAAATGTCTGTATCCTTTGTTTAAGCGAACTTTCATCAGCAGCTTCCTCTTTGGGAAAACATAGTGCTTCAAGGGAAGCTGCAGCGGATAAATCCTGTGGTGTTACTTCTCTAATCATTCTATCTTACCTTTCAATTTTCGTCAGTTTTTTTACAAGACAGGAATTTTCTTTATCAATCACACCTTCTACATAAAGATAGTTTCCTTTTACTAGATTTTTTTCATGCACCTCGTATATATTCGGCATGCATACCAAATCGAATTTTCCTGTTTCGTCATTTACTGCCACAAACATCATCATATGTCCGTTTTTCGTACGAAATGGCTTGCATTTTTCTATCTGACAGATAAACTTCACATACCCTCGTCTTTCCTTAAAGAATACGATAGGACGAAGCTGTGGATCGATTTTGTTTCTTAATTCTTCAATTGGATGTGTTGTCAGATAAAAGCCAAGGTATTCTTTTTCTTTTTCTGCGCGAACAGATGTATTTTCTTTTAGATATGTCATGGCTGGTTTACTAACAAGATCAAAATCCAATAATATTTGATCTTCATCTTCGATTTTTACCAAGTCCCCATAACGGATTGCGTCATCCAGACTTGCGACCATAGAAACACGGTTGATTTTAAAATCATCCAGTGCGCCTGCATGAATCAATGCTTCCATCGTTTTTTTATTGATACGATATTTCATCATGCGTGCCACAAAGTCAAAGAAATCTAAATAAGGCCCATGTTTTTTTCGTTCCTCAATAATTGGCTGTGCTACTGTTCTGCCAATTCCCTTGATTCCAATAAGTGGATAGCGCAAGGCATCCTGTTCAATATGATACGTTAATTCACTTGTATTGACATTTGGCAACAGAATTTTAATATTTCTTTTCTTTGCCTCAAATACATAAGCATTGGTTTTACTATCAGCCCCAATCACACTGTTTAATAAGCTGTTAAAGAAATATAAAGGATAGTTGGCTTTTAAATACGCCAGCTGATAAGCAATCATTCCATATGCCACACTGTGAGAACGGTTAAATCCATAATTGGCGAATTTCATGATCAAATCATATACATGCTGTGCCAGCTGCAAGGTGTATCCTTTTGAAACAGCACCCTTGATAAAATCTGCTTGTAATTTGATTAATTCATCACCTTTTTTCTTACTGATAGCTTTTCTTAAGTTATCAGCTTTCCCGAGTGAAAAACCTGCCATCTTTGTGGCTACCTGCATGATTTGTTCCTGATAGATCATAATGCCATAGGTATTTTCAAGAATGGGTTTAAGATCTGGATGGATATAATCGATTTTTTCTGGATGTTCTCTGCGGTCTAGATATTCTGGGATATTTTCCATTGGACCTGGTCGATATAAAGCTATTGTTGCGACAATATCTTCAAAGTTACGAGGTTTCATCTTACGAATCAAATTTTTCATTCCATCACTTTCCAGCTGGAATACCCCGATGGTATCCACATCACGAATCAATTGATATGTCAATGCATCATCTAATGGTATCTTCATGATTTCTAGTTTTTGCACTGCTGTTTCATTGATATGATGAACGATTTCATCAATAATCGTCAGATTGCGCAATCCTAAAAAGTCCATTTTGATCAGGCCCAGTTCCTCTAGATATTCCATGGTAAACTGACTGGCCCGTACGCCTTCATCCACATCAATCAGTGGGCAGACATTGTCAATATTTTCATTTGATAAAATGATACCAGCAGCATGTAAAGATGCATGTCTTGGCAATCCTTCCAGGCGCAAAGCTATGCGGAATAATCGTTTATATTTTTCTGATGAATTGATGCGTTCTTTGAATTTTGCACTTTCTTCATATGCACCTTTTAATGTGATTTTTAAACGGTTTGGTACCAGCTTGCATAAGATATCAATTTCACGTAATGAAAAATCCATCGCTCTGCCTACATCACGCAACACCTGCTTTGCGGCAAGTGTATTGAATGTGATAATATGTGCTACACAATGTGCACCATATAACTGCGTTACATAATCAATGACTTCATCACGCCGGTTATCTGGAAAATCGGTATCAATATCAGGCATGGATACACGCTCAGGATTCAGAAACCGTTCAAACAAGAGATGATATTTGATAGGATCGGCATGGGTAATGCCCAGACAATAGGCCACAAGAGATCCGGCTGCACTGCCTCGGCCAGGACCGATATAGATATCCTGGGTTTTCGCAAAACGGATAAAATCCCATACAATCAAAAAGTAATCTGCATAATGCATAGAGATGATGACATCTAATTCATAATTTAAACGCTCGATATATACTTTGGGAATGGATTGAAAATTCATACGCTTCGCTAATCCCTTATGACATAACTGACGTAAAAATTCTTCACTGCTGATGCCATAACGATTGGAGAACTCTGGCAGAACAGCTTTTTTTAGATTCATTTGCACATTGCACATCATTGCGATTTCTTCTGTCGCAATCAATTCTTCATCATCGTATAAGGCTTTCATTTCATCAGGTGAGCGAAAATATCGTCCAGAACTGCTGTTTAATGTTTTATCATCTAAGGATTTTCCTTGATCAATGGCACATAAGGTACGATAGCATTCTTCATCCTGCATATCTTCATAATACACGCGTGATAATGCCGCAAAAGGAATCCCGACTTCACGACAGATTTCTTTTAAAATCTGATTTTTCTTTTTTAAAAGACCAGAATCATTTCGGGCAATGGATACATAAAAGCTCACAAAATATTGTGTACAGGCATGTAGATATTCTTTTAAACGATCTCTTTTCTCCTGTAACAGCATGGTTTCCATTGCATCACTGTCCCCACCGGTTAATACAACACAATCCTTTGTATAAGTGCTTAAGTGTTCAATATCAATTGTTTCATGTTCTTCTGTATTCAAATATGTAGATAATTTTAATAAGGACACATATCCTTCATCATTTTTCGCAAGCAGGACAAAATTGAAGACATCGTCATCGTATAAGGCATCTACTTCCAGCCCAAAGATTGGTTTTATGCCCTCTTTTTGGCAGGCATGATAAAATGACATTGCGCCATGCATAACGCCTTTATCACAAAGCGCCACTGCATCATAGCCATGTTTTTTTGTATTTTTTATAATTTTATCAATGGTCAGTGTACTGTTTAATAATGTATAACAGCTTCTGACATGTAAATGTACGCTCAATGTCTTCACCTCACTCTTATTGTAACATAATTCGCAAGATTATGTATACTTTACGCTTCTTTTTTGATATATTCTAAAAAAGCAGGGATATCTTCTATGATCACATCTGCGCCGGCTTCTTCAAATTCTGTTTTGTTTCCATAGCCATATAATACCGCAATACAAGGTAATCCATTTTCTTTTGCGCCAAGGATATCATGTTTACGATCACCAACCATGATAGCATCTTCTTTTTGAATGCCATGTTTTTTTAAGGCATAGGCAATGACATCACCTTTTTTACTGCGTGTACTATCCATACTTGCGCCACAAATATCTTCAAAATATTCTCCTAATTGAAAGTGTTCCATAATCTGTTTGGCAAATACTTCTGGTTTACTGGTTGCGACATAGCATTTCTTTCCCTGATTCTTTAATGTTTGTAGAAGTTTTGTGATGCCTTCATATACTTCATTTTCAAACAAACCGGTAACTGAAAAGTATTCACGATAATATGTGATTGCTTTCTCTGCATCTTCTTTACTCATATGGTAATACTCCATAAAGCTGTCTAACAAAGGCGGTCCGATAAAGATACACAGATCATCTAGATGAGATACATGAATATCAAATTTGGATAAGGCATACGCAACTGATTTTGTGATTCCTTGTTTTGGATCTGTCAGGGTACCGTCCAGATCAAATAAATATACTGATTTCATAAGTTTTTCCTTTCTTCTGATATAAGAAAAGGGCAAAAATCTGCCCTTTTATGCTTCGTTGATACGATCAAGAATTTCTTGAATGATCGTTTGAATTTCTTCATCATCAAGATTTTTTACACCACATGCGAACCGGTGTCCACCGCCATGATGCTTCATTGCGATATCGTTGATGGTTGTATTTCTTGAACGAAGACTTCCGTTGTATCGTTTGATTCCCTGTTCATCAATTTCTTTTTCCACGAATAGTGCCCATGCTTTAAAATCATAAACTCCACCGAATACAAACACTTTTTCTTTTGCTTCATTAAAGGATAAGCCAAAGCGTTCATAGTCTTCTTTGTGAACGATGATATATGCTAACTGGCCGCCTGCCACCTGGCAGTTGGAACGCAAGAAATTTTCATAATGAAACTGTTGTAACGATGTAGAGAAGTTTTCTTCATTAGAACGCTGTACATCCACCCCACAGGATAACAGATATGCGCCTGTGGAAAGGGTTTGAGGTGTAGTGGAAGGAATAGAATAACGTAATGTATCCGCAATCAAACCACTATATAAATATTGTGCAGCAGTTTTTGATAACGTCATGCCTTCTTTCAAAAACATGGTTGCCAAGATTTCACAAGTAGCCCCTGCCATATCTTCAATATATTCTTCATCCGCAAATTTTTCTACGAAAATATGGTGATCGACTTTTAAGCGATATGCAGCAGTCTTCCATCTTCCATCATCAATTCTACTGCCATTGGCAGTATCTAATATGATTGCTAATGATTGCTTCACAATTTCATCATCTACAATATCACTTTCAGGAAAATTTGAAACTTTACTGCCATCATCATTTCCTAAAGCATATACCTTTTTTTCAGGATATGTATCATTGATCCATTGTTTTAGTCCATATTGTGAACCAAGTGCATCTGCATCAGGTGAAACATGACGGTATATGGTAATGATATCATAGTCTTTGATTAGTTCTAATATTCGATTCATTATGCATTCATTAAACGGTAAGTATCACGAGCAATCATCAGTTCTTCATTTGTAGGGATCAACCATACCTGAATGTTACTGTCTTCTGTTGAAAGCAGAACTTCTTTGCCTCTGGATGTTGCGTTTAATTCCTGATTTAATTTTACACCAAATGCTTTTTCTAAACGAGCACAGATCAGTTTACGCATATTTGTGTCGTTTTCACCAATACCACCTGTGAATACGATTGCATCTGCGCCACCTAATTGTGCATAGTATCCACCAACTACATTGATTACACGGTTTACATAAACTTCTGTTGTTAAGATTGCGGCAGGATTTCCTGCTTTACAAGCATCTTCGATATCACGTGCATCTGAACTAATGCCGCTTACACCTAACATACCTGATTTTTTATTCATGACATCATCCATTTCATCTGGTGTCATTCCTGTTTTCTTCATCAAATACGTAACGATTGCTGGGTCGATATCTCCACATCTTGTACCCATCATAACGCCTGCAAGTGGTGTGAATCCCATAGAAGTATTCACAGATTTACCACCATCAACCGCTGTGATGCTTGCGCCATTTCCTAAGTGACAGGTAATGATTTTTGTATCTTCAATGTTTTTATTCATCAATTCAGCACAACGCAAGGATACATATTTGTGACTAGTACCGTGGAAGCCATAACGACGTACTTTATAGTTTTCGTAATATTCCATTGGTAATGGATAGATATAGCTTTCTTTTGGCATTGTCTGATGGAAAGCTGTGTCAAATACAAATACATGTTTGCAATTTGGCAGATTTTCCTTAAATGCGTTATATCCAATTAGTCCTGCTGGATTGTGTAAAGGCGCTAAGTCATTTAATGAAGTAAACTGTTCTACTACTTCATCTGTAACAGGTACTGATTCTTTGAAGATTTCACCACCGTGTACTGCACGATGACCAGCACCAACGATTTCATCTAAGCTTTCTACGATTTTGTATTCTACAAGTGCTTCCAGTAATAACGCAACTGCTTTTGTGTGATCTGGGATTGGTAATGTTTTCTTGATCTTTTCACCATTTACCTTGATGGTAAACATTGCGTCCTCAAAACCGATTTTTTCTACGATTCCACTTGTCAAGACTTCTTCGCTTGGCATTTCAAATAACTGAAATTTTAATGATGAACTTCCTGCGTTCACTGAAATAATTTTTGCCATAATTTCCTCCTGATTTATTCGATTCTTTCCAATTCTTCTATCAATGATAGAACGTTATCGTTTCCGACCGTTTTTATTTTATCATAAATTTGACGTCTTGTTTCATAATTCTTCACAAGATGCAGTTTTTTTTCGTAATCCAATAGGATTTTTTCGCTTCGCTTCACATGATCGCTCACTGCTGCTCTGGATATATGTAGTGTTTCACTGATTTCAGAAAGTGAAAAATCCTCTTTGAAATACAGCGACATAATCTCTTTTTGTTTATCCGTTAGTAGATTTTCATAAGCATCCAGTAAAGCATTCATTTCTTCCGTCTGCTCAATCATCCTCTAACAAATCCTCACAGATGCCATACAGATAGGAATCAATATCAAATGGGCGTAAGTCATCTTCTTTTTCACCCAAACCAATGTATTTAACAGGCAAGCCTAATAAATCACGTATCGCAATAACGATACCGCCTTTGGCAGTGCCATCCATCTTTGTTAAAATGATGCCGGTCACATTGGTTGTTTCTAAGAATATCTGTGCCTGTGAGATTCCATTTTGACCTGTTGTCGCATCTAATACCAGCCACACTTCATGTGGTGCCCCTGGAATTTCACGTTCACAAACACGACGCATTTTTTCCAGTTCCTTCATCAGATTGGCTTTGTTCTGTAAACGACCAGCTGTATCGCCAATCAATACATCCATCTGGTGTTCCTTGGCATAGCGACAGGCATCTACTAAGGTTGCACTAGGATCGCCACCTTCTCTGCCTTTGATACATGGAACATTTAATTTATCTGCCCATTTGGCTAATTGATCGATGGCACCGGCACGGAAAGTATCCGCAGCAGCCAGCACAACGCTTTTGCCTTCTTCCTGAAACTGTTTGGTTAGTTTTGCGGTCGTCGTCGTCTTTCCACTGCCATTGACACCAACCATTAAAATCACGGTAGGACCATCACTATTTTCATGAAATGGTTCATCTTCTTTTTCACAATACATATCATGCATGACTTCAATCAGACATTCGCTGATTTCATGGAAGCTTTTCAATTTTTGATCCATGGCACGATTTTCTACTTCATCCACGATTTTTTGAGCGGTCTTGATTCCGATATCCGCTTCCAAAAGCACGATCATCAATTCTTCCAGAAATTCTTCATCTACACCGCTGAAGCCTAATGCCAACCGGCGTATCCTTTCAGAAAAGGATTTTTTGGTTTTATCCAGTCCACTTAAATAACGGTCCTGGTCTTTTTCCTGTTTACCGGAAAATGTTTTTTTCAATTTTGAGAATATACCCATTATGCTTCCACCTCTTCTTTCTTGTCCACCATATTGATGGCATCCTGTAATTTTACCTTTAACAGCTGAGAAACACCGTTTTGCTGCATGGTTACCCCATATAAAGCATCACATTGCGCCATGGTTCCCGGACGATGGGTCACAACGATAAACTGGCTTTCCCCACGAAACTGGGTAATATATTTTGCGAATCGTTCTACATTTGCCTGATCAAGAGCTGCCTCGACCTCATCAAAGATACAAAGCGGCATTGTTCTAGCTTTTAAAATAGAGAACAATACACATATCGCAATTAATGATTTTTCACCACCGGAGAATAAACGGATATTCTGCACTGTCTTTCCTGGCGGACGTACTTCAATATCAATTCCGGTATTTAAGATATCACTTGGATCTACCAAAAACAATCTTGCACTTCCCCCGCCAAACAATGCACGGAATACATCATTTAATTCGTTATTGATCTTATCAAACATCTCTTTAAATTGATGAATCATAATTTCATCCATCTCATCAATGGCAACCATGATTTTATCTTTTGCTGCTATCAAATCGGCTTTTTGTTTTGTCAGGAATTCATAACGTTCATTGATTTCTTTATATTGCTGTGGCGCATCTAGATTGACATTTCCAAGGGATGCGATTTCCTGACGCAACTCTTTTACACGAATACGTGCTTCTTGCATATCGGTATCCATCTTTTGAGATTGCGCATATTCAAAAGTCATCTCATATGTTGCGCTTAAGCGTTCCATACTGGTTTCTAAACGTGTTTCTGCTTTTGCCTGGGATACTTCAATATCACGCATATCATTTTGGATGACATTTAATTCCCTGCGCAGTGCTCTTACCTGTTGTTCCTTGCGTTCAACCTCATTGCCGACTTTCATACGGCGTTCCCGCTTGCTTTTGATTGAAGAACTGACTTCATCGATCATACTGTGTGCTTTGCTTAAACGAACAATCAAATCATCTTCCATCAATTCAGAATCAACACCTTTATCTTCATCTGGCGCAACACTTTCATATTCTTCTTTTAAATGCTCCAGTTTTGACCATTTGGCTTTTACAATTGGATCAAGTTTTGCCAAAGATATCTGTATCTGGACACTTTGTGCATTGATTTGATCCTTTTTGGATTGTAACGCTGATAATTGTACTTTTAACTGATCTGTTTTTAGACGCTGTCCTTCCAGACTTTGCATCACACTGTTTAATTCTTTCTGGATCGTCAGTGGTGTTGCATTGTTTTTCTGTTTACCACCTGTCATACTACCGCCTCGATTGACGATATCCCCTTCCAGGGTAACGATTTTATATCCATATTTCAGCATCTTTGCGATTTCATTGGCATTGACAAGGTTATCGACGATGATCACATTGCCAAACAAAGAATCACGCAAATCATTAAAACGTTCTTCATTCTCCACAAATTCACTTGCGACACCCAAAAAGCCTTTCAGATTCTGGGCTAACATATAATGTTCTTTCATCATACGACGAGGGCGCATGACTGATAATGGCAGAAAAGTAGCACGTCCACTTTGATTCTTTTTCAAAAAGGATATCGCATGGCGAGCACTTGCCTCATCCTTTGTGACAATATGATACATTGCACCTGCCAAAGCATTTGATATTGCGGTTTCATAATTCGTCTGTGGTTTAAATATCTGGGATACCACGCCTTCAATTCCCTGTAATGTATTTCTGGCTTCCAGAATAGAACGTACCGCCTGTTGATGATTAAATGGCTGACGTGCCAGATTTTCTAATACATCTTTACGATTTTCCAAACGATTTAAAATCGCAGAAGCCTGTTGATTTTCACTTAAGCTGAAGCTGATATCACTTTCTACTTTTGAAAGCTCTTCTTTCTTTAACGCAAAATCCGTTTCCAGATCCTGTAAACGTTTCCGACGGTCTTCATATTCAAAGCTTGCTTCTTCCACCATGGCTTTTAATTCTCTGGCTTTTTCTGCGTTGCTTGCGGATTCTAAAGCATATTTACGCTTTTCATCCATCTCAATTTTTCGTGTTTCTAACAGCCGTACCTCTTCATTTGCTTTTGTAAAGCGTTCTTGCAGCTTATTGACTTCACGATCCAGCTGATACATCTCATTACGTAGTTCATTAATTTTATTGTCTTCTACCTGAATCGTAGTTTCATGCATTGCTTTTTGTGTATCCATATCAAATGCCTTTTTCTTCAGCTCATCGATATCTTCACTCAGCTTTTCAATCTCATCTACCAGAACACTGACTTCAATAACTTCCAGTTCTTTTTTCTTTTCGATGTATTGTTCGGCTTTTTTAGCCTGACGTTTTAAAGGATTTACCTGGCGTTCTAATTCCACAATAATATCCTCTAAACGCATCAGATTTTCCTGTGTACGATTCAGTTTTGATAAAGATTCATTCTTTCGTTTTTTATATTTTGCAACACCTGCCGCTTCTTCAAACAGCGCACGGCGTTCTTCTGGTTTTGCATCCGCAAAAGCTGAAATATTTCCCTGTGATATGATCGATAATGAATCACGTCCAAGTCCGGTATCCATAACCAGGTTGACGATATCTTTCAAACGACAAGGTGCCTTATTGATAAAATATTCCCCTTCTCCACTTTGACGATGCAGCTTTCTAGTAACTTCTACTTCTTCAAAATCGACATTCAATATATGTTTTGAGTTATCAAAGACAAGTGTGACTTCTGCCATATTGACCGCTTTACGCTGGGTGGAGCCACTAAAGATTACATCGCTCATACTGCTTCCACGAAGTGATTTTACACTTTGCTCCCCTAACACCCAGCGAATGGCATCATTGATATTGCTTTTTCCGCAGCCATTAGGGCCTACGATACCAATCACATCACTGTCAAAATTGATAACGGATTTATCCGCAAAGGACTTAAATCCTTGTAATTCTATCCGTTTTAAAAACATTCGGATCTTCCTTTCATGATCAATTGACCTAGTTTTACATTCCGTTTTATTATATCATAGTTTTTTGTATGAAAGAAGTCTATCGCAAGAAAACTGCCATAAAACAAAAGAAGCCGCATGTTCATGGCTTCTTTTCATCACTATCCTAATAAAGATTTAGCGAAACGTATGGCATTAGCGATATCTTGTTCGTTTGGATGATGAATTCCTTCTTCATAAGCTTCTAACTGTGCTTTTAAATGAATATCATCCGGTGTCTTCTTTAACATTTCACGATATCGTTCCATTGTTTTTTCGCCAACGCTGCCCTGGCATAAGAAATGTCCGATTACATGAACACCCTGTGCCTGTTCTTCAACCTTCGCCTTTACCATATCATAATATTTTGTGTTTTCTTTTGCACCCAATGTGCCAAACAATGCGACTTTCTTATCCAGCATGTGCTTTAATACTTCTTTACTCTTATCATCGCAAACACCTTTATCAACCCAGTATCCGATCATAAAGAAATCGAAGTTATCCATCATGGATACACGGAATTCATCCACAGAAATTATTTCTGTATCTTCCATTTCGTTCGCAATCGCCTGCGCAAGTTTTTTGGTATTACCTGTAAGTGAAGAATAAATTACCAGAGTTTTCATACGTAACGCTTCCTTTCTATTTCACTGGTACAATTGTAGCCAACCCGCCAAGACTTGTTTCTTTTAATTCAATAGCAAGTTTTTTACCTGTATAGTTCATGGTGTTGACCACCATGTCAAAGCTGACTTTATGATCTCTTAGACCATTTAATCCTTTCGCAAGGATTGCTGCATCCACAGAACGTAAAACACCGACAGCATTTCGTTCGATACATGGGATCATTACATATCCGCCAACTGGATCACATGTTAATCCTAAATGATGCTCAATACCGATTTCCGCAGCATATTCAATCTGTGCACTGTTTAATCCATGAAAATATGCCACCATGGCAGCACCCATACTGACCGCAGCGCCAATCTCTGCCTGACAGCCTCCCTGTGCACCTGATATCGTCGCATTCTCTTTGATCAAATTGCCAAATAATCCAGCAATCTTTAACCCATTGCGCATTGCTTCTTTAGAGTAACCCAGATTACGATGATAATAATAGACAAGGGATGGCATGATGCCACTGCTTCCAAGGGTTGGTGCTGTAACGGTAATATTCCCACTTGCATTTTCCTCACTTGCGGCATAGGCATATGCACTTAACAACAGCTTTTCTTTTTCAATGGCACTCTTACAGCTGTCTGCCTTTGCTTTTAAATCCCCTGCAACACGTGTCAAATGCAGACTACCTGGCAATTCTCCAACCTTGGATAATCCACGATCCACAGTTTCTAACATCGTTGTCATAATTTCATCCATATAATCATCTAATGGATCATATTTATTTACATATTCCCACAACTCCATATGATATTGGTCACAATAATCCAGAATATCTTTTAATGTATGATGTGGATATACATCTTTACCTTCTGTTTTTTCCTGTCCTTCAATGCGAATGGCACCACCGCCAATGGAATAAACGATCCATTCCCCAAGATTTTGATCCTGTGCATCAAGTGCAATCAGCTTCATCGTGTTGGGATGTTTTAAATCATGTCCGGTTTTGAAAAATACAGAACAATTTTTGGGCTTCATGGTTTCAATGATAATGTAATCCGTCAAGTGTCCTTTTCCCGTCAATGACAAAGACCCATAAAGCTCTACTTCAAAATGATCTGCTTGTGGAAATGCTTCTTTAAACAGTTTACTGGCCCTTTGTGGCCCTAATGTATGTGAAGATGAAGGACCTGGTCCTATCCTGTACAGCTCTTTTAATGATTTCATATCTATATACGATCTCCTTGCAATTCTAATAAAAACATCTCAAATCCCAGTTTTTTATCCAGCTGTCCACCCTTCATTTTCTGATCAAGAACAGCTAATTTAGAAAGGATATGAAGCAAATAAGGTGTGGATAGTTTTCTTGCATTCTGCATGGTTATCTGCACACGGTAAGGATGTGCGCCAAGCTTGGAAACAATCATATCTTTTCCAGCTCCCTGATCCATGAGCACTTTTACCTGATACAGAAAGCGAAACTGTCCTGCGAGTAAAGCAGTCAGATAAATGGCGTCTTTATTTAATACACAAAGGTCATACCATAAGCTGAACGCTTTTTTTAAATCACGGTCAACGACTGCATTCACCAGCTGAAACACATCATCCTCTAATGGACGATTGACCAGCTGTTCCACAACGCTGACATCGATTACACCACCAAATAACTCCAGTTTTTCCATTTCTGCTTTGATACTACGAATATCCAAAGGAAGCCGTTGATCCAGTTCTAAAAACGCATTTGGTTCCACAGAAAGATTTCGACGTTTGATTTCTTCCCGTATATAGTTTTGTTTACCTAAAGCATCCAGTCGGTGAAACTGCAATACTTTACAGGTCTTTTGCATCTTTTTTACGATCTTCTTTCTGGCATCCATTTTCTCAAAACTGCCAGTAAATATCAATATCGTAGATTCCATTGGGGCATCCAGATATTTATCCAGCAAAGAGATATCCATGTCCGTATCATTCACAGTAGATAAAAAATTGGCATTTCGGACAAGAATGACTTTTTGTTCAGCAAAGAAAGGAATCGTTGTCGCATCTTCCATAATGGTCTGCATATCACTTTGCAAAGCATCATACGTGATCATATTCAGATCATCCTTCTCAATGTGATGCTGTTTTAAGATACGCGATAATGCGCTTTCTAATTCATATTGTTCTTCACCATATAACACATAATTCATTCTTATCACCTAATTTATTATAACATCATGAACCCAAATACTCCATCATTTCTTTTGTTCATTTTGTGTGTTTTCAAAGATATGGTGGATACAGCCAAACTTGCAATCCGCTGTTTCAAAATATGTAAGAACTCCCTGGAAACGAATCGATATACCACCTTGCTTTTTTGTGATCAAAGGATAGACATGTTCCTTTTTTAAAAGATCCAATACTTCTTTATGCGGATGGCCATAACGATTGTTTCTGCCAGCGGATATCAATGCGAGTTTTGGACGATAATGATGGATAAAAGAGGGTGATGAAGCGGTATTAGAACCATGATGTCCTAATTTTAATACATCAACTTTTAAATCAGCATACTCCTTTAAAATGGCAGCTTCTGCGCCATATCCAGCATCTCCCATAAACAAATATCCAACATCATACATTTCAAAATATGTAATGATACTGTTTTCGTTGGCATTTTTCCCAATATAGTCCTGAATCAGAAAATGAAATGGGACACCTGAAACATCAATATCTTTTTGTTTTTCTGTGATGATTTTATGTATGGGAATCAGTTTTGCCAGCTCTTCTACTCCCCCACTATGATCATAATCCTCATGTGTAACGATGAGTGCATCAATCTTATGTATACCACGTTTTTGCAGGACAGGTAAAATGATGTCTTTAGGTATATCTTTATACAAACTACCCATTGCGTCAATCATAATTACCCCCTGATGAAAAGGCAGTGTGATCACTGTACAATCCCCCTGTCCCACATCGATCATATAAATCTCCCCAAAAGGATTTAGATAACAGCCAAACTGTGAAAACAGCAATAATAAAGCAAATCTCACAAATGGATACTTTTTATCTTCACTGATGTATCTTACAAGTGCATAGCCCCATGCCACAAGCCACCAAAGGGCTGGCACATACCAGAAAGTGAAATGAAAAGATGAAAGATATTCCAGACTTCTAACTCCCATAGACAATAAAACGGAAGGAATCGGTAAAGCAATCATCAGGACAGCCAGCAGATACAAGCATGCGGACAGATAACGAAAAATCGAAAACAACAGGATAGATACAACATCGATCTTTTGCATACAAAAAAATTGAATTGGGATCAACACAAGCAATGATACGACCTTTTTCTTTCGTTTTTGTAGCTGAAAAACAGATACCAGATAAAACGCCACAGGTATGAGAAATGATAATTCTAGTGCCATGTATGGGGCAATCATAAGAATCAAAAACATACTACAACCTAGCCGATCTTTCATATCCATATGAGGAAATAAGAAACGAATCAATTGAAAACTGAGGACACGAAGCATTGTAGGGGATAAAACAGTTGCGTAAGCATGTATACCCATACCAAAGAAACAAAGTAATTCCAACGTCTGTTTTTCAAAGAATAACGACAAGAAAGAGCGTATCATCTGCCAAAGGGTTGTGATATGCATTCCACTTGATGTGATAAGATAACTTTCCTCCTCTTGCCGGATACCAAAGAGCATAGAATTTAATAAAGAACGTGTTGTTTCATCTTTTGACTGGATATAGCGATAAAGATCATGTGATAAACCTGTTCCCTCTTTTATGACTTCGTAATCCTTCACATCAAGCGCATATTGGATATTTCTGTTTTTACACCACGCAGGAAAATAAAATTCTGGTGGATTATGTACGCCATCGATCAATTCAAAATTGCCTTGTACTTTTATTACATCCTGAAAAGATACGTCTTTTACATTGTATAAAAGGACTTTTTGATGATCACATTCTCCAATCAAATAAGAGCTTTTGATTTCCTGAATCGTGATGATCTTACTTGTTGGCATTTGCTGAGTATGTGGTTGGATACGAAATATTGCGCCTATCAAAAGGATAAGAAACAATATATGTCCCTTTTGAAAATGGCGAAAATGAAACACGCACGCAACAAACGTTAAAAATATTGAAGCTAGCAGGGATTGGGATATGATCATCCCCCAGATCAGCAATGATAAAAACAACCAGCTTTGTTTCATAGGCAGATCATATTCTGTATTTTCGCATACATGGCATCTCCGATACCTTTTACTTCTTTAATTTCTTCTAAACTTTGAAAAGGTTTTTCCATTCGATAAGCAACAATCCGTTTGGCTATCGCCGGTCCAACGCCCGGTAAACTGTCTGACTCCTCTTCACTTGCGGAATTAATGGAAATAAGTGCTGTTTCTTTTATCTCTGGAATCACTAAGACGCTTTCATCAGGAAGATCCAAGCTTAAGTTTAAGGACGAGGTATCTGCATTATCCAAACAGCCTTGCGCCTTTTTTAAAATATCTTCTACACTTGCATGGGCATCTACCTCATACACACCTGGTGCTTGGATTGCGCCCTTGACTTCAATACTTTTTGTTTTAGATTCATATTGTGACATATCCACAAATTGATATCTGGAACAAAGTAATAATACAAAAAACAAAACGACCATCATTTTCTTCATAAAAAAACACCTCCTATGTATATATATACGTAAAAGGGAGGTGAAAATCCTAAAAAAAATCCGATTTTTTTCGGATTTTTTATTTTAAAGCAATAATTTTTACATCATATGGTTCTTCAACGTTTTCAATGGTAACGATGTCACCGGCTTTATTATCCATCAATGCAGAAGCAAGTGGTGTGATATTACTCAATTTTCCATTTAATGGATCTGATTCGATAGAACCTACAATGGTATATGTTTCCTCTTCATTTGTATCCATATCAAGGATTGTCACAGTAGAACCTAAGGTTACGGTTTTGTTTGCGACAGATGATTTGTCTTCACTGATGATTTCAGCTTTGGCAATCATAGATTCCAATTCACGAATTCTTGCTTCTACACGAGCCTGGTGATCACGGGCTGCATCATAGTCAGCATTTTCACTCAAGTCACCCTGTGCACGTGCTTCCTGTAATTCACGAATAACTTCATCACGTACAACATGAATCAGATTATCCTGTTCTTTGACTAATTCATCATAACCTTCTTGCGTTACTAAAAATTTTTCCTCAGCCATAATTGTTATTTCACTCCTATCGCATGGTATTATACCATGTTTTTCTTAATTATACTACTAATTTTTGTGATCAGAAGATCGATTGCGACCAAGTTATGGCCGCCTTCGGGAATAATGATATCTGCATAGCGTTTGCTTGGTTCCACAAAGCGTTCATGCATCACACGAACCGTAGTACTGTATTGTTCTATCACAGAATCAAGGGTTCTTCCTCGTTTTTTAACATCACGTTTTAATCGCCTGATCAAACGGACATCCGCATCTGTATCAACAAACACTTTAATATCACACAACTCACGAAGTGCTTCATCTTCTAAGATAAACAGACCTTCTAAAACGATGACATCACATGGATAAATCGTTTCTGTAAGAGCACTTCGATTATGCTCCACAAAATCATATGTTGGCTTTTCTATCATTTCTCCATGTAAAAGCGCTTGTATATGTTGAGCCAGCAAGGCATTATCAAAAGCAAAAGGATGATCGTAATTTGTTTTTATTCGTTCTTCCATCGTTTTATCACTTTGATCCTTATAGTAATCATCCTGACGAATAATGGATACCGATGCACTATCCTCAAAGATTTCTTTTAATTGCCTGGAAATGCTTGTTTTCCCAGAGGCACTGCCTCCTGCAATTCCAATCACCATTGTTTTTTTCATACCTGCCTCTTATTTACGAAGATTGTATTTATCAATATTTGCTTCCTGTTCTTCTAATGTTTTAGAATAATACACTTTGCCATCTCCATGAATATCTGCCACAAAGTACAAATAATCACTTTTGGTTGGATGTAATGTAGCAACAATTGCATCTTCCCCTGGATTTTCAATTGGACCAATTGGCAATCCTTCATGGATATATGTATTATAAGGAGAATCAATGTTGGTATTGACTTCACAATCATCCGGACTGGTTAGTTTATCATACATTGCATAACATACCGTTACACTGGAACCTAACGTCATATTCTGATTCAGACGATTATAGAATACCCCGGCAATCATCTTCATATCTTCTGGCTTGCTTGCTTCATACTGCACAATACTTGCCATTGTGATAATATCGTGAAGACTTTTACCGCTTTGCTTGATATCATCTTTATATTTATCATAAATACTCTGGAAATGATTCAGGAATGTTTCTGTGACTTTTTTACCATCCGCATCTTTTGCGAATGTATAGGTCTGTGGAAACAGATACCCTTCCAGTTTTACCCTGACCTGATCATTTAATACATCGTCCTTTAAGAATGTGTAGGTTTTCATTAATTCTTTGATATACGCATCATCATTCCATAAGGCAATCAGATCTTCTGCTTTTAATCCCAGTTTTTTTTCAATCTCTACTGCCATATCCTTTGCCCACATGCCTTCTCGAAAAGTAATCATCACTTCATCACCTTTGGCTTTGTTGGCATCGTTTAATACAGTCAGGATTTCTTTGGTACTCCAGCTTTTATCAAGCATAAAATTACCTGCTTTTACATCCTGCAAACCATTTAGTTTTGCATATAGCTTTGTGATCGTCGTATTGCGAATCAAATCTTTTTCTTTTAGATTTGCGGCAATCACAGACATGCCTTCTCCATTTTTGATTTCAAAAGGAACCTTTTCACTGGTTGTGGTTACAGACTTTAGATTTTGTGTATAAAACAAAAAACCTCCCAAGCCAAGTGCAACAACAATGGCAGCAATCACTGCGATAATCGCTATTTTTTTATTCTTCAGCTGCTTCTTCATCTTCTGCGAATGCTCCTATGACTTCTTCCACCATTGCCCATTCTTCATCAGTTTCGATTGGCAATAAGTTTCCTTCATCATCATAGCGAGAAGCAAATACTTCTCCATCTTCATTGTCTGGGTCTTCAAATACAACGTATTTGTTTCCCTTTTCTTCATCATCAAATGTAAACAAAATCTCCATGCGTTTTTCATTTCCATTTTCGTCTGTTACATATAAACTGCTTGTGTCTAACATTTTCTTTCCTCCTAAAATTCTTAGGGGCTTATCAAGAGCCCCTAATATTTACTATCTAAATAGCTTTGTAAAATCTGTACAGCCGCCATCTGATCAATGACTTTTTTTCGTTTCTTACGAGATACATTGCCTGCAATCAATATTTTTTCTGCCGCAACGGTGGTTAAACGTTCATCCCAAAGCACGACTTCTATACCTAGTGTTTCCAGTTTTTCTTTAAAAGCATAGCTGATTTCACCGCGAATGCCAACATCCCCGTTCATGTGTTTGGGAAGACCAAGAACAGCGGTTGTAATCTGAAATTCTTTGATGTATTTTTTTACCTGCTCAAAAGCAGAATCATAATCATCACTTTCAAAGCGAAGGGTTTCTACCGGGCGCGCAATCATGCCAAGTGCATCACTGACACTGACTCCCAGTGTTTTACTTCCTAGATCCAATCCTAATGTACGCATTATTTATCATCTTCCAGATATGCTCTCACCAGTTCTTCAATGATTTCATATCGTTCCACACTTTGAATAACCGTACGTGCATTGTTATGTGAGCTGATATATGCAGGATCATTGCTGATCAGATAACCGGCAAGCTGATTTACTGAATTATATCCTCTTTCATCCAATGCATCTTTTACTAAGCGTAATACATGCTTGATATTGTCCCTTTTTAAATCATCTGATTTAAAAGACATCGTTTCCGTAACATCTTTCATCGTATTACCTCCTTTGTTCATACCCTTATTTTAGCTTATTTTAACGCAAAATGAAACCCTTATGACAGGATATTTACAATTTCACGCATTGCATCATCAATTTTGGAAGTATCCTTGCCACCAGATTGTGCCATGTCGTTTCTTCCTCCGCCTTTACCATCACAGATAATCGCAGCACTACGTACTAAATCACCACATTTGATGCCGCCTGCAACTGCTTTTTCATCTGCGCCGGCAACAAATACAACTTTATCATTTTGTACACTGCCAAGGAATACGACCACATTTTCTTTTTGTGACTTGATAGAAGATACGATATCTTTCATCGCTTTGGCATCAACACCATCTACACGTTCTACCAATACATTTCGGCCGTTTATTTCTTTACAATGATGGATCATATCATTTGCCTGTAAAGAGAACATTTTCGCCTGTAAAGCAGCAAGTTCTTTTTTCAGCTGAGCATTTTCATCTAACACCTGTACAACTTTTGTTTCAACATTGGCAATGCCTTTCATTTTCAAATCAGAAGCAATTGCATGTAGGGTATCATTTTCTTTTGCGAATTCTTCATATGCGCCATATCCTGTTTTTGCGGTGATACGACGTATTCCTGAGCCGATACTTTCTTCACTGATGATCTTGCATACACCGATTTCCTGCGTATTATTGACATGGCATCCACCACAGAATTCTTTAGATACATCACCCATGGTAACAACGCGTACCACATCTCCATATTTTTCATCAAATAAGGCTGTAGCGCCTGATTTCTTCGCTTCTTCGATTGGCATTTCCACCTTGCTTACGGCGTAGTGACCTGCGATAAACTGATTGACAATATGTTCGATTTCTTTTAACTGTGCATCATTCACTTTTTCAAAATGTGTGAAGTCAAAACGCAAATATTCATCACTGACAAAACTTCCCGCCTGCTGGATGTGATTACCCACTACCTGTTTTAATGCACTCTGTAGTAAATGTGTACATGAGTGGTTATTGGTAATGATATCACGTTTTTGATTATCTACATGCAAGGTAAAAGTATCATTGACATGCATGCTTCCAAATGCGATTTTAATTTTATGCAGGTGCTGTTTATGAGGCGCCTTGATTGTGGTTTCTACCATTGCTTTACAATTATCGTTTTCAATTTCTCCACTATCACCGATCTGTCCACCACTTTCAGCATAGAATACCGTTGTATCAAATACAACATCGCCCTCATCATTGATCTCATCGACTTTGACACCATCTTTGAATAAGCCGATAACTTTTGCTTCTACCACTCTTTGATCATAACCAATAAAGCTGCTTTCTAAAGTGAAATCCATCAAATCTTTAGATTGTGAAGACATAGATTGTGCATCTTCACGCGCATTACGTGCACGTTCTCTTTGTTTTTCCATTTCAGCATCAAAGCCTGCTTCATCAATTGTATAGCCGCTTTCTTCTGCGATTTCTTTGGTTAGTTCTAATGGGAAACCATATGTATCATATAATTTAAATGCTGTTACACCATCAATTAGTTTATCTTGTGCATGTGCTTCCATAACATCTTTCAACAGTTTTTCACCATCAGCCAGTGTCGCATGGAAACGTTCTTCTTCAGCTTTTACCAGTTTTGCGATATAATCTAATTTTTCTTCCAGATATGGATAGTAATCTTTCATGATTTCATAAACCACTGGTACCAAACGATACATAAATGCACCTTCGATTTTTAACTTTTTGCCAAAACGAACAGCACGGCGCAGCACACGGCGTAAAACATAGCCACGGCCTTCATTGGCAAATAATGCGCCATCAGCTAATGCAAATGTGACTGTACGGATATGGTCTGCGATAACACGAAATGCCATCTTATGTTCTGCATCTGCATAACGACACTGTGTATATTTTTCTGTTTCATAAATAATTGGCAGGAATAAATCTGTGTCAAAGTTTGTTTCTCCACCTTGAACAAGTGCAACCAAACGTTCTAATCCCATACCTGTGTCGATGTTTTTCTGTGGCAGTTCTTTATATTCGCTGCGTGGTAATTCTGGTTTACAATCAAATTGTGAGAATACAACATTCCATACTTCAATATAACGATCATTTTCCAATTCTTCAAAGAACAGACGTTCTCCCAATCCTTCAGGATCATACGCTGGTCCACGATCATAGAAGATTTCACTGTCTGGTCCTCCAGGTCCTTCTCCGATTTCCCAGAAGTTATCATCTGTTTTTAAGATATGAGATGGATCCACACCACATACCTGTGTCCAGATACGATATGCATCGTCATCATCTGTGTAAACAGATACATATAATCGCTCTTTATCAAAGCCAATCCATTCAGGGCTTGTTAGAAACTCCCATGCGAAAGGAATTGCTTCTTCTTTGAAGTAATCACCAATAGAAAAATTTCCCAGCATTTCAAAGAATGTATGATGACGTGCGGTCTTTCCTACATTTTCAATATCATTGGTACGAATAGATTTCTGTGCATTGGCAATTCTTGGACTTTCTGGTTTTACAGAGCCATCAAAATATTTCTTTAATGCTGCTACCCCTGCATTGATCCATAAAAGCGTTGGATCATCATGTGGAACAAGGGATGCGCCTGGCTCAATCATATGGCCTTTTGATTTGAAATATTCCAGAAATAACGCTCTAATCTGACTACCTGTCAACTGTTTCATAAAAATTCCTCCTTACAATAAAAAAATCGTTCCATGCATAGGAACGATAAATTGTTTTCTTACCGCGGTACCATCCTAGTTCACTCAAAAAGAGTACACCTTAATTTCTTCATTAACGCCGAAGATCCGCGTATCCACTCCCAAGCAGCCTTCCATAAGTCCTATACAAAAGCTTTCACCAACCGCTTTCTCTCTACCGTATTCTTCCTATGTACTCCTCTTGTTCATCGTGTTTTTATGCGTTTCAATTATAACAAATCCATTCTTTTTTTACAAGGATTTTCTTTCCATCCGCCCTTCCTTTTCTTCCTGTTTCATGGCTTCATCAAAATCCTGCCAGATATCATCCCATTCTCCTACACGATCACTGGTTTTTGCATGCAGATAACTTCGTATGGCAATTTGTGCAATACTGGCAAAAATAGGAGATAAAATGACGCCAATCACCCCAAATAAAGCTTCTCCGATAAAGATGAACACAAAAGATAAAATCGGGCGTACATTCATGGTATGATTAAAAATCAAAGGCTGAATAATATTGCTTTCCAACTGTTGAATACTCCAGACGATGGCAAATGCAAGCCATGGAAATACTGGATAGCTTAAAGCGGCCACAATAGCGATCAAGATAAGACCAAGCGTAGCACCAACATAAGGAAATAAATTTAAAAATGCCAAAATGATTGCGTATAGAAACGCATTGGGAAAATCAAAAAAGTATAAAGTAATGCCGACACTGATCATGATGAAGAATAAATCTAATATCGTTCCTACCAGATACTGATAGACGATATTACTCATCGTATGATAGAAATTAGAATACCGCTGATAATCTGTAAAAAGCTTTTTGGCACTGCGTTTCCAATAATCAAGATCTAAAGATAAAAAGAAAGCTGTGAAAAAGGCGATTCCATAATCTGTAAATGTATTCATGGTTGTTTTTAAAGAGTCAATCACTACCACATAGCCTTCCTGCACATATTTATTTTTAAAATCTTCCATATTCCCATAAACGATATGATATTTTTCAAGAAACTGTTCTACCTTTTCAACCCAGTTTGGTAAAACTTCCATAAAGTCCACCATCTGATGATACAACAAAGGAATCAAACAGATAACAAATAAAATGAGTGATACAATGATAAAAGTATAAACAATAAAAACAGCGATTTTAGCTGAAACATATTTTTCTAATTTATCAATAAAGGGCTGTAGAAACAAAGCAATCAAAACACCGCCAAATACAGGCATCATGCTTTGAAAGATAGATGTCATCCATGGGTAAAGTGCTAACTGTTTCAATAACAGAACCAATAAAAGTGCAGATAAAAAGAAAGGTATTAATTTTTTTGCGTATGTCAGGATTTGAGTAAAGGCATGTTTCATAAAAGAAAAACCCCGAATGGGGTTAATCCATATCCATACATTCGCAAATCGTGTCACCTGCATGGTGCAGCTTTTTCATCATTTTACGCTTTGCTTTTTTTGACTTATGACAGATTTCTTCTAATTCATCTTCCTCATTGTAGCCAATATAAATTCCAACAAGCATACTTAAAGCTGCAGTTACGATATATTTATTCATGTTATCACTCCTGACAATCTTATTATGGAGTGTAATTTACAAACTATCCGAAAACAGATAAGATTCTTTGCGTCAGTGTACTTTTTCTAACGTGTCTGTCCGCTACTTGAATTGCATGTTGAAACAATTCCATATCGCCTAGTAAAACTAGACTTTTTTTCGCACGAGTGACAGCGGTATAAAGCAATCGCTTCTGAAGCATATAGCGATAATCTTTTACAATCGGCAAAATCACGATTGGATATTCACTACCCTGACTTTTATGAATGGATATACAATAGGCATGTGAAATATTATAAAGATTTTCTCCGCTATATTCTACGATATGATCATCAAACTCTACCATTAACTTGTTTTTATTTTGAACATCCTCGCTTGCGTAAATGATTTCTCTTAATATTCCAATATCTCCATTGCTTACCTGATCATCCGGCTGATTTTTCAACTGTAAGATTTTATCTTCTTCTCGAAATATTCGATAACCTACCTTTAATTCACGTTTAAACTCATCTGGTGGATTCATCATTTGTTGTAAAGCATTATTTAAAGCATCAATACCAGCTACACCCTGATACATTGGAACGAGCACTTGAATATCCTTTGTATCATAGCCTTTGCTTAGTGCATTGCTAACTACCTGATTTACAAGATTACGGACTTCAAAATTCTGACAAGGAAAAAATGCAATATCCTGCATTTGATCAAAATCAGGTGTTTCATTTTCCTTGATCATATGCGCAAGAGCGACTACATCGCTGCCTTCCTGTTGACGAAATATTTTTTCTAATCTTGTTAATGGAAAACAATTGCTTTTAATCAAATCCTTTAACACACAACCAGGTCCAACACTTGCTAACTGATCCTCATCCCCGATAAGTAATATTTTCTTTATATCCCGACATGCCAATAATAAATTGTAAAACAGCCATTGATCAACCATGGAAAATTCATCAATAATCAATACATCTGCCTGAATTGGTTCTGTTTCATTTACTAGAAATGTATTGCTTTCTAAATCCCATTTTAATAATGAATGAATTGTGACAGCTCTTCCATCACTTAACTGCGCTAGACGTTTTGCGGCACGGCCGGTAGGTGCGCATAATGATATGATTTGATCTGGATAATACTGCTGATACAAGGATAAAATTCCTTGCACAATGGTTGTTTTACCGGTTCCGGGTCCGCCTGTAATGATAGAAAAAGGCTCTTTAAAGAAGCTTGATATCGCTTGTTTCTGTTTTTCTTCATAAGAAATATGTAACTTGTTTTCAAGTATTGTGATATCATTCTGCAGATGCGTGATATCTACCTGTTCCATTTCTTCATATGGGAAATTTCCAAGAAATACAGCAATGCCTTTTTCAGCATCATATTGGGTATTATGATAAATACGTTCATCCTCCATCATTAATAAACGATCTGCAAACAATTCTTGAAGATATGGCTCTAAATCAATCTGTTCCATGCCATAGCGCTTTTTCAATTCTCTGGAAATTTGAGATGCACTCACATAAGTATCACCATTCGACATGCATATATCTAATACAGAAGATAAAATTGCTGCCTTGATTCGGTAAGGATGATCAATAGAAAAAGATAACTCCATTGCGACCTTATCAGCAGTCGCAAATCCAATACCATCAATATCTTCCACCATTTGATAAGGATTCTCTTTCACAACCTCTACCGCTTCTTTTCCATAAGCTGCTTCTAGTTTCATAATATTTTTTACACTCATTCCAAATTTGGAAAAAAACACGATAGAATCATCCAGATCACCATGCTCTCTGATTCCCTGATAAATGGCATTGCGTTTCTTCTCATTCATACCTTCAATGTCATCCAGCACATGAATATCATCTTTAATTTTCAATAAAGCATCTTCACCAAGATGATCCACAATCTGTTTTGCGGTTTTCTTCCCAATACCAGGAAATGCGGCACTGGAAAAATAACGAATCAGACTGTTCTCATCATTTGGCATCATTTTTTCATAACTGATCACTTGAAATTGCATACCATAACGGGCATGTTCCTTATATTCACCCTGCAAAGAATAACGTTCCTCTTCAACCAGCTCCTTAAAAATGCCTGTTGCTGTAAATTCTTCTTCTTTTGCATCATAGGTCACAAATTTCGCAACCGTATAACCATTTTCTTCATTTCGAAATATCGTATATAGATGCCTTGCTTCTAATTTTTGGTATTCTTCCAAACAAATACCCCCTTTCATGATAGAAACACTCTTCTATATGAAGAGTGCACTTATTTATTTTCACGATTTTCTATTTTAGACTGCATGCTTTCCTTATCTTTGAAAACATCCTCGATAACACCGCCGCCCAAACATTCTTCATTCAGGTAGAATACAGCTTCCTGTCCACAAGTAACACTGGATACGCCTTGCGGATAGGTCACAAAAACGGTTGATTCATCAATAAAGCGAATGGTAACATCATTGTCTTTTTGTCGATATCTAAATTTTGCAGTGCATGCCAATTCTCCTTCAGGTTTTTCACTTGGGAACCAGTTAACACCACTCACAATACAGCTGTCTGTATACAGCCAGTCACTTTCATTTCCATTTGTCACAAACAAGATATTTTTCTTGACATCTTTTCCAACCACAAACCAAGGTCCCCGTGTACCACCAATACCAAGTCCTTTACGTTGTCCAATTGTATAATACATGACACCAATGTGTTTGCCTAAGACTTCCATAGTTTCAATATCCACAATATCGCCATCCTGGCTAGGAAGATAGTTTTTTAAAAACTCACGGAAATTACGTTCGCCAATAAAACAAATACCTGTGGAATCCTTTTTGGTTGCGACACTCTCCAATGCAAGTTTTTCAGCAATCTCTCTGACTTCATGTTTTTCTAAGTTTCCAATTGGAAACAATGTGTGACGCAATGCTTCTTTCGGCATCTGACATAAAAAATATGTCTGATCCTTATTGTTATCAGCGCCTCTTAGTAAACGACTGTATTCATCACCATGTTCTACCTGTGCATAGTGTCCTGTTGCGACTGTATCAAATCCCATACTTTGTGCATACTTAAAAAATGCATCAAATTTTATATATTTATTACAGAGGATATCTGGATTTGGGGTCCTACCTTTTTTATACTCATCAATAAAGTATGTAAATACATGATCCCAATATTCTTTCACAAAATCTACGCGATATAATGGAAGTTCTAATGCGTCCGCAACTGCTTTTGCATCTGCATAATCTTGTTCCTGAGGACACACATCATCCTGAATTGTCGGATTTCCCAATATATCGTTATTGGCATAAGAATCCCAATTACGCATAAATGCACAGGAAACATCATATCCCTGTTCTTTTAATATATATGCTGCTACTGCGGAATCTACTCCACCAGATAAACCTAACAATACCTTTTGTTTCATACTTATCACCTGCTTTATTATAACGTACTGTTTAAAAAAAAGAAACCATATATTTGATATCTTTCATATATTTAGAAAATAAAAAAAAGCCTCACAAATGTGAGGCAAACAGACCTGGCAACGTGCTATCTTCACTGGAGCTTGCCCAGCTATTGTCGCCGCTGAAGTGCTTAACTTCTGTGTTCGGGATGAGTACAGGTGTGTCCACTTCGCCTTCATCACCAGATCTTTTCTTTTGAGGTCTCTCCCTCAAAACTGAATAACAGTCGACTTGTGATTAAGTCCTCGACCTATTAGTATCAGTCAACTCCACGTATCACTACGTTTCCATCTCTGACCTATCTACCTCGTCGTCTTCAAGGGGTCTTACTTCCGAAGAATGGGAAATCTCATCTTGGAGGGGGCTTCGCGCTTAGATGCTTTCAGCGCTTATCCCTTCCCTACTTAGCTACCCAGCTATGCTCCTGGCGGAACAACTGGTGCACCAGCGGTAGGTCCATCCCGGTCCTCTCGTACTAAGGACAGCTCTCCTCAAATTTCCTTCGCCCACAACAGATAGGGACCGAACTGTCTCACGACGTTCTGAACCCAGCTCGCGTACCGCTTTAATGGGCGGACAGCCCAACCCTTGGAACCGAATTCAGCTCCAGGATGCGATGAGCCGACATCGAGGTGCCAAACCTCGCCGTCGATGTGAACTCTTGGGCGAGATCAGCCTGTTATCCCCAGGGTAGCTTTTATCCGTTGAGCGACGGCCCTTCCATTCGGCACCGCCGGATCACTAATCCCGACTTTCGTCCCTGCTCGAGTTGTTTCTCTCGCAGTCAAGCACGCTTCTGCATTTGCACTCGTCGATTGATTTCCATCCAATCTGAGCGTACCTTTGGGCGCCTCCGTTACTCTTTAGGAGGCGACCGCCCCAGTCAAACTGCCCACCTGACACGGTCCCTCATCCAGTTCATGGATGCAGGTTAGAATTTCAATCAAACAAGAGTGGTATCCCAACAGCGGCTCCTCGTATACTGGCGTACACGTCTCTTCGCCTCCCACCTATCCTGTACATCTTTGATCAAAACTCAATATCAGGCTACAGTAAAGCTCCATGGGGTCTTTCCGTCTAGTTGCGGGTAACCTGCATTTTCACAGGTACTAAGATTTCACCGAGTCTGCTGCCGAGACAGCGCCCAAATCGTTACGCCTTTCGTGCGGGTCAGAACTTACCTGACAAGGAATTTCGCTACCTTAGGACCGTTATAGTTACGGCCGCCGTTCACTGGGGCTTCAGTTCACTGCTTCCTCTTGCGATTCACAGATCCTTTTAACCTTCCAGCACCGGGCAGGCGTCACCCCCTATACTTCGTCTTGCGACTTTGCAGAGAGCTGTGTTTTAGTTAAACAGTCGCTTGGGCCTCTTCACTGCGGCTCTCTTTTACAAGAGCACTCCTTATCGCTAACTTACGGAGTCATTTTGCCGAGTTCCTTGGCAACAGTTCTCTCGCTCACCTCAGGATCCTCTCCTTGCCCACCTGTGTCGGTTTTGGTACGGGCCGCTATGGAATCAACGCTAGAAACTTTTCCTGGAAGCTGGCCTCATGTGCTTCGGTACTTGTCCGTAGACGTTCCCTTACCTGTCACGTTTTACATTCCGACGACGCATTTCACTGCCGTCCTGCTATTCGCTTCGCCCACAATCCATTCAGTGGGTCACACTAGCCTTCTCCGTCATTCCTTCACTTCCATCGCGGGTACAGGAATATCTGCCTGTTTTCCATCCACTACGCCTTTCGGCCTCGCGTTAGGTCCCGACTTACCCAGGGCGGACGAACCTTCCCCTGGAACCCTTGGGCTATCGGTGTGTAGGATTCTCACCTACATCTCGCTACTCACACCGGCATTCTCACTTCCATACACTCCATCAGTCCTTACGATCTGACTTCTACGCAGTATGGAACGCTCCCCTACCACTTGTATTACTACAAATCCGCAGCTTCGGTAGTATGCTTAGCCCCGGTACATTTTCGGCGCAGGGTCACTCGACTAGTGAGCTGTTACGCACTCTTTGAAGGGTGGCTGCTTCTGAGCCAACCTCCTAGTTGTCTGTGCATCCCCACATCCTTTTCCACTTAGCATACATTTTGGGACCTTAACTGGCGGTCTGGGCTGTTTCCCTTTTGACCATGGACCTTATCACCCACAGTCTGACTGCCGAGTATATATATTGGCATTCGGAGTTTGATTATACTCAGTACCCCGGGATGGGGCCATCGTACATTCAGTGCTCTACCTCCAATATACTCTTCCTCGACGCTAGCCCTAAAGCTATTTCGGGGAGAACCAGCTATATCCGTGTTCGATTGGAATTTCTCCCCTAGCCACAACTCATCCGCCAACTTTTCAACGGGGGTCGGTTCGGTCCTCCATTCAGTTTCACCTGAACTTCAACCTGGTCATGGCTAGATCACACGGTTTCGGGTCTACGTCATCGTACTGCCGCCCTATTAAGACTCGCTTTCGCTTCGGCTCCGTATCTTCTACTTAACCTCGCACGATAACGTAACTCGCCGGTTCATTCTACAAAAGGCACGCCATCACCCTTTAACGGGCTCTGACTTCTTGTAGGCATACGGTTTCAGGTTCTCTTTCACTCCGCTCCCGCGGTTCTTTTCACCTTTCCCTCACGGTACTGGTTCACTATCGGTCACTTGGGTATATTTAGCCTTGACGGATGGTCCCGCCTGCTTCCGACAAGATTTCTCGTGTCTCGCCGTACTCAGGATCCCACTAGACTTCACTACGATTTCGGTTACGGGACTTGCACCCTCTTTGGTCAGCCTTTCAATGCTGTTCTCCTATCGTCGTTCTTGTCTTGTCGTGGTCCTACAACCCCAGTTCGAGAACTGGTTTGGGCTCCTCCGCTTTCGCTCGCCGCTACTTACGGAATCATTCTTTATTTTCTTTTCCTCCGGGTACTTAGATGTTTCAGTTCCCCGGGTACCTCCCTCATGAGTTATGTATTCGCTCATGGGTGTCATCCTATTACAGATGACGGGTTTCCCCATTCGGATATCTGCGGATCTTTGCGTGCGTACCGCTCCCCGCAGCATTTCGCTGTTTGCTGCGTCCTTCTTCAGTTCCAAGTGCCTAGGCATCCACCGTACGCCCTTTCTTACTTAATCACTACTTTTCTTCGTGTTTTTGCTTTCTCAAAGGTTTACTGAGTTACTGTTAACTTTTTATTTAACTTTACTCGTGAATATCTATGTTTTTCTTACAACTTTCGTTATAGACCTTACATATGTCTTCTGTTATTCAGTTTTCAAAGATCGACTTCTCGGAAATCCTTCTCAGACTTCCAAAACTAAACAGGAAATATCTCTTACTTCTTTTTTGTACTTTCTCCTTAGAAAGGAGGTGATCCATCCCCACGTTCCCGTAGGGATACCTTGTTACGACTTAACCCCAGTCATCGGTCCTACCTTCGACGGCTCACTCCTTGCGGTTATGCCACCGGCTTCGGGTATTACCAACTCCCATGGTTTGACGGGCGGTGTGTACAAGGCCCGAGAACGTATTCACCGCAGCATGCTGATCTGCGATTACTAGCGATTCCGACTTCATGAAGTCGAGTTGCAGACTTCAATCCGAACTGAGACGTCCTTTATGAGATTTGCTTCACATCACTGTGTCGCTCCTCTTTGTAGACGCCATTGTAGTACGTGTGTAGCCCAGGCCATAAGGGGCATGATGATTTGACGTCATCCCCACCTTCCTCCGGTTTGTCACCGGCAGTCTCACATGAGTCCCCAACTGAATGCTGGTAACATGCGACAAGGGTTGCGCTCGTTGCGGGACTTAACCCAACATCTCACGACACGAGCTGACGACAACCATGCACCACCTGTGTGATATATAGCTATCTTTCTATCTCTAGAACATTTATATCCATATCAAGGCCTGGTAAGGTTCTTCGCGTTGCTTCGAATTAAACCACATACTCCACCGCTTGTGCGGGCCCCCGTCAATTCCTTTGAGTTTCACACTTGCGTGCATACTCCCCAGGCGGAGAACTTATTGCGTTAACTGCAGCACTGAATCTCTCCAACACTTAGTTCTCATCGTTTACGGCGTGGACTACTAGGGTATCTAATCCTATTTGCTCCCCACGCTTTCGTGCCTCAGTGTCAGTTACAGGCCAGGCGACCGCCTTCGCCACTGGTGTTCCTCCATATATCTACGCATTTTACCGCTACACATGGAATTCCATCGCCCTCTCCTGCACTCTAGTACACCAGTTTCCAAAGCTTACAGCAGTTGAGCTGCTGGCTTTTACTTCAGACTTAATGCACCACCTACGCACCCTTTACGCCCAATCATTCCGGATAACGCTTGCCACCTACGTATTACCGCGGCTGCTGGCACGTAGTTAGCCGTGGCTTTCTGGTAAGATACCATCACTTGGACATCATTTCCTATATCCATCGTTTTTCTCTTACAACAGAGCTTTACGATCCGAAGACCTTCTTCACTCACGCGGCATTGCTCGTTCAGAGTTCCCTCCATTGACGAAAATTCCCTACTGCTGCCTCCCGTAGGAGTTTGGGCCGTGTCTCAGTCCCAATGTGGCCGTTCACCCTCTCAGGTCGGCTACGCATCGTTGCCTTGGTGGGCCGTTACCCCGCCAACTAGCTAATGCGCCGCAGGTCCATCCATGTTCAGAGCTAGCGCTCTTTTAATATGAGGCTCATGCGATCCTCATACCTATCCGGTTTTAGCAGACGTTTCCATCTGTTATCCCAGGCACATGGGCAGGTTCCCTACGTGTTACTCACCCGTTCGCCACTAAGTCTTTTTGAAAAGCAAGCTTTTCTAAAGACTTCGTTCGACTTGCATGTATTAGGCATGCCGCCAGCGTTCATCCTGAGCCAGGATCAAACTCTCCATTTGATATGACTCAAAACGTTACTAACGTTATGATTTTTGTTTTTTCTGGTTCGTTTTATTTCTTTCGAAATTGACGTTTCCTGTTTAGTTTTCAAAGACCGAAATGTTTTTCGTTTCCTGCGCCTCGTTCAGCGCTCGTATATAATACCAAACATCCTTCCTCCTGTCAACGCTTTTTTTATCTTTTTTTCGTTTTTTATCGAAACTGCTACAATATAACAGAAAAAGACACTAATAAAGCTTTTTCAAGGCCTTTATTAGTGTCTTTCATTTAAATAAACAGCTATGCTTTTACTTTTCTCTCATTCATTTCACGCATAACTTTTTTGATTTCAAACACAAATAATGTTACTGTCGTTAGAACCGCAAGGGTATCTGCGATTGGTTCAGCAAGAAAAACTGCAAACACTTTATTCTCTATAAACATTGGTAATATATATATTAACGGTATCAATACAATAATCTTACGAAACATTGCTAAAAAAGCTGAAGTCTTTGCATTTCCTAAAGCGATAAAGGTCTGTTGACATGCAATTTGTGCACCAAACAATAAACAACCACCCATATATACACGCAATGCCCATTGTGTGATTTCTTCTAATGCTGGATCACTTGTGAATATTGCGATAAACAAATCTGGGAATAATTCTGATAATGCCCATAATACAGTGGAATAAGTTAAACAGCATATCAACAATAATTTAAATGCTTTTTTTACACGATCTGCATGATTGGCTCCATAGTTATAACTGATAATCGGCTGTCCACCCTGGGTAAATCCCTGTAATGGCAACATTGCAAACTGCATGACACTGGATAGTATCGTCATTGCTCCTACTGCCGTATCACCGCCATAGCGTAACAAAGATGAATTAAAGCATAATACTAAGATACTTTCTGTTGCCTGCATGATGAATGGAGCAATTCCCAAAGCCATAGATGGAAGCAATACCTGAGCATCTATTTTGAAATTCACTTTTTTCAATCGAATTGTAGTTTTGCTTCCTGATAAAAATTTCAACACCCAGATTGTACTGATTGCCTGAGATATAATGGTTGCCAAAGCTGCACCTTGTACTCCCATATTTAATCCATAAATCAAAATAGGATCTAATATAATATTGGTGATTGCCCCGATAACAACTGTCATCATACTAATTTTTGAAAATCCCTGGGCTGATACAAAGGCGTTCATACCTAATGTCAGCTGCACAAAGATGGTTCCTATTGCATAGATTGTTAAATAATCCATGGCAAAGGGCAATGTATTTTCACTGGCACCAAATAATAACAGTAACGGTTTTTGAAACAACAAGGCTCCAACGGTTAAGATTATTGCAGTCAGCACAAGTGCACTAAAGCAATTTCCTAATATTTTTTCTGCGCCTTTATGATTGTTTTGCCCAAGCAAAATGCTTGCTCTTGGTGCGCCTCCCATACTTACCAATGCCGCAAATGCTGAAATAATCATAATAATCGGAAAACAAACACCGACGCCAGTCAAAGCATTGGCACCTACATCTGCAATATGTCCGATATACATACGATCCACCATATTGTATAATGCATTCACAATTTGTGATGCAATGGCTGGTACTGCTAATGTGAAAAGCAGCCTGCCAATTGGTTCTTTTCCTAAATCTACTTCATTTGACATCTTCATAATCCTTTTTCACCTCTAATGATTTTTTGCATATTGTCTTCGATTTTCTTCACTGTTTCTTCGATACATTTTAAATCCTGTTCATCGATGTCTGCCAAGGCAAGCTTTGTAAAACTATCACGATATTTTTTTATCTCATTAATATATGGAACAGCAGCTTTTGTGATTTTTAAATGTTGTAGTCGATGATCATTTTTATCTTCTTCCATTTTGAGCATTCCTTTTTGTATCAAGGCATCGACACTTCTGGCAATCAGACTTTTTGAAACTGCCAGACAAACAACCAGCTCTTTACTCGTGTTGATGGAGGGATTATTCGATAAAAATATCAGAATATCAATTTCGCTTGGAGAAAAATTATTTGCATTCATAGAAGTATACAGATATTTCCCATATGCTCTTCGTATGGAGGCAAATTGTTTTAACATACTTTCAACATTTGTCATATCATCACCCTTTTATTTAGTTCACAAGTGAACTAATATAGTATATCATATTTCTAAAAGATTGCAAAAAAAAGATTACCTGTATGTACAGATAACCTATTGTATTTCCCATGGGTTTTCTTTGTTTTGTAAAAAGTCAACACAGCTTTCCATAGAATGATACACCATATCGCGATTGCTATCATCTGTTAAAAAAGCCATATGTGGTGACATAATTACATTTGGAAATGCGTTTAGAATAGCCATTTCCCGTTGCTTTAATATTGCTGCTTTTCGATTGTTGTAATAGATTCCTGTTTCACCTTCTACAACATCTAATGCTGCTCCTGCCAGTTTTCCATTTTCTATTGCCTCTATCAACGCTTCATTATCAATAAGTCCACCTCTTGCTGTGTTGATAATAACTGCCCCATCTTTCATTTTATCAATGGTTTCCTTATTGATCATATGATAATTTGTTTCTGTTAATGGAACATGTAAGGTAATGATATCACTTTGTTTTAAAAGTGTATCCAAATCTACATATGTTACATAATCCTTCATTGCTTCCTTTGGGTGAGGTGCATAGGCAAGTATATGACATTCAAATCCGGCAATATGACGAATCAATGTCTGACCGATATTCCCAGTTCCAATCACACCTAATGTTTTATTTTTTAAATTTCTGCCTTGTACACCATCGAAAGAATAATCCTGTACCTCCGCACTTTTCATGATCAGTTTCATTTTCCGTAAGGCCATAAGAATCAACATAATGGTATAATCCGCAACGCTTTCGCTTGCATAAGTAGCATTGCCAATGCGCATACCGATTTTGCGTGCTGCCTGTAAATCGATATGATCATATCCAACTGTTCTTGTGGAAATAAAACGCACACCTAAATCATAGAATTTTTGTATCAATTCTTTAGGCATCGGCGTTGATAATACGCTGATGCAGGGATAATCTTTTGCCAGATGTGCATTTTCCATATTGGGACGTTGTTCACAAGTTGCTATTTCTAATCCAAATTTTTTAATACACGCTTCAAAAAAAGCTATTTCTTCTTTTCTATATCCATATATAAACACTTTCATGTTTTATCGCCTCTTTCTTTTTTGAAATTTTACTTCTTATATTACAAATTCGTCAAGTACATTTCTATTTATATAGAATTTTTAATATGCTTATTATGATTTCTTATAAAAAAACCTCTTGTGCTAGCATAACAAGAGGTTTTTATGATGTTGATTACTCAACATACAATAATAGGATAAAATCCCACCCATCAATTTCATCTTTTATTGCACTTCTATCTTATCAAAATTCATGATATTTTACAATGGATAAAGCACTTTATTATGAAAAATTCAGTTTTCATATGACATTTTTATGATATCAGGATAATTTTCCTATATATTTTGGTATATAATAAGAAAAAAAGCCTTTTTCAAGGCTTCAAGTTCTGCATGGTGCCCGAGGCCGGATACATAAATACATGCAAACAATCGCAAAATATATTAAAAAAGTATAAAAACATAGTATATTTTGTATATATTTTATCCATCAAAAAAAAGTTTTTTGCCAAATTTTTGCCAAAATCAATAAAGAAAGCCACTTAATTTAAATAGCTTTCTTTTATTTGCATAACTACTTCTGTTCCTTATATATTATCTGCATTATTAAAATTTTCTTTAAGATTTCCTTGAAAAATATAATTATTTTTCACTTTTATGACTTTTAAATTAATTTATGCTACTTTATAAGGGTAAAAATGGAGGTGGTCAAAATGGAACCAAATAGTAAAATGGATAATCTGTTAGAACAGTTGAATGATGAATTGATTCAAATGCAGGTCACAGATGATTATTGTGAAACAGATAATGTAAAATGGTTATTCAATCATATTGGAGAGCAATTAGTTATCATGGGTATAACAAAAAAGAGTGAAGCCTAGTCACTCTTTTTAAATGTATTTTCTTTGTATGTATTCTAATTGTTTATCGTATTCAATATTTGTAACACGACCATTCCTGTAGTTCATATCAAGTATACTAGTTTCATAATTGACGAAACGTTCATTTAGATCAATCCATGCTTCACGACAATCATATTTCAAACATATCTCACCAAATGCTTTTCGATGTGCCTTCCATATCTTACAGAAGGTCATATCATCAGACTTGAATGTAGTAGGATTAAAATGAATATGATTGATTTCCATGTAGCGTGCGAATATTCTATAACTTCTTTCTAATGGCATGTACATCACCTCACAAAGTAATAAAGTGCAGTTATTAATAACCACACTTTATCATAAATATATCTCAACGTATATGGTTAAGATATCATTTAAATCCACATGAATGAATTCCATTCATGACATAATCATTATATCACTTGATAAATCGAATGACAATAAATATTTCATTACAATAAAAATAGTGTAATCATCTAATTGCTATTACAACTAAAATAGTGTAATATATAAATGTAAGCGGATAAATCGCAAGGAGGAAATTAAAATGAAAGAATATAAATTTGATGATTATGACGGAAAGAAATACAGTTTTGAAGGATATTATGCAATAATTAGTAATTATGAAAAGATTAATTTTTACAATGACAATGACGAATATTTAGGCAATGTTATTACTGATGATATGGAATCTTGTATCAAAGATTTAGAAAATGGAGCTAATCCAATCGTAGATCAGTGGGAAGATGGTGCTGGTACGACATTAAGAATGGAAGGATGGACAAATGAGTAGTATAGACAACTACATGTTAAACCTTGTGGAACTTTATGACAATTGTTTGACAGATAAAATTCCTTTATATACTGCGCCTGTTTTTTGTTCGGCTAATGTATATATAGACAAAGATAGTAATTTCATTAAAGCCGAAAGATTAGAAGAAACGAAACAACTAAACTTACCTACAACAATATCATCTGAAAACAGAAGTAGGGCTGTAGCTCCTTATCCAATAGTTGATAATATAAGAAATATGAATGGGAAAGGGGAAGAAATGTTCCTAGAGTTATTAAGCAGTTTTATTGATTACTCAGGAAATGAAAAATGTAGAATATTCTATGAATACGTAAAAAAAGAAACCATACTTAACGATATCAAAGATATAAAAACCCACATAAAATTAGATGGTGTTGTACCTATTGTGTACATAGTTGACAATAAAACAGGAGAAACAGAACCTTTATTGGATGATGAACTATACAAACAATATAATAAGTTTTTTGAAGATAAGATTATACCAAAGGAAGCAAAAAAAGATATGTGCTTGCTTTGTGGCAAAGAAACTTATTGTATGCCAGTATCAAAAACTAGAATCTTACCACCAAAACCGATGGCGAGAATATATTCAGGTAAAAGTGAAAAGGACATTGTACAAAATACATTTTTACATTCATTTGTATGTGTTGATGAAGCATTTAAATTGATACACGCAATAAGGTATGTGATTAGACATAATTCTTATATGTGTCATGATGTATATACAGGCGTGTTTTCAGCTAAAGGTTTGCCTCAGAATTTTCTTTTAATTCCTAAAAATATATATGGAGTTATAGATTATGCTAATGCTATCCCACGTGCTGTCGATCATAATAAAAGATTTCCAGATATGATGGAAGAATTTATAAATAAGATGAGAGATATACATAAAGACAATAATATATTTATTCTTCAATTTAGAAGCTGTACTCCCGGAACTGTGGCACTTACTTGTAATTTATGTATGACAAGTGATGACTACTTTGATAAACTTAGTACATGGTATAAATATCAACATATATATATTGATGATTTTTATAGTTTATATAACTTTGGTACTTTAAAATATTACTTGTACGAAAATTTTGAAAATGATGGTGTTATTCGTATATTAGATATGTACATCAATTCATTCTATTCTGAGAAAATATTACCAGAAAAAATCTTTCAACAGCTTTATAAAGCATTATTACAAACAGCAGATATGGATTTTAGATTAAATGCAATAAATTATTTGGCAAATTTAAAAGCAATAAACAACAATTTAGAAAAAGCATATATAAGAAACGATATCAAAAGAAAAAGTAAATTTATCAAAATGAAGCCTTTGTTAGAAGAAATAGGCGTAAATTATTCAAATTATAGTAGTTTCATGTCTGGCGATAATAGAAGGTTATCTATTGAGTTATGCAAGAAAGTACTTGATGCTGTAGAAAACATTCATGATTATGATATTCCTAAACAAGAAACAGTGGAAATTGATGATATAGACAATAAAAAAGAGTGATTTTATTTCTCACTCTTTTTTACTGCACGTTTACGAGCAATTTCTTTTATCAAAATAGATTTTAATCCACTGATATCTAGTATCAGACATCTATATTGTACTCGTATTGTTAAATTAAATCAATAGAAAAAGAGTGTTTTTATTCCACTCTTTCCCCAAAAATTACCTTTTTACATTATAAATTTTAATCCACTGGCAATGTAATACCAGACACCATTATTATACATATTTCATCGAATAAAGTCAATGATATAAAAGAAGTGCGGATATTTAACCACACTTCTTTTCATGATGTTATAACATATCTATGTACAACATACTTTTTAAATCCTCAGAGCATTACCTCTGTCATATATATTCTATTATTTTCGTGACATATTGTCAATACAATAAAAAATGCCCTACCTCTCAAAACGAGAAGTAGGGTTTATTTATGTTATACTTGTTTCCAGTACTTGCTAGAACCATCAGCCTTGCATAAAGCACAATAGCCTTTTCCACCTTTTGCACGATCATACTCTGCCCAGTACCAACCGTCGGCTAAGACAATACGATTGTAGTATAAATTAGGGCTATCAGCATTGTATACAATACCAGTGTCACCTTTCTTCGTACTAGGTGCTGTACGTACTCTAATGCCATTATATAATGGTTTTACTACACCACTAGATTTATATGGACACTTATTTTTATAACAGTTAGGGCGTAATACACCGATAACACCATTCAACGTCATATCAACTTCTGTTGCTTTTTGCACACCTAACTGATTTTGACCTAAAATGATTGCTCTATTATTACCAGTATAACGTCTAAACATGCCAACATGGGATGTAGGTGCCACTTCGCAGTCACCCCAAATAACCCAATCTCCATCTTGCATATTTTTTACAGACACCTCAGTAAAATTAGTTAATGCACCATTCGTTTTACGATTATTCCAAATATCTTTAGCATGTAAAGATGTTGTACAATTTACTACTTTATATCCCGCTTGCTGGCAAAAGTAAGCAAACAGATCCCAACACTGTGCACCATAATAACCATCAACATCTACGCCTTTTCCAACTCTTTCTTTTGCAAATTCACTAGCAGATTTCATATTTAATTTTCCTCACTTTCGTTTTCATCTTCATTTTTTAATTGTTCTAAAGCCGCTTTCAATTTTTTTGGTATTGGTAACCCAAGATTACCAGCATTTTCTAACAAACTTATTCCTTCATTTGCGATATAAAAATAGCATACTAAAGTTCTAAACACCCATGTGCCAGTATTCATCAGGCGATCTAACAGCACCGCTCCGATTAAGATTAAAATAATCAAAAACTTCTTAGACAATCCTTTTAGACCAATCTCGCTAGACAAAGTCTTAGTATTAAAAGCATATACAACACCTGTAATATAATCTAAAGCCATAAATGCAATCAATACGATAATAGCAGTATCCCAACCACCAAATAAATAAGTTAGTCCTGTAGCGATTACTGCTACAGATGAGTTAAAAAATTTATCCATACGTTTCATAACCTCACTCTTTCTTGCCATTCTAGGCATAATAAAAAGGCTGATAACGTTCAGCCTTGGAAACGAGATATTAGGACCACCTCCTACTTAGCTGTATTTTGTGCTTTGATTTCTTCGATTTTGGCAAATACTTTATCTTCAAAAGCTGTTTCTTGCTGTCTGAAGTCTGCCTTGTTTGCCATGTATGATGCCTTGTCCTCGGCTGTAGCACTATAATCAAAACGAATTTCTTCTTTATAGTTGTCTGGTTCCATGCTGTTAATTTTGTATTCTTGTATTCTAATGTTTTTACCTTCTAGTGCAATGTTGTTTGTCATAACGATTTCTGTTGTTTCTGTGTTTGTAATCTTAGCCATTTTAATCACTCTCCTTTACGTAATGGCATGAATAAAGGATGACGATTACGCCATCCTAGATTCTAATTTTATTTCGCCACTTATAATGGCATTCAACTTCTGTTCAGCTTTGATTCTCAGCTGTCTTTCCTCATCAAGCTGTTTTTTAAGCTGTTCAATTTTGTATTCATTTTCTTTTGATTTACGGTCAACTTCTGATATCACTCGTTCATGGCTTTTTAGCATTGCTCCTTGTGTATCTACAGCTTTAATAGTCTTTTGTATCATGTGGGTATTCAATGCTATAAATTCTTCATATCTAAGTAAATGCATTTCATTGATACCTTTATCCAATAATAAATTGGAATCAGTATCATCTTCTGTCCGAGTTATATTCTTGTCAATGATAACGCCAGCAAAATCGTTTGTAGATAAACCAGATTTATATAATGCACTTTCTACCTCTTGTGCCACATAACCAAAATGATCACGCTTAGCAGTTCCAGTTTGGTATTTATAGATAGTAGGTCTAAGATTCATAAAGAAATCGTTATATCTCTCATCAAAGGTTCTGAAGTCATACTTCAAATTTATATCAGACGTGATAGCAGCTCCATTTACTTGACAATATCCACCGCTATGATTATAAAGCTTTACATATTTTCCACGTACATATGTCCATTGGTCATAGCTTATTGAAGCACAACCATAATAACAAGAACACATATCTTCACTTCGGACTAATAAATCGTGATTTTTTAAATCAACCCAAGAAGTGTATATGCCTGTAGAACTAGATGAATCAAATTTAATACCATTTCTTGTATAAATAGGTCCGTCTACACAAATTGTATTATCTGCTTTCATCCATATCATGGAACTTTTTGCATTGCTAATAACTACTCCATCCGATCTAGCACTACAGTAAGCTCCTCCTGTTGACCTTATATATGACGATGATGAAGTCACATTTATTGCGTTAGCGTTATAAGATATAAACTGTGAAGTCCCATTAAAATATATATATTTATTTCCACTACTTGGAGTATTCAAATAAATATTATTACCTACTTTTAAATCAGTAGTTACGTCAATCGTTGTGTTAGACGATATCTTTCCACCGACTATCTCTGTACCTTCTAATTTATTACCTCTGATGTGGTTTGCTGTAATGGTACCAGTTTTTATATAGTCTCCATATATCTCTGTAGTTCCTTTTGTAAAAGTTGATATAAGATTTTCGGAACCTAAATCAAACACATTAGCATAAACAATATACCAACTAAAACCTGTTGCACCTCCATTGATAGAGAAAAAACCAGTAGTAGATATTGTTCCAGTCCCTATTTTTACTTTACATACATATTCTGTCCAATCATTAGTGCCCGCTGTTGGTGTTAACCATTCTTGTTTTGAGCCTGTACCTATATCGTTTGTATGCCATGAAATAGTTCTTCCAGTTGGTATTTTGGCGATCAATTTAAATAGATATGTATGACCTGCCTTTGGAGTAAATCCCCACCTTATACCTCCATGATTAGGTGATGTAGTACCGTTAGATGTAACTTTAATTCTATATGGCGTATCATATGTCCATCCACTTGCTTTAGCTTCACGAGTGATAGTAACTGCTGTATTATTTGAATTGTTGTAAATATCAAGCCCATTAATTCCACGCAAGAAAGCTGGGTCATTGTACATACTTTGACCTTGTGATAATGCCATAGACATCCAATATGCTTTATAGGCATTATCGTATCCAGTATTTAACTTAGTTTGCACTCCACTGTCCAAATCTCCAATTACAATAGTACCAGTCGCAATCTGTGCAGTTGTAATCGTATTAGTTGCAATCCAACCACCCTGAATATATGTGCTTGTGCTAACTGCGTTGTTTGTCCACTTAAGTACCATGTTTCTAAGGTTAGTCATATTGCCACCATTAGTATTAGTCCAATCGTAAGCAGTTTTACCTTTATCCCAATTGGCTTTATTCGTGTTGATAGATGACATAGCATTGTTACCATTGTTAACTTTGGTTTGTGTATCGCTGTCCAACATACTAATTGTCACTTTACCTGTAAGTTCTATTTTACTTGCATCTATTTTAATTGTTTCCGCTGTTTGGTTGATACAAGAAATGATTTCTGTTTTACCAACCTTACCAGTAAGATCATTCTTGTAGTTGGTTGAGTTTCTAACTGTGTTAACAATTGCAGTATCGGTTATCTTAGTTTCAGCACTTGTTTTCCACGTTTTTAATGCTGATACATCTCCGTTAATTGTATTGACCGTCGCTTGAGTCGCATAGGTCTTAGATACAGTAGATGTTATCTCATTTGCTTTGGTTGTAATTGCCGAGTTCATCTGAGTAGTAGTGCTATAATTTTTAAACTTTCCATCAACAGTAGCAATAGATGCGTCTATATCTTCTGGTGCTGGTGTCCAAGCTCCGTCACGAGAACCTTCTTCAACCATAATGTCACGAACAAAATATGTTGCACTTCCTAAATACCAAATAAACGGAACAAAATAACATTGCTTTGTCACATTAAAACTAATTGCCAATTTAGTCCATGTATTGGCTTTTATTGATGTAACTTTTAATTGTAGATTAGCATTGTTATGAACAACTGAACCGTTAATCGTTTGGAAATGCATTATGCTATTATGACCTACAGTTTTGTCTATACTTGATTTACACCAAAAGCTATAAGTATATCTTACGTTAGGAATTAAAATGTTTCCTGTAACAACACCGCCACTTCCTTTAATCCCTTCATTACCTGTAGACACTATTTTGAAACAATTAAAACCATCTTCGGTAACTAATGTGACTGTTGCATTGCTTTTATTCCACAAACTTAAATTTGCTGATGTGATAGCACTTTTTCGTAATAAGTTCCTGCCACCAATAGACAAGTTGTTAAAATCAGCCTTGGTTGTATATGTACTGGCTACTGCTGTAGTAATCTTGTTGGATTCTTGAGTAATAGCACTATTCATAGCACTCGTTGTACTATAAGATTTTAACAATGTTGTAGTATTAGCATTAGCACTATTGATAGCATCTGTTTTTGCTTGATTAGCTTTGTTGGTTGCATCGGTAGCAGCATCACTTTTTACCTTACTAACCTCAGTCTTAGTACTGTATGTGCTAGATACTGTGGTCTTAAATCCATTAACGTCTTGCTGTAAACTTGCATACTTATCACTCACTGTCTTAATCTCAGTTGTGATACGAGTGTTGACAGTATTGATAGATGTTGTAGCCTCTGGGCTTATTACTATGTCACGATAAGATTTAACAGGATCAAACAATCCAGCACTTGTAAATTTTGCTTCTGCACTTCCTGAGTTAACATAATATCCTAAGACGATATTCTGATCATTAAAGTTTTCTGTACCTGATTGTCCAGTATTGGCAGGTGCACCATCACAATATTGGTATTTCCAGATTTTTGCTGATGTATCATACCAACAACTAACAATACCTTTGTGAGATTGATCTAATACAAGGTAACATAATGTGTTAAATGGAATAGCAGAATTAGGATTTACCCACATGCCTTTTGGTATAGTAACTTTAGCACCGTTGTACATAACCCAACCGTCAGTATCTGTTGGATTACCATACGTATCAAAACCATGGAAGTAAATCTCAGCGTCATTTGCTTGTGTAAAGGTTGAATAATTAACCTTAATCCCAAGTCCTGAACTGCGTAAGTTTTGAATACCTTTAAGGGCATTATTTGCATTAGTATTTGCTGTATTGGCAGTTGACTGTGCCTTATTTGCGTTGTCTAATGCTGTAGGGGCTTTATCCCAATTAGCTTTATTGTTGTTAACTGTGTTAGTGACAGTAGTAAGTTTTGACGTATGCTCTCCAACAGTACTAGATAATCCTTTGACCGACTGGTCTAAAGTACTGTAGTTTGTCTGCAAAGTTGTGATGTTACCTTTTGCAATAGTAATATCACCTTGTACAGCTGTGATATCTTTTTTAACCTGTGTATTATCACTGATTAACGTTGATATTTTACCGTCTTGTGCAGTTAACTGAGTGCTATGAGATTTAACGGTTTCCGTGACCGTAGTAACTTTAGTGTCTACAGCGTTTGCCTTAGTGTCATCGGTATACTTATCAGCCTTTTCCCAGTCGCTTGCTGTGTAACTTCCACTCGCTCTAGCTGTCTTGCATCGCATAATAACGCCACTTGTACCTTGTACCCACAAATCTCCAACTTGATATGGTGGTACAGGTTGGGCGTTAAATACTTTAGCTTTGCTATTGGCTACAGATTGAGCATTGTTAGCGGTGTTTTGGGCATTGTTTGCGTTAGTTAATGCAGTTGGTGCCTTATCCCAATTTGCCTTATTGTCGCTTACTGTCTTAGTAACGGTATTAGCAGTATTTAAAGCATTAGTCGCATTGGTACTAGCAGTATCCCACTTTGTCTTATTATCTGTCACAGTCTTTGTCACAGTGTTAACGTTGGATGTTACAGTTGATATGGATGTCTCCATTGTACCAAATGCTACATCAAGTGATTTACCGTCATACAAGATATGATGAGATTCAATCAATGTGGAATTTTCATTGATTTTTTGTATAACACTTGTAATGTTAATCTTATCTCCTGATATATTAGCGTTATCAGATACCATATCATTTACGATGATAGGTCGTTGTATACCTTTTGCTGTAATGCCAGTTGCATCAAACATCAAATTACCAGACTTATCCCAAACATACATGTTGTAGTCGCCTGATGCATCTTTGCCTACTTGCACACGTACTCTATTTGCATCACTGATTTGGATTGTGTTGTCTTTCCAAGTTGATTTCCCATCGTTTGAATGTACAGTTAATTTTGTGGTATTAACATCAATACCAGTGATTTTGTCAAATGATAGACTTTCAATCATAGCGCTCTTGATAAGCGCATTAGCAATCGTTGTATTTTGAGCATTTAAAACGATCGTCTGAGTGCTACCTGATGTAACACTACCGGCAAGTAATGTGTTTACATTTTCTATGTCTACTTCAAGATTATTAATCTTTGCATTCACTGATGTAAGGTCTGTTGTTACCAGACTATCTATCCTACCATTAACAGCTGTAAGATTATCAATATCAGCTTGTTTTAATTTAGCTATATCACTATCAATTATTTCAAACTGTCCTTCATACGCTTTGATTTTCTTGTTTACGTTCAAAATATCAGTATCCAATGTCTGAAATTTACCATCAAATGCGATAACAGTATCAGCCATCACTTTTTTTGCAGATACAATCTCAGAATATGTGTTTTCGATAGCCTTTGAAACAGAACCTTGGAACTCAAATTTTTCTTGTTCCTCTGTTTTAGCATTTGCTTGTATTGTCTGATTAAAGCCATCATTTTCCATAATAAAAACCGGAACATGATATATAGTACCATCTAGATCCTGAACCTTTATGATATCTCCTACATCTATTTCCGGTCTACCTATGATAGCATTAAAATTTATTGCTCTATAAGTAAATCCATTGACTTTATCAAACAACACTTTACTTTGTGTTTCTGTCATAAGTGGGTTTGAGAAAGATATCGCGCTTGCTACTTCACTCCCATGAGTAAACGTTTGTTCTTTAGATACAGCACAAACAAGCCTGCCTATCGTTGTATCCTTGGGAGCAACATTAAATGTATCACTACATCTATCTGGTGGTATCGTGACATCAACCTCTTCAAACCATTTTAACTGTAGATTTCCTTGCCTGTTCATAATGGCATTCTTACCGCAATATGATGCGATATATCCTAACGCATCCCTTAATTCCAATCCTTGCAGTAAATCCACATTGATTGATTCTCCACTATCTCCACCAGCATAAGTAATACCTATTTTTTTACACTGTTCGTTTAATACTGTAGATACTTTTTGACTACCTTTTAAATCGCTAAAAAATCCCTGTTGTGTATAGTACATGTTGTCATATGCTGTAAAAGATAAGACTTGATCATTAACATCAGGCTCAACGATATTAAATACGCCCATAGGTATCCATTCAATATTTTCAGCTTCATCATTATCATAATTTTCAAGATGTAGACCAACATAATAATATACTTTACGACCGATGAATTTAGTAGCATTACTGATTTCTGGTATCTCAACATCAAGAAAGGAAGAAATACAGTTTCCAAAGTTAACATGGTCATCTGATACGATACCAGCCTTACGATGTAGTTTGATAAAATCAGTATATTCTTCTACGTCAATGACTAATTTTTCAACATCCCAAATGATATCTTTCTGTATAACTTCCTTATATTTATCTGAGGTGCTATACATTCACACCACCTCACTTTCTTTTATTCTTCTATCATAAAGAAGATTGCATCCATTTCCATTGGTGTTAATTTACCTTCATCTTTTTCTAAATCATCAAATTTAATTGTTCTAATTGGTAAATCTACTTCTACATCTCGTAATTCATTCATTTCATCTAAATATTCTTTTTCATATGTAGTTTTTCCATCTTCTTTAAATTTAAATTTAAGTATTCTTTCTTTGTTACCGTTGAATTCATCAACTTTAATGACAGTTTTGTTGTTACCGTTTTCGTCTTTTTCAACATACTTATCTGATATTTCATCAGCTTGTTTGTTGTATGTTTCAATTTCATCCATCAATATTTTCTTGTTTTTACTGATGTTGTATAAAACCTTGTTGTTTCTTACATTACTTACATTATATAATTCGTTGTATTTATTAATTACCTGGTATAATTTCATTTTCATTTTGTTTGTCCTCCTAAATATTACTTTTCAACCAAAGAAATAGGCAGTCCTTTATAGACTGCCTCATCTATGCAATAGTTTTGTACTGTATACACTTCATCTCCACCATACATCGTACATGTTTTGAATGACTTTGTTTTTGGGTCAATGAATTTTACAGTTATGAAATCAGGATCCAAAAGATTGCTTAATTGCATAGCCTCATCTTCTGATAAGTTTGTCCATGTGATCTCCAATTTATATTTTCTACATTGGATACTTCCACACATGTTTCCAGTCCTTGACCTTCCACTTCCCTGTTTCCATAGCTTGTTTTTTGATACAGTCATTTCTGATGGTGGTTTGACTAAGATACCACCAATATAAAGTACTGGGTCTTTTACTTTCATACTGGTATGCCTCCTTTTCCACCACTAAATATCTGATTCTTTTTGTAATCTTTAATAACTTTTTCAGTTTTTGTACCGTCTTGATTTTGGATAGTGATATATAAATCTCCACTATCGTTGTGATTATTACCAGCATCACGTTGAGCTTGTAATACAGCACGATAAATACCATCAGTTATCTGATCGTTGTTTGCTACAGCTGGTCTGCCACCCAATGTACCAACCATTTCTGGTGCTGATTCACGAGCGATAAACAATTGACCTACTGGTGGAAAACCTCCTGTAGCATAACCTCCACTGAACCAACTTCCTATAGCACTGGTTAGTCCTATTGTTAAATCAGCAACAGCATTAATTGGATTATTAGCAAAGTATCTTCTAAATGAATCCCATGCATCATACGTATTACTAATCCATGCAGATGCAGATAAATCTTTTAACTTACCTAAAAATTCATCTCTTACACGGTTACTTTCTTTCGTGGAATTTGTTACTTTTGCTGTTGTTTTAAGTGCTGGATTGATAATTTTATCTAAAATATTTCTAGCACCTGTAGCAACATCCCATGCACCATTTACTTTAACACTAGTTTCTAATGGATCATCCATAATTCCTTGTCCAATTAACCACTGTTCCATTACTTCTGGCGATATATCATCAGATGAAATAGATTCTTTTAATTTAGAAATAAAAGAAGAACCTTCTTCATCCCCAGATTCAATAGCCATAGTCAACAAATCAGCATAATGTTCTAATTGCTCTCTGCTAATATCTCCATTACTGTTTACTAACAAAGAAAACAATTGTCCGTACATATCTCCTGTTTCAGATGTAACATCGACTTTATGATGTCTTAATATGTCAAGCATATATTCATATTGTTTTGAGTATTCTTTAGATACTTTTCCATTATGTTTATACAAACTGTCAAACAAGCTATTGTATCCTTGTTCTGTCTCTTGAGACATATATTTGTTAGATTTTTTCAGTTCTTTTAGAACATCGTCTTTGTTCTGTTTGAATTGCTTTAATTCTTTTTCCTGTTTTTCTTTCTGATTGTCAAGAGATTCTTTTAATTGACGTTTTTCTTCGTCATTTAAATTAGCACCCTTTTCTTCAATAATCTTAATCATTTGATCATATGTAAGATTACAATTTTCAGCTAATTTAACATATTCTGAAATTTTTTCTTCATTCTTTTTCTTTAAATCAGCTGATTCTTCATCTGTAGCACTACGCATTTTATTGATGTTATCTATAATAGAATTCGTTAGATTTTCAAATTGCATAGCACTTTTATCTGATATATCGAATTCGCTATAAAAATCAGCTACTGTCGTAGAAAGTTCTGTAACTGAGGATGATGTTTTTCTACTATCATCATCTAAATCACGAATAGCTTTTCTTGCTCCATCAATAGATTCTTTAGCTTCTTCTGATTTCTGTTCAAGTCCTTCAATATCAGTTTTTAATTGCTTTATTTCTTTATTATCTCCCCTTGTTCTATTCCACCAAGGATTTGATTCTTTTTCTGCTAATTCATTGCGTTTTCTTTCTAATTCTACTCCTAATTTAGATAAATCATTATTACCTTCAAGTATTTGCTTGTTTAATTCTATTCTATACTGGTATTTAGCTTCTTCCTCAGCCTTTTGCTTTGAATATTGCACAGACTGTTTTAATTCATCGTTAGTTTGCTTTTGTACAAGTCTGTTATCGCTTGATATCTCAAATACATCTCCTAGGACATCATTAATCTTTTTAACTAATGTTTCAGCCTCTGCTAAATCTGATGTATCAATAACACCAGTTTTCCCACTCAATTCTTTTAATCGAGATATTGCCTGTTCTAAACTTTCTGAATTGGCTTTAGCAGAATTCATAGAATCTTCAAAACTTTTCTTAGCGTTATCCATTGATTCAGCCAACTCATCAACTTTTTTCATTTGATCTTGAATATCTTCAGAACAATCCTCTATGTCAATACTTGTATCTTTTTCTTGATTTCCAAAAGCTACAAAAGCACCTACCAATAAACCAATACCTGCAATGACAGCTACAATTGGATTTGTTGCTAACCAAGTTAAAGCAGAACTTAGTTTAGTAAGAAGCATGCCAGCTAAGTTTTTTGCTGATGATGTTGCACCTAAAAATTCTGTACCTAGTGATTCTGCTTTTAATGCAACTTTAAAAATCATATCACCATATTTTTCTCCAAATTTAGTTGCCGCCAATAAGGTGTTAAAACTATCAAGTATTTTTGATGCTCCTCCAACTGATTTGTTAGAATCTGAAAAGACTGCCCATAATTTCCTTAATGTTCCACTGTGCTCTAACGCTAATGCACCAAAAGAGCGTAATATACTATGTGCTCCACCTAAAGCTGATGCCATATCAAGTATTTTTCCAATTTTTATCGTCAAGAACATACCAGTTAAAGCACTACCTAACGCTACAACTAAAGGCGTACAATCAGCTACCCAATCGACGATTTTAGCTAATAATTCAATTGCCACACCAATGATTCCACTGATTACTCCAAAAGCACTTCCGAAAACTGGAACAAGTGTATTTTTTAGTCCTCTTATAACTGGTTTTAAGAAATTATCATTGAAACTTGATGCAAGTTTCAAAAATGCAGTAGCTAAATTCCATATACTTTCAAATAAAAATTTACCACCATTATCCCAAACAGATATAAAGAATTTTTGTATGGATGTTAAAACAAGTGTTCCTGTATCTAATAATCCAAAGAATAAATCGGATGCCTGTTGAAAGAATGGTTTCCATTTTTCTCCTACCACATCAAAAAAGCTAGACCATAAATACTTACTATTTTCTAGCATTTCATCAATGTTGCTCATAATTCCAGCACCATATTTATTCCAGCTGTTTCCTAATGGCTCAAATATGTTTTCATTGATTCCTTTATTCAGCTTATCTATCCACTCTATGATATTGTCACGAATATCCATAGCTTTCATACGAATGTTGCCGAATAAATAATCATAATCTTCAAGTGCTTTTAATAATCGTGGGTCTACCGTCATTCCACCAGCGCTTCCACTAGCGCCATCTGAACCACTTCCAGATGTAGATGATTGTGTTGGAATTACATTGAACACATCAAATGGTGCTTTAAAATTCTGCCATTCTTTTAACTTCTTATTTGTATCATCCAATCCATCATTTACATCATCAATATCATCTGATATATCGCCAAAGCTGTTATCTATATCATCTAATATCGTTCCGGTCTGACCACTAGAATCAGGCATTTCATATCCAAGGAATAATGCGAATGTCTTTATCAATTCTTTTATTGCCATTACAAATCCATTTATATATGGTAATACTTTTGCAATCGTACTGTAGAATACCGCACCAATCCATCTTCCAACTTCTTGCAATTGCTGTTGCAATACACGTAACTGGTTAGCTGGTTGTTCTATCGTTCTCGCAAAGTCTCCCATGGCGGCAGAACGTGCCATTTGTTGCTGTAATGTCAAGATGATAAGCAATCGTTTCTCAATCTCATTCATTTGAGATATTTTACGATCATTTAGTCCAATCTCATCCATTGTAGCTTGTAATACATTCTGAGTGATATCATATCCAGATACACTACGTATAGGTCTTACCTGTTTACTCAACGCCGCTTGAAATTTTGTAGATGCCTGTTCTATTGAAGTGTTGTATAAAGAACTGAAATCTAATGCCATTTTAGAAACTCTTTCAGATAACATATATGACATTTCATCTGTCAATCCACCTAAAGAACCAAGCATGTTTTTAAATGTTGCTTGCATTTGCATCATATCTGGTACAGCCATACCAAACATTTCTGACATTTGATTTTGAAATTTCATTGCTTCATCGCGCATATTTCCCATAGCACGAGAAAAATAGTTTTCTGTTTCTGTGAAATCTATAGATTTTCCTATAATATCTCCAATAGATTTAAACACCTGTTTTGACATATTATAGAAGTAAATTATATTGCCTACAGTAAACATCTGACTAATTTTAGATTTTGTCTTATCCGCTTCATTTCCCAGATCATTTACTTTTTGTTTTGCTTTTCCGATATCAGTATGAAATTTATCTAATGCCTGTGTAACAGTAGCTAAATTTTTAAGCTCACTCGATGCTTCTTTTAATTTGGCAATAAAAGGAGAAATCTGAGTATCTAAAGTACTAAAGATACGACCAATCTTATTGGCATCTAATGCCTCAATAGATTTCATGATTGATGGTATCTCTTTTAATTTTTCTATATCACTGACATTGAATCTGATATTTATATTGTTAAGCTGTCTCAATGAATTAGCAATACCAGTAAGGCTTGGTATTTGTAAGTTTTTCAGCTTGTTTTCTAGCTTCTGGACTGTCGAAACAGTTTTGTCTATTTGATTGTCCATGTTGCTAAAATCAATCGCAGAAAGAGTTTTAAGACTGTTTGTCAACGTACTCATTTGCCTTATCGTATTCACAACGTTTTTGGTAGTGTCTTGCAGTCTTTCTAATACAGCCACAAGTCTGTTTGCTTGTTCAATCGCTTTCTCAAATTGTGTGTCGAGTTGCACCCCAACCTCAGTGTCATAATCTGCCATTATTCCACCTCGCTTTCTCATATAAAAAAGCTATCAATAAACTGATAGCATTACCTGTCTAAATTCTATTTCTTTATCTTGTTCTGTCTTAACATTTTCTTTTTCATCAGACATAGACAAAGGTAAATTAGGATAATCGAATGTTTTGCTAGAATCTTTTGACATAACTTTACTTACTACATCTACAAGCGCAAGTCTGTCATACAATCCTCCATACCATGCCATTTTCTCTATTTTATTGTTATATGCCTTAAAATAGATGTGCATTAATTCTACATCTTCATATAATGCTTGCTCAGGTGTCATGCCTGATTCAATTGCTTGAGGTAATAGATATTCGTAAAAATATTCCTCAAATGTTAAGCCTGCATACTTGCTTTCGATGTTCTTTTGGATTTGGGTTTCTTGGGCGATTTCATCTTCGCCATCAGTGTAAAAACTTTTTCATACACCTCTTCAAATTTTGCACTTACTTCTTCAAATCCAAGATTTTCTTCCATATCCCAAACGATATTGCTCCATTCATCTTTTGTTAACTCTCTGTATTCAGGGTTGTTATGCAGTAAAATGTACATCAAATCATGTGGTGTGATAAACTTGTCCAATCTTTCAAAATCATCAACATATGGCAATATTTCTACCATTTGTTTTAGTATATCTACACTACTATCATTAGATTGTTCATTTTCTTTTTCTAATTCTTCTTTTGGTTCTTTTTCTGATACTTCGATTGCAATTTTAAACAAATCTGGATTGATTGTTTTTAGATTCTGTTTTTGTAATTGTTCAATTTCCATCATGGCGGCATTAGACATTCTAAAGGATAATTTCTTTCCACCATAGTTATAACTAAATAAATCCATTTCATTACCTCCTTTTTTATATGAGAAAATCACGCTCATTTAAGAGCGTGATAATTACGCGCTTGGTGTAGTTGTTTTAGGTACTATCACATGAATAGTTGTATTCCAAGAAGCATATCCTTCCTTAGTTCCTGTAATATCAATGATACAAGAACCTGCTTTCTTACCTGTAATCGTCAATTTATCATCTGATAGTGTTGCTGTTGCTGTAGCTTCATCTGTAGATTTAACAGTTGCAGTCATACCATCTGTCAATAAAGGAATATTTACGATCATTGTGCCTGTCATTGTTTCTAATTCAACATTAGATTCAATCGCACCAAATTTAACTGTTGGTTTCAACATTGGAAAGCAGTCACGTACATATTCAGGCGTTGAGCGTGCTGTAATTTTAAGTGTTCCTTGGAATGCACCATCTGTTTCTACATCATTTGGTGTATAGCTGATTGTTCCTTCATATTTGTATCCTGTGAAATCAGGTGCAACTGACATCAAATGTAATAGCTTTCCAGCTTTCTTTTCTAAGATATCAATAACATCTCTGTGTAAATACAATTCTGTTTCTGGTGCTTCTACAGTGGTTGTTCCTTCAATTTTTGAAATATCTGTATCGTTAACCACCTTTATTTCGATTTCTGATGTTGATTTCTTTGGGAAAATCAATTTAACGGTTGGTGCAAGTACACAATATAACCCATCAGCTGTATCCATTGCATAAATACCACCGCCAGCGCCACGTACAGCACGTTTTTCTGGCATTTTAAAAACATCTGACATTTTATCATCTCTCCTTTACAAAAAAAGTGACCGCCCTGTGTCACTTTGTACATTGTTATAAATCATTGTCAATCTGTAAATCTTATCGTCTATGTTTGGTGTTGGCTTGCAAGTTGTACGTTTCAATCCATACATATCTTCGCATACCACACTACATAGGTCACATAATTCTCTTGCTATTGTTCTACCAGCAAGCATTTTTGTTCCTTTTTTCATAGGCATGGCATATATATCAATCTTTATCCCTACCAATGATAAAGATACGATATTCATGTTGTCTTTTTTTAGTGTACTGTTTTCAAGTTCTTCTACGATCACTTTCGGATAAACATCGCCATCTGGTGTAGTTGATATCTCAGGATCATATTCACTATTAGCTAACAAATAATCATTTAATGCTTTTAACACACTATCATATGTTTTATGTACAATCATACAGCTTTCCTCAACATTTCATTTATCAATTCATCTAATATACGTTCTGCTTCTCCCTTATAATAGTAATCACTTACTGCATTATAAAGATAAGCATGTGCTTCCATACCTCTAGTCCAATGTAAAGTTCCTTCATTATCAAAGAAAAACCATCCTGAATCTCCATGACCATTTTCATCATACTGGTAATCTCCACTCTCCGGGTGTGTTCCAGCCCCTACAACACCTGTTCCATATTCTACAAACGCAGAATAAGGACAAATATTTCTAAGTGTCTTTTTTGTTAAATCAACAACCCAGCTATTTTCTAATTGATGTGTCAACACATACCAATCACTATTTCCAGTAGTTGCTTTGATGTATTCATTTGCTCTTTCTTGTATAAAAGCAAGTGATTTTTCTACAAAACGTTTTTCCAAAGTTGGCATATCCTTTTGTAACACTTTAGAAAATTTCAATAGCTTATTAACACCATTAACAGATAAAGATACTTTCATCATGTATTTATTTTTTGCCATCATCTATCATCTTTTCAAAATATACTTTAGCTTTGATATTTTGTGGCAACACTGCATCAACACGATAATTCGCATTTTCTCCATAGATTTCTTCTCCTTCTGGAGATGTATCGAAAAGATACGCAACATCATTTTCTTTGATTTTGTTAATCATACGGTATGGAACCATCGTTTTACACATACGTTTTATACGATCTCCGAAAACATCAATTTCAGCACTTCCGCTAAGAGTATTGATAGTAGCATAAATACAGTATGGTTTATCATAAATACTTATGATATTTCCATCAATATCCTTTTCTTTTTTGACAAAAGGAGCTATCCATATTTTTTTATTCATCTTGGATATCCTACTCTTGGTATGATTTCACTAGCTAATGCTGTAGATATTTCAACACCATCTAATGTAAATTGATAACCGTTTTCTGAGTATTGTTTTATGCCACCAGTAACACCTAATTTAGTTATTCTGTCTAATGCTTCAATACATGCTCGTTTTATCCATGATCTTGCCATGGAATTAAATGATGTTATGGTAGGGTCATTAGACAGTCTCAGATAATGATAAACAGAAAATTCGATTACTTCTATAAAATCATCTTCTAGCAAGTATTCATATTCTGCATATTTATCTGACAATCGTTTTAGTAAATCTGGAAATTCAGTTTTAACATCAAATTCCATGCCATCACCTTATTTCTTTTTTTCTTCTATTGGTTCTGGTTCTTCCACAATAATGGAAGAAACTGTTTTGTTAGATACCTTAACCACTTTTTCATTTTCAGCATCCCATGAATCAATCATCTTAATATTCAATCGCTTACGAATTTCACTTTCTGTATAAATACATCCATTTGCATCCACTTTATCTACAGGATTTTTAAAATCTACCTCTACACGATTAGCAGATACAGAACAAGGAAAAGCCTTACAACCTGTTGTATAATAAGGCTTTCCATCTTTAGATAATAAATATGCCATATGCTTATCCGTTTGAAATGATTTCAGCGATTGCAATATTCTTGTGGTTGAATTTTAATTCCCAGTTTGCAGGGTTTGCTAATTCTGCGCGTGTAGGTGATTCCTCTGCGATATTATCAATCTTGATTGAGAAACCATTAGGGTGGATTACTTTTGCCTGTTTTGTATAGAGTTTTTCAACGCCACCTTTTTCTTCATCATCGTATTTAGTTCCATACGCACGATGAACTTGTTTTGGACAAGTCAAAAATACGCCACGTCCAAACATATATGTATGATATACTGGGAAACCTTCCACAGATGTATCAACTGTATTTGTATCAGTCTCCAACACGATCATACTTCCCATCATAGGTACTTCGATATCAGCATTCAAAATTGGAGAAAACATTTTCTTGTTTTCAATCAATTCTTTTTTCTTGTAATTTGTGGCAACTTGTGAATGCATAACTGCAAGACTAAATTGTGTACGTTTGTCACCTAATGCTTTTTGACCTAAATCTAAGTGTGTTGTTAGATCAATCTTGTTAGCATCTGTAATTGATCCAGTTGTAACAGATAAATCAGTTTTATGACTAGCCATTGCATCCAATCCCATGATACCTTTTGTGATTGCCATTAATTCTGCTTCCCACTGATTTGTCCAATATGGAATAACTAAGTTATTCGCAAGATTATGTAATGGTGATTCTCCTGTTAAATATCTTGTATATGTTTCTTCATACCAAGATTTCATTCTAGCCATTGCCATGTATGTCTGTTTGCTACCTTTTAATGCAGTTGGCTTGTTGTCTGTTTTTCCATCATCGTTTAAAGCATCTGGTTCTCCATCTACAGGTAGAAAAAATGGTACTGTTCCTACATTTCCACTTTTCCCTACTGCTTTTTCAATAATTGGGTCTTCGACCATGATTCCTGAAGCTAAGATTCTGTTATTTAAGCAAGATTGTTCTTGCATGTAATCAGCAAATGCTTCAGCATCAAATGCAAAATTGTTTACTATTCCTAAACGAGGCATATTCTAATCATCCTTTCTTATCTTCCTGATAGTTGTTTGTACAATTCAGGGTCTTTTAGTTTTAATGCGATTCTTTCATCTAAAGTCATTTTTGCAAAAGATTCAGCATTTACTTCTGTTCCACCGTTTCCACCGCCTGATGGTTTATCAATGCCATTTAACTTAAGCTGTGCGATTTCATCATCTTTTGCTTTAATGATGTTTTTCAAAGCTGTGTTAAATGCTTTTGCAATTTTTTCACTGTCTCCTTCTAAAAAAGCATCGGCAATTGAATCAACATCTTTTTCTCCAACTCCGCCTTTTAGTAGATTTGTTGATAAAACAGACTTGCGCTGAAAATCTTCTAATTCTTTAATTTTCTGATTTTTTTCTTCCTGTTCTTGTGCAAATTTTTCTTCATCTGTCTGTTTTGCTTTTAATGTTTTTTTCAAATTGGCTAATTCTGTTGACAACCTATCAAATTGCGTTTTAGGTACCATTTGTGGTTCTTGTGGATCATTTCCACCAGCTCCTGCACCATCATCTCCGCCATCTCCCGATTCCGCAAAACATTGAATGTCTAATGGAAATCTAAGTTTTTTGTTTAAATCTTTCATAAAAAATTCCTCCTTGCGTTTGTTAAGTAGGCTTCTCTGCCCCATGTTGCGTTTTTTATGGCTAGACTTCTCTGTCTATTTGCGTTTTATTGTCTTCTCTGACATAAAAAAAGCCACCATCATGTGGTAGCTGTTTTACTATTTTTATTTGGCTCTGTTTTTTTATTTATATCAGCCTGTTGTTTCATTGTTTCTAAACTTTCTTTTTTCTTCTTTTCTTTATTAGCAACCCAATCTCTAGCAACTTCATGACTATTAGATGTAATACCAACAATATTTAATGCAACTTCCTCAGGCATATCCATTTCATTCAATGTCTGTAATGCCTGTGTTTTTGTGATTAGGTTATTGCTTCTTGTACGATTAAAATTAATTTCGATATCAGTTTCATACAAGTCTTTCACAGGACATTTAGGTGTCATGCGACAAATGGCTAACTGAATCTCAAACATTCGCATATCGCCATCTTTTAATGGTTCCTCGTTTTGATTTGCTACAATGTTAGCATTTTCCCATCCACCGCCTAATTCTCTTGCTTCTCCAGTGTCTCCACCAGATGTACTCTTTTGAGTAGGTTGAGGTACACCAACTATGTTATAACACCATTTAATTGCTGTTTCATATCTTGCCATAACATCAGATTGCTGTAACTGATTCACTAAGTATTTCGCCTCAGCTGGTTTACTAGGATCTGTTGTTATCAACTGCAATGATCCAGTTTCATCGATATTCTGCTTATCGTCTTTATTGATTGTCATATTGTAAATAACCAATATACTATTAACAAAATCGTTTATGCTGTCGATTGAATCACTGCTCATATTATTGATTGCATCAAAAATCGTTTCATTTATATCTATCACACCCATACGAGCACTGTTAGTATAAAATTCTACGATTGGTATTTTACCTAAATAATTAGGCTTTTTACTTTTGAAATTTATTCCATCCCAAGCAGGACATAAAGAATAACATCTAAATTTATAAATGAAATCCCTTGTATAGATTATTATTTCAAATTCCGTTTCATTAGGATTTGGACTGTCTATTGTAGTTATAATACCTGCCATCAGTTTCTTTTTTGTATAATCACTTGAATAAACAACAAAAGTTGTTTCATTATCAAGATTGAACATTTCAAAAGGTGTTTGTTTCTCATAATTTGTATTACCAGCATATACTTTTGGCAATGACATTCGATAAGCATTCCCACACTTGAATATTGTTTCTCCCAACTCAATGTCTTTAAATGCTTTACCACATAACTTTAAATACCGATTTAGATATGTAATGCTATCTGAATCAGTTCCATCATCTGCACAAGAATATTTAACTGGGTTTCCATACATATACCCTTTCTTAAATTCTATCTGATAAAAAGCATGGTTTTCATTTATGATAGTATTCATTTTACTTCCTGAATTGAAAGGACGTTCTTTTTCCCAAATATGTGATTCTCCACGATATACCTTTTCAAAATGTCTACAATCAGATGCATTTTCAGCATGTATTCTCAAAATATCAGGTAGCCACTTAATAAGTGTAACTTCATTTAATGAAGATTCTAAAACTGGAATCCTGATTACTTTTCTGCCAAAACGATATCTAGTAGATGGTATAACTTTTCTTGTAGATGTTGTTAATGGTGCTTCTGGTAAAATGCCATCACAATCCACTATGTTCTTAGATTTAGTTACTTGTTCTTCCATTTCATCACCTCCTATATTCCAAGTGTATAACGATTAAATGTTTGTACCCGCGCTGGCTTTCCACTTTCTTTTACAAATTCCATAACAAACAATCCGACACTATCAGGAGAATCATCAAATTTGTTAGGATATTCAAAGCTAAATGCAGTAAGATCATCCATAGCCTTGCCTATATCAGTATTACTGGAATACAAGCCTTTCTTTGGATAAACAATATTATTGCGAATATAACCCTGGTTATCTTTGATACGCTGTTCTTTGTTTTGACTAGAGAACTTTTCTATAATCGTACAGCCGAAATATCTCCGCTGCTTCAACTTTTCTTCTATTACATACTTAAGTGATGTATCTGTATTGTTCTCGATTACCAGATAACTAAGTTGGTGTTCAACTATCTTATCTGCGATATCGTCATACAATTCATCCATTGACTTCTTTTTATAAAGCCAATCCTTTACATAATACAAATCATCATACTTGTATAAGATAGGCATTGACACATAGTTCTTTCCTTTTCTTGCGGGATCCAAACTAGCATATCTAACAACTTCTTTTGTAACCTCTGGAAACGTATCCCATTGTTGTAAATTTGCCCAGTCGAATTCCAGTCCTTCAGGAGATATAGGATCTTGCTGATACACACACATCCAAAGAAATCTACTCATATGAGAACGTTTCTTTTTCAATGCTAATGACGAATATCGTTTAGGACATGTAGATTCATCATTTTCATCAAGTGCAGGTATACCAATAAAAACTGCTGTTCCAGTTTTTGTAAGTTCAGTGTATTTATATTTATCACTAGGTACAAGTTCATCATCTTCCAATGCACGATCATACATAACATTTAGTAAATCTGTGTCCGCCCACATCGTTCCAAGTAACATGACTTTTAAGTTATCTCCATCAGCACGAGAACTCCATGTGGATTCATAACGGTCAACCATTTTCTTATGTAACGTCTTGTTATAACTCTCTGAATCATCTTTTAGCAAATCATCTATCATCAAGATATGAGCACGTTTTCCAGTTGATTGCCCTTCCCTTGTAACAGCAAACAGATTATATTCATCTTCACTGTCAGCCATACAAAAATGATATTTTGTAGCACTTCTAAAAATATTATCTCCTTGGTATTTCTGATACCTTGGGAATATTTCTCTGAACGCTTTTGAATTGATGATTGCTCTCGTCTGATTAGTTGTAGTAATACATAGATCATCTGCATATGTGATACGTAATATCTGTATGTTCGGGTTATTACCGCAACTTTGAGCAACAAATAGATTTCCAAAATATGACTTTCCCATTGAAGGCATAAGAGAAGCACGCATCATGTTTAATTTATCTGAAACAGCAAATATATCAGCATAATAAAACATGGTTTCAACGGTTTCCATTGTTTTATCCCATACTTTTTTATTTTTGTATTGCTCTATGTACAAAGCAAAATTTTTAAGTATACGCCTTGATGATAAAGCAAAGTATAATTTATGCAATGCATGTAAATCATTTGCTAACGATTCACTCTTGGTCTTTAATATTGCCTCTCTAAGTTTTGGCATTATTACAGTATCAGCTAATTCACATATCCTATGCTGTTGTTTAACGTTATTAATGGATTCACAATATTCATATTGCAAGATCATTGCATCATAAAGATTAGATGCGACATTATACATCAGTCTTACATTTGAAAAATTGGTGCGAAGAAACACCATTTTGTATTCATATACTAATTTTGATACATCTTGCATCATCTTACCTAAAAGTCAAATGTTGCATCTTCATTAGGTTCTGGTTCAGGAATACTATAAGGGGTGTTTTCTTCAATTTTTATTCCAACAACAACGATATTACGTTTTCGCTGAATAAACAAAATATCTTTCACAACTACTTCATCATCAGGCAACATTGGGAGTTCTGAAAAAATGCGAACGTATATAAATCCAGTTTTATTCTTTCCATCCGCCGATTTGTTTAAATCTAAAATTTGTAACTGCTGATACTTGCCAAATTCATTTTCGCCATATCCGACATTCTCACTTTTTTCAGGATCGTCCTTGTACAACATATTTGGTCTTAATTTTATCTTAGTACCTATTTTAATCATAATTCCACCTCGTTTCTCATCACTTTGCGTTTATATTTTTACTGGCTATTTCAATTAATGGTCGTGATACCTTGAATTGAACAAGAATCAAGCGCTTATAAGGCACCCGCTCTGCCATTGAGCTATATCACGATGTTTGCTATACAGACAAGGCGATATGTACTGTATAGCTTTTTTGTATTTTGCAGGACTTTTTTTGATTGTAAAAGTAGATTGGAGGATACACCGAAAGGAAAAACATGAAAAACCCTTTTGCCTGCCACATCACTCTATTATGCGAGTGAAACCATAGTTGAAATCTAATCTATGATGTCATATCTTATTTGGCATACCCACTCGGACTTGAACCGAGAACAACAGTTTTGGAGACTGTCATGTTACCATTACACCATAGGTATAAATAAAAAGGGAGGTTCTCTCCCTGTTGCTGTGCGTATAGCACACTTTGTTGAAGATTTTAAACCATCAGAACCCAGTCTCTTCTTTCGTTTTTTTGTGCGATGGCCATAGTTGATCGTTCCCCTGCACACGGTTATGGAACTGCCTATAGAAATAAATTAAAAAAGGCACCCAATTGGATGCCCAGCAAATAGGTTCATGTAGAATTTCCTACCGCTAACGTTTTGCAATCTTTTAGGTGTTGCTACCTAGTTGAAAATTCAATACCTAGCAGGAACGTACCAGATACCAAACACGAGCACGCGGATGCTCTTTACGTAAAAATGGAAGCGACCTTTTTAGCCACTTCCATCTTACACGCGTATTATAGCACACTTTTGTCAAGATTAAAAGTATACTTTTTACTTTTTTTGGTGCGATATATCTATTGATATCTACCGTTTTATGGTTAAAATCAGAGATTTAATGGTTTCAAAATGCTGAAATATACATGGAATTGAAATTTTTTTCGTGTGGAATGGTGGGGTAAGTAAGCCCCCATGCATTGATTTGAAATAGGGGTGGGGTATGCTTGTATCTATAATATAAGCTGTATCAATGTATCTTAAACGTTCGTATATGATACAATAACTAAACTATGTTAATAAATTGTACCATAATAACCACGTTTAATTATGTGATAATGACCTTATTATATTTATTTGTACGTACATATTGTGATGTGAACTGTTCTTACTCCATCCATTTCCTCAACTCTCAAACTCTCATCCTCTGTATATATCCAATACTAGAGTATATTATATAACACATAACATAACAATAACATTAATGATTAATATACATAGTAGTTATAATAAACATATGATATATACTACGTCATAGCCACATACCACGACCATATGCCACCATACAAGGCACCGTATTTAATGACCTAATACAAATATATACATAGATACAAACAACGCCTATAATGACCGTATGACCTATCATACCACCTACCACTATACATGCACACATAAAAGCAACTTGTATCATCATATCATACACAAATATAATGTAATCAACATATAACATCATCTCCATACCACTACTATATCATCATAGCACCTATAAACATTGCGTATAAGACCACATACCACAATCACATGTATAAACTCAAAGATATATTTAACATTGCTCATATCAATCAAAACCATGAAATACAAAAAGAATAAGAATGAATCAATATTTATAAAAACATAATAAAAGCCAGATCAATTTTAATAATCAATCTGGCTAATATCTATTTATATCCATCATCTGTGCTTTAACAATCCAGTGAACAATCCTACTATGCCACCTAATATACTGCTGATCAATCTAATTATAAACACTCGATTTATACCTCCTTTACATGGTACTATATATCCAATACTACATAGTATTTATAAATATACTATAACATCAATAACAATAATAATAAATATACTATGTAGATTTAATAAACTACGTTTTAATGCCACCCATCTAATGTCAGCGTTTGACCTGTACCGTCTTCCCATCCATCATTGATTGGGTCGGCTCCGTGCAATATATCAAATATACAGCTTGCCATATCATCCGTTACGATACAACCTAAATGTTCGTTATCATCGTTATAAAATTGAATGATTTCATAACTATCTATGATTGCATAATATTCATCAAATGAATATACTTCATATAAATAACTATCTAAATTCTGTCTGATTTCTTCTATTCTTTTCATTTTTTCATCCTCACTTAATTTCTCATTTTTCATTTCTATTTCTTTATTCATTTCATCGAACGCCGCGATCACAATTGCTATTTTATTCCCTACTTCATAATTATTCAGCGCCATGCCTATTTGCTCTTCGTTGTAATGCACATCGTCAAATCCTGCTAAATTGCCACTTACGCCATGATTAATGATTGCAAACCATCCACCATTTATGTGGGTGCCATAGATTACGAGATAATTAGAGCCTTCGTAATCGATTGATAACTCTTCTCTTGCTGTTGCTTCATAAACGTACGTTAAATCATTTTCTTTCATCTTCAATTCTCCTCTTTTCTGCCTTTTCAAAGGCTACTTCTAACATTGTTCTGGTTATTCTGTACATCACGTAAATAAATATGATGTTTTGTGTTGGGATCATGTTTTTTTACTCCTATAATTTCTTAAATTCTTCAAACTTCCAAATATGTTTTTTTGCTTGTTCTATGTTTTTATAGAGTTGAGCACCTAATTCATGCGCAAAGTCTAACCCTTTTTTTTCTAGTTTTTGAATTGTTTGCAAGTCTATGTTTCTCACATCTTCATCATTATCATTACATGTACAACAAGAGCCATATTTAATAGACGGGATATATTCCAAATAAACATTAAACCCGAATAAATAGCCTTTTTTGATATACAATAGATTTTGTTTAGGTGTTACAACAAAAAACCAGTCATATTCTCTATTATCACTTGCGTATATTTCATAACCATATTCTTTTAATTGTAGTAATTCGTGTTTCATTTGTTCATATTCCATTTTTGACATATTACTTACCACCTTTCAAATTTGGGCATAAACCCAAGCCACCATCAATTCGTGGCACACGTCTAAATGCTTGTCTATGTATACATTCCTTGTTATCACAAATTGTACAATCACATTTTACAAATTCTTCATAAGACATTTTCCATGATGTATTATTTTCAAATTCTTCTCTAGTAATACCGCCATTAAATTTAATAACTAGCTGTTCCGCTTCATCTAATGTTTTACAAAACTTCCCATTTCCGCAATAATTCCAATTTTTACCATCAACGCTAGTTAATATTTGTACGTTGTATGGATATTCACTATTTTCAGATTTAACGATTCTTGCTTTATTCATGTTCTTTTCCTCCTTGCCTCATCTTGGCATTTATTAACTGATCAGTATTTATTTACGATGTAGCAAGGTGCGTTTTATCGTCCGTGGTGGGTTGCTCGCTCCCTTGCTACACCCATATAATAACACTTTTGTTATGTTTGTCAACACTTTTATTATACATTTTTGTTATTTTTAATATTTTTAGTGTTATTTAACATAACCATTGTATTATCATCATACAGCATGTTATAATATAAACGATTGGAGGTATATATATGATTGGAAATAAAGTGAAAGCACTTCTTGAACTAACTAATAGTAATGTACTTAAATTTTGCGAAATTCTGAACGTATTACCACCCGCAATGTACAGAAAACTAAATAAAAATACATTTAAAGCGGATGAATTAATCAAATTAGCATACCTTACCGGTACAGATCTAGCATTCATCGATAAGACCACCGGTAAACCTGTGATCACATTTGATATTTCAGATATTCCAGATAAAAAGTCTTAATAGTTCACGCACGTGCATATACGTGTGGCTTTCATCATGCCCAGTAAATCTAACACCTCTAAGATTATGTGATAGCTATAAAATCATGCAATTTATCTAAGGGGGTATGTGCGGGTTGCAAACTGTTTGCGACTTTTGGGTACAAAAAAACCGTTACAATTTTCTGTAGCGGTTTTTATTATGATGGGGTATGTGTTGGTGTTAATCTGTTTGTAACTCTCCACGATCTTGCAATCTTTTAATTACTCTATTGACTTGTGCCCTGCTGGTGTCAAGTATAAAAGCAATTTCTGATTTACTTTTGCCTTTTAAATACAAAGATTTAATATCATACTCTTTTTCTGTGTTGATTGGTTTCCCTAGCTTAATACCTTGTGCTTTTTTTGCTTGTAATGCTTCTGATGTTCTCTTACTGATTTTCACACGTTCTGTTTCTGACACATAACAAAGAGTTTCTAAAACAATTGATTTGATAAATTTCATGTTAAGGTCTACCTTACCATCGCCATCATAAATTGATTTAGCAAGTAATGGCATATCAATAACAATAACATTAATATCATTGTCACTAAACCATTTCCATTCTTCTTTTATGCCATCCCAATCCCTTCCTAAGCGATCAAGTTCTTTGATAATGACTGTATCTCCTGATTTAACAAATTCTTTCAATTCATTATAACCTTTACGATTCCAAGTCTTACCTGTTATCTTATCTTCAAACTGTTTATCCAATACCACATTATTTTCATTGCACCAATCGTTTATAGCTTTATACTGTCTATCAAATTCTTGCTTGTCTGTTGAAACTCTAACATATCCATAATACATATTTATCACTCCTTGATGTATCATTATTATCTACACCATTATGATACACCACGATACTTATTTTATCAACCATTTTAGCATTTATTTTTGATTAATCATCTTAAATCCCATGTTTTCAAGCTCACGTTGTAGTTCTTCAGGACTTTTTGTTTTACCAGCTGATTTATTGTTATCATTCTCTTCTTTCTGTGTAACAAAATTCTGACCATGATTACCTGCAATTTGACTTCTAAACTTAGTAAGTGATGCTTTGCTATATCCTAGCTGGCCTGCCGCCATTTGACTTTCAATGATAAAATCATCTACCATTTGCATCACCGCTTTAATGTCCTCTGGAGAATCATTTAACATCTGTTTGTATACTTGTGCAGTCCAACCCATGAACATACAGAAATTTTCAATGGATGGGATAAAAACAGTAATCAAATTGATTTTAGATATTACTTCTTGGTATCTTTCCAAACAAACCATAACTTCTTCTGGGTTCTCAAACAACCTAGTATGTATATCTTCATAACTGTTTCCAGTTGCTAGATACTGACAAATCGTCGGATACATAAAATCAGGCTTCTTTTTATTATTTGCTAATTGATTGATTAAATCATCAACAATAAAGCATTTATCATTTATCCAATCTGTTACTGTTTTGCCCATTTCCTAATATCCCTTCTAAAATTGATTTCATAATTGGGTTATTGTCTGCTAATTCAACTAAACTGTTAATTCTTTCCATTTGCTCTAATGCTTTTTCATTGGTTTCTATTGATGCTTTTTGCAACTCTAATTCTTTCATTGCTTTAAAATGCTGATAAGACTTAAATAAAGTCATAATTATAACTAATGACAGTGTCGCAAATATAAAACGTAAACATAAATCATAAAAATCTAAATTACTCATATTTTTACCTCCAACATCGCTTTAATTGCTTTGTTTATTAATTTGTATATGTAATTTTTGTTTTTTAAATTAAATTCTTTCATGATAAATTCTTGTGATTGTTTTTCCTGAAACACATAATAAATCACATCTTTATTTCTGTCCGAAATATGCTGTAATCTGTAATTTATATTATTTACTACATCGTAAATCAAAGCATTTCTTTCATATTCCTCTGCTTCTTTCTGATATCCTACAATCTGTAATATCAAGTTTTTTTCGTTGCTGTTACAAGGAAATGAGCATGAGCAACCATTACCTATACTTCCATAAGAAATTCCTTTTGCACCAAGCAGATTTTTTAATTTTTCTTCTTTTTCATCTTTCTTTTGCCATATTTCATCCGCCTTGTGTAAATTATGATAATACAATTCCAGCACGTTGCTCATGCATTTGATATCTTGATCATCCACCATACTATCCACACTCCCTTACAAATGCTCTCATCTTATCAGCACTAACACCTAGTGTCTTTGCTAGATCATCAGACTTGATTCCAGCATTTATACACAGGTCAATCATTTCACGAGTGATATAAACACCTTGTCGCATTTTCTTCTCTGCTTTGTATCGTGCTTCGTTGCATTCAGTTACAATCTTACTTTCTCTGTTCTTTTGACAGCGCATACCTGCTTGAAAGCACAATTTACCATATGCTTGTATCAATCTAATAATTTGATTTTTTGCAGATGTACATTTGATACTAAGCAAACGATTAACCTCTGCTAAATTACCATATGCCTTTGATAGATAATCTTTAAGCAGCCAGTCCATATCTGGTTCGCAATATTGTTCAAAGCCTTGCAGATTATCACTCATCTATCAAACACCACTCTTTCCAAGCTTCTTTAGATTTACAATCTCTTTGACAATTGTCTTCTTGTAATGGGCAAATAGGATCGTCGCAATCGGTATATGTAAGACACATAATAGCTATTCTTTCACACGCCTTATCAAGTGCTCGTTCTAGTTTTTCACTTCTATCACATTCGCTGTAGTATTCGTGTTTGTAGTAATCTAATTTAGATTGCAATTTTGCAAAATCATATTGTTCATTATTCATCTTCATCACTCCAATCTAAATATGCTTTATTGTTTGTAACTTCGATTTTTGGGAACTTAATATTTTGCCCACAATTATGACAATGTGAATCATCATTTTTAACTGGTTTTTTACAATTTGGACAATAATATCTCGTGTATCTATGTCCTTTCCAACCTTTTGGGCATAAAACAAATTTTTCTTCAAATAAATCTACTAATTCTTGTAATGTGTCAATATCTTCTTGATGTTCATAAACTATCGGTTCTTCAAAATTTTCAGCCATTTGCAACTGTGAGCTAGACCAAGCATCTGTTGGTTCTTTTAAATTATCTAATGCTTCTTGATATTTATTCATATGTGTTACTCCTTAGGTAATTCAGCACGAACACCGTCTTTGCATTCATGGATAATAAATTTTCCATCTCCTGTAAATTGAATACCTGATTTATCTTGTTGTACTATGTAAACTTCTGGTTTTTCATCCGCATGCATTGGTCTATATGTACACCAAATCATTTCATCATCTTGAATGTTGTAATTAATAAATTTATATCCATCTGGAATATTAATGTCTTTTGTTCCACCATATTGTGTTACTTTACCATTGCTTCCACATCCACACAAAAGTGTAGCTAATACACCTAATGCTAATATTTTTTTCTTCATTTTTTTAATTTCTCCTTTTAAAATGGCAAATCATCAGGATCTATTACAAGTTCATCACTTTGTTCCTGTTGGTTCCAATTTGTTTCAGTTTGTTGTGTATTTGATTTAGTATCCAAGAACTGTACACTCTCAACTAAAACTTCAGTGATAAACACTTTTTTACCGTCTTTTCCATCATAACTGCGTGTTTGGATTCTGCCTTCCACTCCAATTTGAGAGCCTTTATGCATATATCCAGCAACATTATCAGCAACTTTATTCCAAGCCACACAATTTATGAAATCAGCTGTTGGCTGACCTTCTTGTTTACTTCTACGATCACATGCAACGGTAAATGATGTTACGCTTGCACCTGATTGTGTTTTTCTTAAGACTGGATCTTTTGCAAGACGTCCAATTAATACTGCTCGATTAATCACTTATCTTCACTCTCCTCATATACAACTTCTACTACTTCCACATTTCTTTGATTGATAATCGCTGTACCTCCTCCCGGAGTTTCAATTTCTTCGTTATCCCACATTTCTTTAAATTCTTCCATTGGCATATCATGGCAGATAGTATCATGAAAAAATTTAATAACTTTTTCTTCATCTTTTTGTTTACTGCCTATTAAATGCCAATTTTCGTCATCATAATATTTTGCCAATCTTAGAATCAATCCGTCTAATGATGTCTTTGTCCCTGTTACCAATCCCCATACAATACGTGTTATCATACTTTACTCCATTGCAAAATCCGGCTTTGGATTTTGACTAACCTCGATGTAATATGGTCTAATAATATCCATGCGTTTAACAACAGCTGTAGGGCAATATTTACATACATACTCCATATTATTTTTAATTATTGCATCTCTTATCTTTGTTGCTGATAACCCATTGTAATGTTGTGATCTATCCAACAACTCAAGTGTGATATAATCTTTTACTTCACTGTCAAACCACCCATTGATAATTGCGGGATCGTCATTGTAGTAAATCGCAAAACGCTTGGACTGGATACGAGAAACAACATTGTAGTAAAAATATCTACCCCACTCAATCGTTTCATTTGTGTCATTTTCATATGACCAGTCTGGTATTTCAAACACATCCACCCTGGTAGCCGCTACCCCTACTCTTTCAATCAACGCTTCTAGTAATATCTGCTTACGAAAATCAATAGTAAACGGATTACGTAGCATATCTACCTTGTTAGCACTGCCCAAGCACACATACACCTTTTCGCACTCTTTAAGTGCCTTTTCGATTATATCCAAGTGAGCAATATGCAATGGTTGCATCCTTGCCAAAAACAGTCCAATTTTATGTTTATACTTCATTTTCGTTCTCCTCCATTTTATAAGGGCAATATCTTAATGATGTTTTTATCAATTTAAATCCAATATACCAACAAGCTTTTGTCATTCTTTTATTAGTTTTCTTTTCATATTTTTCTGCACATTCTTCTAGTTTTGGGTGTCTACATTTATACCCGCCAGCTAATCCTGTTCCACCATAATGGCAATATTTGCATTCTTTACATTTCATTAATATTATCCTCACTCATCAAACACACAGCCATATCCACGTTCTAAATCACAGTACGTTTTATGGCGTTTTTCGATTTCTTCATTTACTCTTCCATTCAACCTAGCTAATTTAAAATCAATGACTTTTTGTATATCTTCATTTTTAATTTTGTGCATCATTCTAACTTGCTCAATCATGATTAATACATCTGCCATTTCTTCCATAATTTGTGGTTCATTATTTACATTGCGATAATACTTGCAAATTTCTTTTTGTAATTCTGATATTTCCTCCAGCAACATATCATGTTGTGATCGGCTACCGTATGTATCTATTGCACTCTGCAATATTTGCTCATCCATTTTATATTCCATTTTTATTCCTCTTCTTCATCTTCGATTTCTTCTACATCTACACCAAATCCACATTCATGAATTGTTTCTCTCAACATTTCCCAAGCCATTTTTTCTGCTTCTTTTTCTGTATCTGCCTCAATTTCAATTTCTTCATTAAAATCATATTTAACTCTATATTTTTTCATGTTTTAATCTCTTTCTAATATTTTATTATTTTTTATATTCATCCCAAGATACTGATTTAAATGTTGCTTTCATATTTACCCATCTACAAAAGTCTTTAATCTCTTTACTTTTTTTGTACTGAGGATTGTTAAAATCAATGTATCCCATCGCAAATGGATTTACTCCTAAATCTTTTAAAGTTAGAACTCTTTCTAAATCTTCGTTAATAACATAAGGCTGTTTAAATCCAACCAAGCAATAGCAAGTTATTTTATACGGTTTAATATATTTAAGTAAAATATCCAAGCCATGAAGTACGATATCTTTATCTTCATAATTATCCCATGCAACATATACTTGCTTTATTTTTACAGTTGATAATGCTTTAGCCATTTCTTCTGTCATAATTCTTAAATCTAAACCTTGAGTAAAAGATATTGGTTGATTATATGACCTTAATATTTCAATGTTTTCTCTCCACTGTGGACAAGCAAATAAATTATTGTCCAATAACATTACCCATTTACCATTTGGATTTAATTCTAATGGTTTAACTTGATGTATAATTCCTTCTTTAATTGGCACAACGCAAAATGGACATTTTCTTATACACCCTCTACTCAAAAATTGTATTGAGTAATCACAATCATGGTATAAACTATAATCAAGTTCTGTTATACTTTCTATTTCAGTTGGTAGTTGCGATTTAACATCTATTCCTGTCCCCCCCCGAAATATCTTTGCACCTACAGGGTAATAATTAAAATCAGGACTAAATGTAAATATTTTGCTCTCATAAAAGATATCAGTATCGTACATATCAAACATTGGGTCATACCAATTAACATCATCTCCAAGTGATTTATGATATGATGATATCTTCATGATGGCTATATTTGGTATTTTTGAATCATTAGCAAGTAATCTTACTTTCATATTCTCACAACGATTCCTTTCTTTTTACCATTCCATTTTCCACTTTTATTTCTACATACCCTACTACGAAAACTGCCTAAAGTAATTCCAAGAAATTTAGCACATGCTTTAGAATCTCCAACTATTTGCAAATTATCATCTTTGTCATAAACTGCATAATCTGGCTTTTTATTGTTCTTCATCTTCTCACTTCCTTAATTTTACAATCTATGCCACTTTTTGTACGTTCTAAGACGAGTTTTAGCAAAACACGAGTGTATATTCATGTAATTAATTACTCGTCTTAAAACGCTTTTATTTAACCATTTGTTAATTTTTTAGAATCTGTTAATCCGCTGATTAGATTTTTTGCATTATCTGGTAATTTATCAAATTCACGTTTTTCTTTAATTCTAGTTGAATAACCTTTCTTAAACATTGACATAACAACTGTTTGTACTTCACTTACATCCATTAATGCCCAAGTTCTTAATTGATCTGGACTTCCAACACCCGCTTGTACTTCTGGCGGTAACTTAGCAAATTCTTCTTTTGCTTGATATCCGCTGTTACTCAATGCTTTATATACAATGTTCCATGCTGTATCAGCATCAATAGTGTTTGGGTTTGATAACTTACTCATTAAATCAACAATCTGTCCTACAGACGGTGCAAACTGACTGGGATTAGAACGTATGTATGATTTAACTGCTGTCATGACAAGCATAGGATCGTCATTGACAAACATATCAGACCATACAGCTAGTAAATCTTTTTTATCATCCACGCTCATCTTGTTGAATGAATGTGGATATGATGCACGAATAACTCTCAATACATCCCTTGTCTCTTCTTTTGTCAAAACGGTTCATCCTCTCTTGTCAAAAAATCATCTTTACTGCTATTTTTATTTTTCAAAGGGAATAGACCTCTCCATCCTCTTTCAACTGATTGATTAACGATATCTGTTTTTGTTTTATCATCCAAAGCAAGATTATCCAATTGTTTAAGTCCAAGTTCTAATGCATGTACTGTATAGCCTTTCATCTTCTTTCGCATTTCAACAAAATTTGTTAAGGCTTCGGTAAGTTCTGGATTATCAGAATAGCAAGCAATGAGCGAAGCGAACGTCTTTTCTTTTTTATCTTTTTCTTTTACTATACTAACCTTACCTATCCTATCCTTACCTATCCTAGGGATACCAACGGTTGCCATTTGGTTGTCATTTGGTTGACATATGGTTGCCATTTGGTTGTCATGTTCTTCAAAGCCTAATTCTAAAGGCTTTTCTTCGCTTAACTCTTTGAGCGTATATGCACTACTTTTCTTAACTTTTAACATATTTTTCTCTTCAACGTAATCTGTTTCGGTATACCTATCTTTACGTATCAAATTATGCATGAGCCAGTGTTTTATAACTACAACACCACTCTCAAAAGGGATGATAAAACTTTTTGTAATTAGCAATCTCATATCATCATCGCCACATCCGATCATGCGTTGTATCTTCTTAGGATTGTTGATAAAGCCATCATCATCAGCATTCATATTTAAGTGGAAATACAAACATTGAGTAGATTTTGGCATGTCTAAAAACGCATCGCTTTCCGTTATTTTTTTTGTAAACATTCTGCGTTCCGCCATATGCTAACCATCCATTTCTTTTCGTGCTACATTTAATAATCTGCGAGCCATTTTGATATCATCTAATACAGCAGTTTTAGTGGGTACTTTATCCCATTTAGCATAAAATTCTTCCCATGTGTGATATGTATATTTTCTGCAATTATCAAGGTCTTTTTGATATTCTTCTAGCTCTCGCCTTTTCACAATTGCATCTTCAATTAGCCATAAAGCAAATTGTAATTCATCTGCTTCCATTTTATAATTCTCCTGTAAAAGCAAATTTTAAACGTTGAATAAATGACATATCCATCAACTTTTTAATCTCACTGTGTAAATCAGCTTCCAATCTTTCTACTTCTTGTTCTTTTTTATACACTTTTAGTTTAGATTCTCTATAATCATTCTTTAGTTCATTATACTCTTCTCTATTTTTACGAAAATCTACATTTATTTCAGCAATCTGATGTAATAATTCTTTTGCGTTATTTTTCTCAAAATTCATATTTTCTTCTAATATTTTCATTTGCTTGTTGTTAGTATTTAATTTGCTTGTAAATTCATGATTTTCATTCAACAAATTATTTATTAATTCATTTTGTTCATCAAGCCAATTGACAAATTCATAACTCGAATTGAATGGGAATGATATTGATGAATCATCATCAAAAATGATTGTAAATTCATCATCTGAAATTTGCATTCTTGATTTTCCGTTTTTTGATACAAATATAGCTTCACTCATGTTTTACCTCCGTGATCGTGATTTCTGCTCTAGGAACATCACTGTAATATTTATTAACCTCTAACGATACAATTTGGCTATCATCAACATATGCAATTTTGTTTAATGCATCACATATAGCTTTTGCTACATTGTCTGCATCCGGTTTTTTTGTATGCTGTATAGCACCAATTGCCATCAACTGATGTTTCTTTTTACTTGTAGATTTTGGTATTGGGAAGAAAGCGTCAATTTTCATTGACACTTCTCCCTGTAATACTCTTAGTTCATTACAAGATTGTTGATATGATAATCTAACTAAATTTTCATAATTAACAGTATCTTGTGGTGTATATGACGTTACAAAGTTTCCTCTTTTGGCAAATTTAGGTCTGCCTTTTGCTACTGGAATGCCTAATACAGTAAATTTCATCATCCCATTATAACTACTTTCCCTGAATCAATTTGCTCACTTAACTCGCTATATAAATATTCAGAAACTCTTTTTTGAGCAACACATTGCCATTCTCCTCCATCAGCTTCAAATAAAGCTAATTTGCCTCCATCTTCAGCACGCAATAAGTACATAGTTTCTGGTTGCTCAATTTCTCTGTATGTTCTGTATCCTACTAGTTTTACAATCGGTGGAATACTAATTTCTTTTTTCAAAGATACTCCTGTTGTGGCTGTAACTGTATTTGAAATACCATTATCTACTGTTTCTACTTTTGCTTCTGTAGAAATATATTTAATTGTATCTAATAACATTTTTTTATTTTCAGTATCTGCAAAACATGTTTGTAATTGAATAATAAAATTATGAATATCAATAAACCTTCCAAAATTAATATCTGGTTTAATTGGCTCTACAGTAGCTATTGTTACTCTTGATGAATCATCAGCTAATGATGTATGTACTAACATAGTTGTATAAGATGCTTCGATCACTAGCGGTAGAGTTAAATTACAATTATTATTTTCTACTGTAGTTTTAACAAAGTCCACCAAACTTTTAAGAGAATGAAGCTTCATAATTTCTGGCTTGTTTTTTTCTACTTCATACCATCTTTTATTAACAAATGTTTTGCCTAACACATTTTCAACATGAAATGGTTCATTTTCTGCTTTTACTAATTCACTAATCTTTTCTACAAACTCAACTGTTGCATTTTCATTTCTTTCCATTTTATTTTTCTCCTTTATTTATCATTTAATTTAGCTAATACTCTGTCTGCATCCATACCATATAAGACTACTTCTGGTTCAGTAATATCTCCCATGATATTGATTTGTCCATCAGCTTCGCCTGTGATTTCTTGTAAAACATCTACTTTTTCTCCAGTGTCTTGTAAAATCATTTGTGTAATTGACATTGTTTTACCAATAGGCACAATTTTACCTAACTTAGAAGATACAAATGGTATGATGTCTACCTTTTTTTGCGCTCTATTAGGTACATATTTGATTTTTACAATTAACTCACGAGGTTTATCATCAGTTGATGGATCATTGATATTTGCCATGATTTTGTTATGCTCATATTCAGCTTTTTCAAATATCTCTCCATCGTTCATTTCAAGTATATTTTTTTTAACCTTTCTCATTTTCTTCCTCCGTTCTAAAATAATATTTTTTCAGTCTTTCTTCGCCGATTTCATTAATGGCTTTTTGTGCTAATTTCTTGGTATCGAAGAAAATACTAGCATAATTATCATTTTCCCAAAGAGTTATATTAATCTTATCTTCTGATGCGCCTCTGTATATACAATAATTGTGACGATAGTGTTTAAATGTTCTTCTACCATATTTCAGCATAATAGTTTCAATTTTTCTGCGTTCACGTTCAAATTTAGCTTCTTGCTTAGTGAGAAAAATATTACCTATTTTTCTTGTTTCCATTTCACATAGAATACCACACCAATTGGTTTCAATAATATGCCCATTTGTATCAATATACCAATACACATCTTCATTTTCCAAATCCCATCCCGTTTTAGGTTTTGGTTCTTGTAAAACTTTCTTCAATTCATCTTCTTTTACCTCGTATTCTCCGTACTTGTCCATAGCTTCTTTAAGTTTCATATTTTCCTCCTACAGTAAATCCTGTTGTGGTTCTTGATCATCAACCTTTTGCTCATGCGTTTCTGTTACTTCAATGTCATCAACAACGTTTGCATAATTAACTGCTGTATCTTCCTCAACATAAGAAACGTCACCGTTTTTATCTTTATATGCCATGTCATTTGCCAATGCAGTTTCCAATTCAACAGATTCGATAGACATAGGTGCCCACTTGGAAATCAATTGTCTAAGCATTGTTTTAAAAGCCATTCCGTCAAAGTCTTTGTACCAGAAAGAAGAGTATTTCCACATATCAGATTGAGGTATTTTACCTGCTTTCAATGCTTCGTATTTGTCCTTACTAAACGCCATAGAATACTTGTCAGCATGCAACAACATCTTTTTGTAAGTCCAATAAATTGTTTTACGATAACCATTGATTGTTTCAAACATTGCACAGTATCCAATAGTTGGTGTTTCTTCACGTATATCTTCATCATCAATAAAATCTAATTCAATTGTTTCTGATAATCTGTCATAGTGTTTTAATTCACCTTCTTTAACATCAATTACATTAATTGTCTTGTATTGACCTGAACGAATAGCAAGCTGAATATATCCTTTGTATCCAAGTTCAAAAGTTGCTACTTTGCCTTTCTTTTTATCGTTGAAAGGAACCATGTAATAATGTCCTAATTGTGGACTTGGAGATAAACGTAAAGTTTCTCCCAATAGAGCGGCATTAATAATAGAGAAACTATCACATTCCTGTAATGCTGGATTAGTAGCTACAGCACTTGAAATAGCTGTAATAAACTTTTGTGCTTTTCTCTGATCGCCAAGTGTGTTGTTGATTAACTTCTGAATTGCATCAGACTGTAATACAACACTAAATTTTTGTTTTGTTGGTTGTTTAGATAAACTGTTATTTACTGCCATCTTTCTTTTCCTCCAATTTCTTTTCTTCACTTTCGATGTATTTCTTAAGGTTTTCTTTAAATTTTGCAATCATGTTTGTTTCTGCTAATGATTTTTTATCTTCGTGATAATATCTCTCATCGTTAAGTAAGTGCATAGAACAATCTTCTTCACTAATACAAACAACATATTCTCGTCCAGCATAGGTTAATAATATTTGATAGTTTTCTTCACGTAATTTATTTTCATTGCTCCATGAATTACGTTTTGTTTGCATTAATTCTTTTAACTTTGAACTATCGTTTAATAATGTTCTAGCTTCATCGAGTGTGAAATCATCATCAAAATACAACTTTAATAATTCTTCCATGTTGTAATACTCGCTAACTATATAGGAATAAAAAATGCCACTACTTCTATCGATGTTGACAGTAGTTGAACTTTCCTTTTCACCAACAACTCGATTAAGTTCTTCTTTTTGATTTTCAATAATCAGTTCATATTCCTTAATCTTTTCTTTTGCAAAATGTAATTCACTCAAAACATAATCTTCGCAATTATTAATTTCCATTATAGATCCTCTCTTTCAATGACTTTCACTGCCACTTTGTGTTTTTTAACAAGCACATTCATTTCATCATAAAATGGTCTTGTTGCTGTAAACTCCGCAACTACTCTCTGTTTTTTATCTACATTCATTAGATTTGGTTCACTGTTAGGTATTTGTGGCGTTTCTGGTGCTTGTTTTGGTTCTTCATGAGTTTCTGCTTGTTGTGATGCAATTTTATGTCTAATGGCTCTTAGATCGTCTGCTTTAGATTTAGCGATAGCAACATCCAATGTGTCAATATATACCTGTTTTACTTGTTCTAGGTCAGCTGGATCATCAGGCAAATATGCACCCATTAATTTCCATTCCTGTACAATCTTATCTATTCTAATTTGTAAATCTTCTAAGATTTTTTTAACTGTCCATTTCTTAGCATCATACGTCTTTCTGCTATACAGTTTTTCAAACGGAATTTGCAAAGGCATTGACTGTGCGACAATGTTATAAGATTCTCTTACTTCATCCATTTTTTCTACTTGTGCTTTATCATCAATATCTTTCACACCGTTGTCTAGATTATCAGCCATTTGTGTAATCATCTTTTCCATATCCATAATGGTTGCTTTAAATGTTTTCCAATCTTGCAAATCAGTGTTTTCAAACTTGTCTCTAGCATTTTTTAAAACCTTACACAGATTATTTAATTTAGCTCTATCTGCCTTAGCAGTATCATAGTTTTCAGCTGTAACGATGTAGTTATAAGGCTTTAATTTAGATGGCAACATGTCTTTAAGTGCTTGTGCATTACATACAATTCCATTTTCAGACATGCGTAAGGTTAGTTCAAATTTTTGTTCTTCTTTATGTTCTTCCATGTTTTCCTCCTATATTTCTGGTAACAATGTAGGCGGCTCGTTATTACCAATGTAATATTTTTCCCATTGTTCTTTTTCATTTGTGAGAAGCCAGTTTAGATCATCTAATATTTCTTCTCTTGTTATTTTGTAATGTCTTGTGTCTAACTTCACAGTACCATCTTGCCATTCGGTTTTAAGTTGTGCTTTTAATATGACAAAATCAAACCCAGTTACATTCAATCCATGAAGCACTTGACAGTAATAATTATCTGGGATACGGTCTTTCCATTTTTCCCTTTGCATTGACTGCAAGATATTTGTTGTCTTGATTTCTAAAATGCCTCGTTGTCCTGTTTCTTTGTCATAAAGCAAACCATCAGGACTGTATAACATCCATGGATATTCAATGGACTGTAACGTGACATTATCAACATATTGCACTTCATACTGTGGGTAGTCTAAAGCAAATAATTCTCTTAAATATTGCTCTGCGATAGTTCCGTATTTTACATAAGGCTTATCAGATATATCTTCAGGTATTAAAATGCCTTTCTTTTCTTTCCAAAGGGTGGAATTTGTTTTCCAAGGGTTCATGCCAACTAATGTACTTGCATCACTACCCCCTACCCCCTTGATTCTCATTGACTTCCATTCGTCACGGTCTTTGTACTTATGACAGATGTATTTATCAGTGTTTTCATATAAATTCATTAGAATATTTCCTCTATACTTTGCTTATCTCTAAGATATTCGGTGTATTCCGAATATTCCAATGCATTATCACTGATAAAATCTAACATACATCGCTCATGTACCAATTCTCCGTCATGTCTTTTGTATACCATGTCATTTGATTTAAATTGCATTCCACAGATTGCACATCTATCTACATCCTGTAGCATTTCTGCTTGTTTTTCTTGTTGGAAATCAAGGTTATCTAAAACTTCGTTATTCATCAATTAACTCCACAAAATCTGCGATTGCATGGTCATGCAATTCTTCAAAATTTTCAAAAACACGTGGCTGCATGATTAGTTTACCTTTGTGATAGATAAATCCATTCACTACATCATAAACCTTGCCTTTTTCAAACACTTTCGATGCTTTTGGATTTGTGCAAACGATTTTAGCATTGTAATTGGAACTAAATACATCAATAAACTCAACAACCTTTAGTGAATCTTCATTATCTAAGTTATCAATATTAGCAAATTGCACAAACTCTTCATAACCTAATAAATAAAAAACTACGAATTTAAATGGATCATTACCAACTCTATTAAATATTAAAACAGTCTTTTCTTTGCAATGCTTAAATTTAATACCGATATCAAGTTCCTTAAATTCAGTTGCAATTTCTCTTTCATTACATAATTTTTTGAACATATCAAATTGTTCCTGTGTTGGTGTGTGTACAAACACTTCCTGATTCATGAACTTCTTCCAAAACACTTCTATTTCCATTCTGTTTTCCTCCTGTTGTACCTTTCTACTTCATTAATACAAATACTTCTGTGTTATATGTGACATCTTTAGGCGTGGTGGTGTAGATGTCTATAACGTTTCCTTTCACTGCTCCACCGCAATCCTCTGCGGTATAAATGTGGTTATTTATCATCACTCGTGTGCCATAGGGTATGATATTGGTATCCACAGCAATTGTATGTCCTGCAATCGCCTTATGCTTCCCGTCACATGGACTTGCAATAGTGTCATTGTATTCATCTTCGCCGATCCAGTAATACGTGATTTTAAAATCCCCACAAGATATTCATTTTGGCAGTTTTGAGACTTCATTTTTTAACTTTGACACTTGTTCTGATAATAGAGCAATATCTTTTCTAGCACTGCTTAATTCTGTCTGTGTTGCGTGTAATTCTTGCGTATTACTTTGCACGATATCGCCTTGCCATTTGTTTGTGATAAGTAGCATGGCGCATGTAAGCATTAAACTGGCGGCTAAAGTGCAAGCTATGATAAGTGGTAATTTTAAATCTGGTTCTTTCGTGTAGCTGTTCATTTAATCACTCCTTTTTCATATCTTTATCTAACGCCATATCTATCATGTCGTTGGATATTTTTTTTAAATTGTCTCTGATTGCATTCATAGTTTCTTCGTTACAATTACATCCATATTTAGCAGTTAATAAAATACGGTTAATTAGGCATGGTAATTCTACGTTAATTAATTCTGATATTTTATGGCAACTATCGTGCATTTGAGCATTAACATTAACAGCTTTTTTCACAGCATCATAAATATAGTCATATATGATTATTTTTTCATCATCAGGCATCTTGCAAAACTCCTTTCCTTGGTTTACAATTTGTTTGACTTCTTTTCAAAGTCACTTTGTCGCTTCGCCTTGGTCGGATGGGAGCGACATTTTTATTTGTCTTTCGATTTTGGCCATTCGGTGTATTTCAGATTCTTGAATTTTCAGAATATCAAGTAGATATTTGTAATAAATTTTTCCATCAACATTTATTTTTCCGTCTACTTCGCACATCTTCCAAGCCTTATCAAACATAATCTTTGCTTTTTTCCATCCACATCTCATAAAATTTCTGATGTCTGTTTGGCTAAGATAAATTTTCATAATGATTTGCTCACGTTCGATATTCAAATATTTATCCATTTTCGTCACGCTCAATCATTGGTAAAATATCGTGCGCCTTTAATAACTCATATAAGAACAATCTGCCTTTTTGTGTCCACTTGGTATGCATCCTTGTATCTGGCCTACCGTCTGTGTGATTAAACTCGATAGTTTCTGACTGCGTATATCCTTTAGATTGATATTTGTGATATAAAAGCCAAATACCGCCTTGCTTGTACTGGACACCAAGTTCATGAAGCTTTTTGTTCATTGTTACTGCGCTCATCCCGTAATCTTTTGCAATTGCGTTGATAGTACAAAGACTTTTACTTTTTAAAATCAAATCACAATAATCAGCTTTAGGTTGTAATTCTCCGATTTGTTGGTCTTTGATTTTGTTTTCTAACTGTAGTTTTGCGGTCAATTCAACTTCATCTGCTAGTTTTCTAAGTGCTTCTGGCAATGATTTTGGTATATCGAACATTTCTTTGACCTTGAAATATGTATCTTCTAAGTTATCAAATTGTTCCCACGCTTTATCGGTGTCCAAGATTTTACAATGACGATCAGCACCTTTTTCAGTCCAAAGAATAAGTTGATTTGCATTCTTTCCAACAAGGTAAATATCATTTACTCTGTTCTTAAATGCTTTCAAGTTATCTCCTTTTAATAGATAATAATGTTTACCTTCAATAAATCTATCTTTGTGATTTTTGAAATTCATTTTGATATTGTCAACTGATGTTTCATAAACCTCAGCTAACTGTTGTGTTGTCAATACTCTTTGATTTGAGTATTCGATAATCTGTAGTTCGTTCATGTTTTCTCCTTTCTGTTGTGTTTGACCTCTCTTATCTAAATTGGTAAAATTTAGTATTAGAAAGGGGGTGTTGTTATGAAGTGTTATAATTGTTCTATCGAAAAGCATAGAGAAGGCGCCCAATATTGTTACTCTTGTGGATGTAAACTTGATGAGCCAAATCTTTGCACAAACCAAGAATGTACAAACAGTAAAGTCGAAAACGCTCTACCTGATAATTTCGCATATTGCGATAGATGTGGAAGTAAAAGTTCATTTTTAGTGAAAAAATATGTAAAAGAAAACGATCTTCCATTTTAGAGTTTTTTACCACATTTGTGACAATATAATGCATTTGCTCGATGATTTGCATTACCACATTTTGTACAAATTTGATTGTCATGTAATTTAGAAAATTTCTCTAATGCACTGTCAACCTCTGTGTTAGAGATTTTTTTAATTTCATTTACGTATGCATTGGCTACTTGTGATTTCTTAATTTCTGATGAAGATAAATAAATTTCTTTGATTGTTTCTGTATCTTCACATTTGATATGGATAGTTACCTTAATCGCTTCATCTGGTTCCTTGTGATCTTCCACATCACTTGGAGCCTTTTCTTTGTTATCTTCCATTCCTTAACTCCTTTCTTCATTGAATGAATTTCCGAATTGTGTTAAAATCTAATTGCCTAATGGCAAGATTGGAGTGTGGTTATGTTAACCAAACTTTTGATTTTGCCCTGTTCTCTTAACGAGAGGAGCAATAGAGAAATTGCTATAAATAAACGCAAATAGACAGAGAAGTCTAGCCATAAAAAACGCACGCTTCAAATTTTTACAGATTCTCTTGATACATCGACTAAAGGGCATTTTTTGTTTTACCGTGGTGCTATGACCACTTAAGTGATGTACTGTCCTAAGAAATAGTGATTATGCCACTATCCGTTCAAACGGTGCAATACAGTAAGAGTAAACAAGCATAGCCTTAGCCTTGTGTTTTGCATAATGAAATGCAAGGTTATGTATTTGCGTATGATCTCATTGGTATTAACGGTACCGATGAGATTTTTTTAAAAGAACAATTCATCAACATTCGCTTTTGGAAATGCGATTTTTAGTTTTTGAAGAAAACAGAAACTTGGATATCGCATTCCACTTTCGACTTTATAATAATACGAAGCCGATACTCCAATTTTTTCCGCCATTTGCTTTTGATTAAGCCTTAATGACGCTCTAAATCTTTTTAGATTCATGGTGGTTCTCCTTCAGTTCCTATTTACGAACTACATAGGTAAAAAAATAAGTTTTTACCATTTCAAGTGGCTGTTCAAGTAATTCACATGCTTTTTTCATTTCATCTTGTCTCCATGCAACTTTACCATTAAACCTGTCACTTAAAGAATTTTGAGAAGTAAATCCCATTGCACGTGAAAAATTACATTCAGTTTTGAACTTTGCCTTTATATCTCCCCTGAATCGAGAGTAATCATAAACATAATTCATTTAATCATCTCCTTTCAGTTCCTATTTGCGAACAACGACATAATACACCCTAAAATACATCATGTCAATACTTTTTGTTCCTATTTGCGAATTTTATAATTTTATGAGTTGACATTTTACGAACCTAGGTATAATATGAATTCATAGGAGGATATATAGAAATGGAAAATGAATTTGCAGATCGTCTAAGACTTGCTTTATCGATGAAAAATATGTCTCAGCAAGATTTAGTAAATAAAACAAAAATTGGAAAGTCTACAATAAGCCAATATTTAAGTGGAAAATATAAAGCAAAACAAGACAATATTTCTAAAATAGCAGATGCTTTAGACGTTAGTGAAACTTGGTTAATGGGTATTAGTGATGAAATGACAAGGAACAAACTAATGTCAACCAAATCCCCTTTTGGTCCTGATAATGAAATTGAAGAATATCTATGTTCAAAAGGTAGAGAAGATTTATGGCAGACATTTAAATCTGTAAGCAATAATGATTCTTTGCAGATATTAATGGACAGCGCCGCAGATTTAACACCAGAAGATTTGGAACCTGTACTGATATTGGTACAAGGTATTAGGAAATCAAAAGGATTAGAATAACATGGTAGAACAAGTATTGCTAGACAACGATGATGAATTCTCTTATATTTGCCAAGAACATTGTATTAAATTGTATATTACTGATACTTTGACTTGTAAAAATAGAGGATTCACATATTACGACGGAGAAGAATTTCACATTATTATCAGTACAAGGTTTTCAAACATGCAACAAAGAAAGACAACAATTCATGAGCTCATCCATATATTGCAAAATCATTTCACATGTACAGAATGTGATCGACAGCAATGTGAAAATGAAGTTCATGATATTATAAAAGATTTTAGAAATTATTATAGTGAAGAATATGCTTTTGATTTATATTAGTAAACGCATCAAAAAAAGATGTTTACATAGATAACTTACTTGGAGGTAAAAAGGGATGAAAAAGTTATTTACAGCACTCATATGTGCACTCATAGTTTTAGGGATTGGAGGGTGTTCAAGTAAAACAAATTCAAATAAAATAAGTGATCCTAATGAGGTATATGATTCACTTATTGACAAAGGTTATAAGTTCAATTATGAAAATGGTGTATTAAATATTGTTGGAGATTTAAAAATCATTTTTGATGAAGAACACATGTCCATTTACACATCTAACACTGATGATAATGCAGGATTTAATGTTGGATTAATGGATGATAAATTAGTAGCTGTATCTGTGTATGGCGAATGTGCTATAAATATTGATACGGAAAAACCATTAAGTGATTGTGATGAAGTAGATAAAACATCTGCTTTAAAATCAGGTTCCGAGATTATTGATTCAATTGAAAAATTAAATACAAATTATGAATCTCTTTATAATATGTGCAAATGGTATGAAAACGAAAAAGATTAAATAAAAAACACCCCCTACTGCGCTAACAGTAAGGGGTTGAAGTAGAGTTGATGCGCTAACATCAACTTAGTACAACAAGGAGAAAATCCCACCACGGACATTCTTTTTTGTTGTACCTACATTTTAGCAAAAATGGAGGTAAAGTGCAATGTCAATATTTAAAGATGAAAGAATGGTAAAAAGTAAACGTAACAAAGATAAGCTTGTTAAAAAAGTTACTTATAGATGTGTAGGTAGTTATGTGGATATCAATGGTACACCCCAACATTATCATAAACGAGGTTTCAAAACATTAGAAGAAGCCAAAGAATGGGAAAGAAACTTTTTGCTCAAAGCAAAAAATGAAGTAACTACGAATATAACGTTTAATGAAATTTATGAACTGTATAAAGAAACAAAAAAAGGAACGATAAAAGACAGATCATTCAACGATATGGAATATCTAATCAAAAGTTGGATTCTTCCTTATTGGGGAGATAAAAATATAAAAAAAATAACAATTCAGCAAATTGAAAAATTTCAAAAGTCTTTGTTGTCAAAGAAAAATAATAATGATGAATACTATTCTAACCGTTATTTGGAATCTATTCAAACTCAATTTAAAGCTGTTATGAGATATGCATTTAATCACAATTATTTTACCGATAATAGATTAATTTCTTTTCCTATCATAAAAAGAGCTGGAGAAATAAAAAAAGAAATGGATTTTTTCACACCAGAAGAATTTATAAAATTTATACATGTTGTTGATGAATTACCGTATTTTGCATTATTTAACGTTTTGTATTGGTGCGGAACACGTTTAGGAGAAACTTTAGCGCTTACCTGGAAAGACATTGATTTAAAAAACAAATCAATAAGAATAAACAAATCATATTCCAAACACACGCGCCAAACAACCGCTCCTAAGACGAATAACAGTTATCGTAATATTTTGGTACCAGAAATGTGTTTAAAGGCTTTAGAACAGCTTAAAAACATTCATAAAATGACAATTGGATATGACGATAATAAATTAGTATTCAATTTTGATAAACATTTAGATGAAAATGCAATTAGAACTAGAAAAAACAAATGGTGTGAACAAGCTCAAGTAAAACAAATAAGAATACACGATTTTCGCCATTCTCATGTATCATTATTAATCAACATGGGGTTTAATCCATTTGAAATCGCAAAACGTCTAGGGCATACTGTTGAAATGGTAAATGAAACATACGGTCACTTATTTCAAGAGGCTCAGCAAAATATGATCAATAAACTTGATGAGCTATCGATAAAATTAAACGCTGAACAATAAAAATCTTTGCCAAATTTTTGCCAAATTTCAAATAAACACAAAAAAAGCCTTTAAACAAGGCTTTTATTTTAACATGGTGCCCGAGGCCGGACTCGAACCGGCACGGTATCGCTACCGACGGATTTTGAGTCCGTTGCGTCTACCAGTTTCACCACTCGGGCAAGTGCTTAGATATTATAACCAATCTTTTCAGAAATTACAATACCTTTTTTAAACTTTTTTTATATTTTTGAACGAATATTCTTTTATTTGTTTTACAAACACTTTTTATCTACCTGCATCATTCATCTGGAAGAAACTTTAAAAGGATCTCATTTAAAATTTCCATCCCCTGTTCTGTCGCATGTATATAACCATCGCTGTGTTCTAACAGGTGTTGATCTAACAACGGTTTTAATTCTTTATGATATTGTTTCAAAAATGATATTTCATAGCGTTTTTCAAACTGATGAATATTCAACCCTTTTTTTGTACGTAAAGACATCATGATATTTTCAAACATTTCATCTGATTTATTTAATTGTATTATGGTTGGGGATGCACCTTTTTCAAAATATGTTTGCATATTTTTCGTGTTATCATAACGCTGATGTTGTTGCTTCCCACTTGCCCCCATACCAATACCAATAAAATCATCATAATCCCAATATGCCATATTATGTTTAGAATATTTTCCAGCTTTCGCAAAATTACTGATTTCATAATGCTCAAAACCATTTTGTTTTAAATATGCAACAGCATACTCATACATATCTGCTTCTATATCTTCATCGATATTTTTTATATGTAATCGTCCAAATTCACTGTGTTCTTCAATCGTCAAGGCATACAAAGAGATATGCTGAATATCAAAATGTTCAACGATATCTTTTAAATCATCCTTCCACATCTGCATGGTTTGATTTGGCAGACCATAAATCAAATCAATTGATATATTATCTATACCTATTGAATGCAGTTCTTTTATACATCTTAAGATGTCTTCTTTGTTATGATTTCTTTTTATCATCTTTAAAAGCTCTGGCTGAAGGCTTTGTACCCCTAAGGATATACGATTGATATAGTTTTCTTTACACAATTGTATTTTTTCAATATCCAGACTATCGACATTCGCTTCCATTGTAAATTCTTCACATGTTCTAGTATATGGTTTTAACATCACCAGCAATCTTGACAATTGATGATATGTCAAAGCACTGGGTGTTCCCCCACCAATATAAAAGGTATCCAAAGTGACACCTTTTAATTTCTGTTTGATTTCTTTTTCAATGGCCTTTAGCCATTTTTCAGCAAGTCCTGCATGATATCGGCATCTAGTAAAATCACAATATGCACAAATATCTTTACAGAATGGAACATGTAGATAAGCACTTTTACACATAACACACCTCATGAGTTTCCAAACAATTTTAATTTTTCACTAATATAGGAAATAATCTGCGTATTGGTTGGTTTACAGTTATTGATACAAATTTTTTCTGGCTGATTACGATAAGCAAAAGCAATGGCCGTTCGTATACACTTTTCAACCCTTGCGGCTGTGGAGTGATGTGCTTTTGCAGTTTGCTGATAGACATTCTTCATATGTAAGTGCATGACATCCATATTCTTTGCAACATAGACAGCACTTGTTTGAATATATCCAAATCCATCTAAATGAGCTGGCAGACCTAAGGATAGCATAATTTCACTAGCCATTGATTCTACTGTAGTAGCTGCAGCCAGTGTCTGTTGCTGCAGCTGCTCATTTTCAATTGCCGCTAGCAGTTGTGGAAAGCTGAATGGCTTAACCAGAAAATTCTGAAGTCCATATTGTAAAAGCAAATGGATCACTTCACTGTCAAGCTCCTGAAACAGTGGCAATACCCGCCATTCCCGTTTATTCAATAATACATATTCCAATAAATCATTTGATTTCTTTTTATCCAATGTATATTGTAATACAAACACATCCACATCTAATTCTTCCAGGCCTTTTAAATGCTCCATTACCGTTGTTGATATGCCTACAATTTTTATTTTACTGTTATCATTTTCATAATCCATCATATTTTTGATGACATCAAAATCACTTACACATAGAAATACCTTAATCAAATTGACCAGCTCCTGTTCAATATTAACCATTTTTTGATAAATGCTACTTGTAATGATAGCATGTCAGAACAGGATTTCAACTAAAAGTTACAAAATACCATGAAAAAGTACAAGTTTGTAAAAATACCATAAAAATTATACTTTTTAATTCTCATCATCCATAGATAAAACCGCCATGAAAGCTTCCTGTGGTACTTCTACGCTACCTACGGATTTCATACGTTTCTTACCTTCTTTTTGTTTCTCCAACAGTTTTTTCTTACGTGAAATATCTCCACCATAACATTTCGCTAGGACGTTTTTACGCAAAGATTTTATATCTGCACGCGCCACGATTTTCCCATTGATAGCTGCCTGGATAGGTATCTCAAATTGTTGTTTTGGAATCAGTGTTTTCAATTTTTCACAAATTGCTCTACCTCTAGGATAAGCAAAATCACGATGAACGATACTGCTTAATGCATCGACGATATCTCCATTTAACAGGATATCCATTTTCGCAAGTTTATTGGTCTGATATCCAATCAATTCATAATCGAATGAAGCATATCCCTTCGTACAGGATTTTAATTTATCAAAGAAATCAAATACGATTTCACCCAATGGCAATTCATAAATGACATTCATTCGTCCTTCATCTATATATATCATATCTTTATAGTTACCACGTTTTCTTTGGCACAGTTCCATAATTGCCCCAACATAATCGTTTGGCGTCATGATACTTGCTTTCACAAAAGGTTCTTCAATATGATCGATTTTTTGAACATCCGGCAACATACTTGGATTATCAATTGCCATCATGCTGCCATCTGTTAAGTATGCATGGTATACAACACTTGGCGCAGTCGCAATCAGATCTATTTTATATTCACGTTCAATACGTTCCTGTACGACATCCATATGTAATAAACCTAAAAATCCACAGCGAAAGCCAAATCCTAACGCCTGTGATGTTTCTGCTTCAAATTGTAAAGAGGCATCATTCAGCTGTAATTTTTCAAGTGCATCTCTTAAATCATTATATTTTGCAGAATCAATAGGATACAATCCACAATATACCATCGGATTCATTTCACGATAACCATGTAATGGAGCATCTGCTGGTCGTTGTGCATGGGTAATCGTATCACCGACACGTACATCTTTAATAGACTTAATAGAAGCACAAAGCCATCCTACTTCACCACATTCCAGCATATCTTTTTTCACTTCTTTTGGTGTACGGATACCAACTTCTAACACCTCATATTCAGCATCTGTCGCCATAAAACGAATTTTATCACCCACACGGATTTCGCCTTCTTTTACACGTACAAATGCGATAACACCACGATACGCATCATATAAAGAATCAAAAACAAGTGCCTGTAAAGGGGCTTTTGGATTTCCATGTGGTGCCGGTACATTTTTTACCACTGCTTCTAAAACATCCTGTATATTCAACCCGTTTTTCGCTGAAATCAAAGGTGCCTCACTTGCATCCAAGCCAATGACATCTTCTATTTCTTTTTTCACAACATCTGGCTGTGCACTTGGTAAATCTATTTTATTGATGACAGGAATAATTTCCAAGTCATTATCTAATGCCAGATAAACATTTGCAAGTGTCTGCGCTTCAATTCCCTGTGCAGCATCAACTACCAAAACTGCGCCTTCACAAGCTGCTAAAGAACGGGATACTTCATATGTAAAGTCCACATGACCCGGTGTATCGATCAAATGGAAGATATAGTCCTGTCCATCTTTTGCAGTATATTTTAACTGTACTGCATTTAATTTTATCGTAATCCCACGTTCTCTTTCAAGATCCATGGTATCCAATAGCTGTTCTTTCATTTCACGCTGTTCCACTGTATCTGTTATTTCAAGGATACGGTCTGCCAGCGTTGATTTTCCATGATCGATGTGTGCAATAATGGAAAAGTTACGAATATGTTGTTGATTCATAGCTATCACTCCTCATACCCGACTATTATAGCAGAAACTAAATTTCTTGCATAGAAAAAAATAAAGGAATCTTCGTATCTGATAATTGAATGATTCATAAAAACTGCATGAATTTGTTTTGTTTAAATTCAGCCCTGTTTTTGGATAAATCCAAGTTTTAAATTTTATATCTTCAATAGATATTATATAGAAAAAGACAGAATCCTCTGTCTTCTACTTACCATTAAAAATTTTATGGATCAGCTGTTTCCCACTTCCATTATAGAAGGATTTCGCATCGGTTTTGGCTTTTCCTTCCATTTGAATTTCATCTACTAAAATATAGCCATTCTGTGCAGAAATTGCATAGCCATTTTCTATCATGCCTTCAATTTCACCTGGTGTATGTACCTTGTCATCTTTACGCATTCTAACTTTATGGAATTTCACTTTTTTGCCATCCAGTAAAGCATATCCTGTAGGATTTGGAATCAATCCACGGATATGATTATACACACGCTGTACGTCTTGATCAAAATCGATCCATTCTTCTTCCTTGCTGATGGTGTAGGCAAAGCTTGCCTGGCTTTCATCCTGCTCACCAAATTCTGCAGTTCCATCGATTAATTTTGGAATACTTTCACTAAGCAGTTTCGCACCTGCTTTTGCTAATTTATCATACAAGATACCCGTTGTATCCATTTCATCAATATCCACTACACATTGTGCCATGACAGGACCTGCATCCATAGCCTTTACCATACGCATGATGGACATTCCTGTCTGCTTATCTCCGTTGATGATTGCTTTATGAATAGGTGCACCTCCGCGAAGTTTTGGCAATAAGGAAGCATGTACATTGATACTGCCATATGTTGGATATTCTAATAATTTGGATGGTATAAACTGACCATATGCACATGTGACAATCAAATCAATATCCAGCTGCATCAATTCATCCACTGCATCTTTAATTTTGATTGGCTGATAAACAGGAATGTTTGCTTCTATAGCACGTTGTTTTACCTCAGGCATCTTCAGTTCTTTTTTTCTTCCTGCCTGTTTATCCGGCTGAGTTACAACGCCAATCACATCATAGCCATCTGCTATTATTCTATTCAACATGGAAACCGCGATATCCGGTGTTCCCATAAATAATATTCTGCATGTTTTCATATTCACTCACCTCTATTGGTTATTATAGCAAACCTCAGGCAAAAATACTATCAAAGATATTAGAAACTGCAGTAACTGAAGAATGGATGGCATCGACGACAAATTCGCTCGTGCTTTTCGCAAGCGCACTTGCTTTGTTTTCTTTTATTTCATTTAAAGAACCTGTTTCTACTTGTTGTTTGATGGTATGCTTTTGTGCGATATCATCTTCAAAGTCACTTACTTTTTGCTCGATTGTAACACTAGATTGTGTATGCTCCTGCTCCTTGACATAATTGCCAATGGTTATCAAAACAAATATTAAAACAGCATCCGCAAGAAATCGTTTCATTATGATTCTCCTTTCATTAACATATCATAAATACTATCTGCCAGTACCTTTGTGGTATTGGTGATTTCCTTAAAACTGTTTACTTCTGCGCCTACTTCAATTAAGACAATACCATTTGCGACCTGTTGATTATAATACGCCTCCCTTGTCATTACGCCTTTCATAATACCATTTACTTTCTTATTCATTATGTCAGTTAAAGTCGAAGATATTTTAGCACTGGAATCATGATAGGTCGCAAGACTTCCAACAACCATCATGGCTTTCGCATAAGTCTTTCCATTTGCTTCTAATACAGCAGCACTTCTTGGAACACTGTCACGGTGTAAGTCTATACATAAATCAAAACCGCCATAATTCACCAGTGCATCCTGAAGATATTTATTAGATACAAGATAGGATTGATTATAATTCATTCCATGTGCATCCATATAGTTCTGAAAGCTATGTGTTTCTAATACGACCTTTATACCTTTTTCCTCCAGATGTTTGCCTAAATCAGCTGCTGCATCCATTACGCCTTTGCCATCTGCATAGTCTTCTTTTTGATGTGTATCATAAATATAGACAGTTTTCTGTTTCTTTGTTTCTTCACTTTTCGGTGTGGGCACAACAACAGGATTTTCTTGTGTTGTTTCTACTTTGATCACATCATCTTTTTCTGCTTTTTTTACTTGATGTGATGACATTACGTTTAATTCATCTTTGATGGATATGGATGGATCAATGGTTTTTTGTTCATAAGCAAATGTTTTGATATTGGTTTGTCCAAGCATTTGTATACAAGTATCATAAAATGGTGTGATATAAAAAATACACCCAATCAATACAAGCTTGATTAAAATTTTCCAGGTTGCTTTCATATCATCCCTCCCATAATAAAGTTTATGAGAAAAAAAGGACTTTCATGTCCTTTTATGTAATATATTTTATGATAATTTTAAAATTATAAATTCATAAAATCAGGGTGAATAAACCGATTGATACTTTGTGATACGATATAAACTAATTGTTTTAATTCATCATCCATAGATTTTGGTGTCACTACCAGATCCAGTCGTTTTTGATCGTATAAATAAGAAAAAACACGTTCTTTGTCAATTTCCGCCTCATCAAGTGCTTCCTTTAAAATTGCGCCAACACTGGTGACCGTCGCAACTCCAATGGCGATGACGGGAACATGTAAAGACGCCTCATTTAATGCCATCCGATGATTTCCTACGCCACTTCCTGGCTGTATGCCAGTATTATTGATTTGTACAACCCGATTAATTCGTGCTATATTTCTGGTAGCAAGAGCATCAATGGCGATAATTAAATCGGGTTGATAACTTTGTGCAACACTTTTTACAATCTGCATGGATTCCAAACCGGTCTGTCCCATTACACCAGGTGTCAATATTGCAGTATTGCGGGTTCCTTTTAAATATGCTTTTTTCTCATTTGCGTATAAATGTGCCGTTACCAACACTTCATTTGCGGCCATAGGCCCCAGTGCATCACTTGTGATCATACGATTGCCCAAGCCTACAATCAGGATTTTTTCTGGTTTTCTTTTAAGATGCTGCTCCATAATTTTCAGGTTATCCACGATTGCTTCAATCGCATTTTCTCTTACGATATGATCATCTAAATCATGAAACTCTATCGATACATATTCCCCTATGGCTTTGTGTAATTCATTATCCTCTTTTAAAACTTTTATATAATTGCTGCGGATATGTTCATTTTGTTTTTCAACATGCTCATAGGCATCTTGTTTGGTATTCAATGTGATGATTTCGTCAGCAAAATCACTTCTTAATGTATATTTTTCTATCATATTATTCACCTCATGCGTATAGTATGTCTTTTTTTCGCCTTTATATTGCTTTTTCTGAATGTTTTTGTTATAATTTACTGGCAATTGAAATTAGGAGGTGCAATCATGCCACAGATCCAATCACAGAAAAAACGTGTATTAACTAATAACAAAAGAAACTTGGCTGTAAGTTCTCAGAAATCTGCTTTAAGAACAGCAATCAAAAACGTATTAGCTGCTATCGAAGCAAAAGATGTTGAAGCTGCAAAAGCTGCTTACAGTGTAGCAAGCAGTAAATTAGATAAAGCTGTTGCGAAAGGTATTCACCACAAGAACTACGCAACAAGACAGAAATCACGTCTGGCTAAAGCAATCAACGAAATTGCTGCATAAATGATCGATCAATAGATCGATTTTTTATTTATTCACTTTCAGATCAGATAAAACTGGTCTTCTTTTTTTAGATTATCATTTAACAGTGTTATTTTTTGGATGTTTCTGTTATACTAAACATAGAAATTGAGGGATGTTATGAAGAAAATACTTAACCTGGCGTTATGTCTATTCCTTCTATGCTCCTGTAGTGCCGCTACCAAGGGGCATGTGGAAGAAGCAAGCAACTATTCCAGTCAATACCAGGGATTTACATATTATCGTGATCAGTTAAATGATAGTGACACAAAAATATATGATTTGATTTATTATCATATAAGCAAGCGTGATGAATCTTATGGTATAGAAGCAAAAGACAAAGACACGCTATTTAAAATATACAATTATGTGTTAAGCGATCATCCGGAGCTTTTTTGGGAGGATGGCAGTGAAGTCACCTATACAGAAAGTGCACAGACCTTTGAAATCTATGCCAGTAAGACATTCACAAATGAGGAAATCCGAGCATATGAGAAACAGTTAGATGAGATCACACAGCCAATTATGGATCATGTCGCAAAACTTTCTAACGACTTTGAAAAAGTACGGTATATATATGATTATTTAATTGATGAAACCTCTTATAATGAAAACAGCGTGCATAATCAAACAATCTTAAGTGTATTTCTTTATCGTTCCAGTGTTTGCGCAGGTTATGCGAAAAGCATGCAGTATCTTTTAAATAAAGCTGGTATCCCCTGTACCTATTTATGGGGTAAAACAACTTATGCTGATGAGGAGCATGCATGGAATATGATAAAATTAAATGATCATTACTATTATTTAGATGCGACCAATGGGGATATTAGTGATGAAGAAATTGATCAGCGCTGGCGTTATAATTTTATGACAATGAATTCTGAACAGATGTTGCAGCTGTATCAGCCTAAAGAAAAATATGAAGAAACAACAGCTGTGGAAGATTCTTATTTCTATCAACAGAATGCTTATTTTACAAATTATGATGAATCAAAAATCAAAGCGTTGTTGGAAAAAGAAAAGAAAAAAGAGAAGCCGGCAATATTCTTCCAGTGCAGTACAAATGATGTATGTAAAGATATTGATGATAAATTAAAGCGTGATAACAAGATTTTCAATCTGGCAGATGAAAACGGTATTCATATCGATCAATATCACAACTATCAATCTGAAGAAACACAAAGCAGACTATATGAATTATATTAAAAAAGACGAATTCTCATCGTCTTTTTTTAAAATAATCTAGTAATATCATTCCATGTTGCATATAACATCAACGCGACAATAGCTACCAATCCAATTGTCATGATCACATTTTGTACACGTTCGCTTAGTTTTCTTCCAATCAGCATTTCAATCAATGTGATAAAGATTCTGCCACCATCCAAAATAGGAATTGGTAATAAGTTAAAGATACCTACGTTGACTGATAATAAACCAACAAATGCCATGGTTGTTAAAAAGCCTGTTTGTGTAATCTGATCTGTCATCTTAAAGATACCCACAGGACCACTCAGATTTTTCAATCCAATGCCCTGAATAAGTTTTCCTAATGAATTAAGAATTGTAGAAACACTATCTACCATTTTTTGTGTACCATAAGGAATCGCTTCTAAAAGATTGATCTTTTTTACATCATAATTATCATGATATACGCCCATTTTATAGATGTTTTCTTCTTCATCTAACACTGGTGTCATCTTGACTTCTACTTCTTTACCATCACGTAGTACAGTAAATGTAGTTTCTCCCTGAAAGTAATTAATAAATTCCACAACATCATCAAATTCGTCTACTTTTTCACTATGTGTACCGTTTTGCACTTTGATGATTTCATCATTCACTTTAAAACCGGCTTTTTCTGCAGGACTGTTTTCTGAAAAGCTAGTGATAACAGGGCTTCCTGGAATTGCAATCTGTCCCTGATAAGCTGTGATTCCCACAAAAATTACCCAGGCCAAAAGAATATTCATAATCGCTCCGGCAGCCATAACAATAATCTGTTTCCATGGCTTGATGCCATTGATGGTTCTTTCAAATGGAATATCTTCCTCGTCTTCTCCATCATCTTCTAAAGTTTCACCAGCCATCGCTACATAACCGCCAATTGGTAATGCGCGAACAGACCATGCTGTTTCTCCAACCTGTTTTTGATAAATCATTGGCCCCATGCCAATACTAAACTCTTTACAATATACGCCAAAATGTTTTGCGGCAATTAAATGTCCAAGCTCATGAATAATGATGATGACACTTAGAATTAATACAAAATAAATAACTGTCATTATACTCATTCGACCACTCCTTTCCATGTGTCTTTTACGAATGCACGTCCGAAGTGATCCGCATCAATCAGATCCTGTAATGTAGGATGTTCAATATATACAGCAGCTTCTACTGCACGAATAACATATGTTTCAATGTCAAGGAATGAAATCTTTTCCTGCAAGAACAATGCGACAGCTTCTTCATCTGCGCCATTCATAACTGCGCCAAGATTTCCCCCTTTTCTACCAACTTCAAATGCTAATCCAAGTAATGGGTAACGTTTGGTATTGGCTGCCTCAAAATGCAAAGCAGGATATTTCATAAAATCAAATTTTTCTGCATTATGCATTTCTAAACGATCTGGATATGATAATGCATACTGTATGGGCAAGCGCATATCCGCTGTTCCTAATTGTGCAATGATTGCATGGTCATGAAACTGTACCATGGAATGGATAACACTTTCACGATGAACAAGCACATCAATATCATCGTATGGAACATCAAATAAATAATGTGCTTCTATCACTTCAAAGCCTTTATTCATCATAGTTGCACTATCGATTGTGATTCTACCACCCATATTCCAATTAGGATGTTTCAGCGCTTGTGCCACAGTAACATCTTTTAATTCTTCTCTTGTTTTATCACGAAAACTGCCACCGCTAGCGGTAATGATTAATTTATCTACTTCATCTGCATGGCTTCCCTGTAAACACTGGAAAATCGCAGAATGTTCACTGTCAATTGGATATAATGGTACATTGTATTTTTTTAATGCCGCTTTTACAAGTGGTCCGCCTGCCACTAAGGACTCTTTATTCGCAAGAGCGATCACTTTTTGATTTTTTATCGCAGAAAGTGTTGGCAATAAACCACGAAATCCGACAATCGCATTCACAAAGATATCATAATCAGAAAGACTTGCTAATTCCTCCAGCCCTTTATCTTCGCAGAAGAACGTAAGGGATGGATACATTTTCTGCATTTCTTCCATATCTGCCTTGCGGGCAACACATACATATTTAACATCAGGACATACTTCTAATAACTCAGACAGCTTTTTCATATTATGCCCAGCACTTAATCCTATGATAGAAAATTCGTTTCTATGATGGTTCACAACATCAATTGTCTGTGTTCCAATGGAGCCAGTTGCTCCTAGTAATACTATTTTTTTCATAATGATAACACCACCAATATAAAGTCAAAACATATAAAATTAAAGACAAGAGAATCTACACGGTCAAGTACACCGCCATGACCTGGCAATAAATCACTGAAATCTTTGATTTTAAAACAGCGTTTGATTGCACTGAAAGCTAAATCTCCGATTTGCCCGGTAATTGGCATCACAACACTGGCAAGTAATATGTGATTCATGCTCATATCCGGAATCAGAAAATAGGCAAATGCAAACGATAAGGCTGCTCCAAAGATCCATCCGCCAATAGCTCCTTCCCATGTTTTCTTAGGGGAAATACGTTCATTCAGTTTATGCTTTCCTAAGAATCTTCCACAGAAATAAGCCCCTGTATCACAAACATAAGTTGCGACAATAATCAGCCATACATACATACGATTCATGTCATAAATATGCATGAATGATTTAGCAATCATATAAAAGAACGTGATATAGCTGATACAAAGAAACCCATCTTTTGCATGAAATGTATCAGTAAACACTGGAATCGATAAAAATACCAATACAAAGATTCCCAACAATGCAACCGATAATTTTTGATTGCCATATGATAATACAAACACACACAGCATAGCAAATGGTTTGATGATAAAAGGCCAGCTGCCTTTATGCTCAGTTAGATTTAATAATTCCAAACCACCAGCGATGATAATAAATGCAATCAATAAATTGATCCAGATACCACCTAACAGCAAAGGAGGAATGACACATGCCAGAATCAGCAGTGCTGTCAAAATTCTGGTTTTCATACTACAGCCCTCCAAATCTTCTTTGTCGATGATTAAATTCATCAATTGCCTTATTCAGTTCCCCTTCATCAAAATCAGGCCATGCAACAGGTGTAAAAATCAATTCTGCATAAGCAAGCTGCCATAATAAGAAGTTACTGATTCTAAGTTCCCCACTTGTACGAATCATTAAATCTAGCTCTGGCATGCCTTCACTCATCATATACGTGCCAAACGCTTCTTCATCGATATGAATATCAGCTTTGCCATCGATTACATCTTGTGCAAATTTTCTTGCTGCTAATGTAATTTCACGACGTGAGCCATAGTTAATAGCGATACACAGATTTAATCCTGTATTCATACTTGTTTGTTCCACCGCATCCAAAATAACTTTCTGTGTTTCTTTTGGAAAACGCTCCAGTTCGCCTATAAATGTTACACGAATATTTTTGGCTTTTAAATCTTTAATATAACGATTAAAAAACATCTTTGGTAATTTACATAAATAATCTACTTCATCCTCTGGACGTTTCCAGTTCTCAGTAGAAAATGCATAACATGTAAGTGCCTTTACACCTAAATCGTTACAAGCAATCGCAATCTTACGTATTGTTTCTGCCCCCTGCTTATGCCCTGCAGTTCTTGGCAGTCCTCTTTTCTTTGCCCATCTTCCATTTCCATCCATGATGATGGCGATATGCTGCGGGATAATTCTTTCTTCCATAACAGCGCTCCTCCTAAACTTTCCTATATACATAAATATTCCCTTGTATTATACCATAAAACAATCTATTTCTATACGCAAAACCATGCGAAAACGTATAAAAAAGGACATTTCTCAATCAAATGTCCTTTTCCCATATAATTTTACAAATATCAGAATGAAAAAGTAATTATACTTTCATGATTTCTGCTTCTTTTGCAGAAACAGCAGCATCCACAGTTTTTACAAACTTATCTGTAACTTTCTGGATATCCTTTTCCATTTCCTTCTTATCATCTTCTGTTAATTCTTTATCTTTCTTAATTGCTTCCATACCTTCACGACGTACATTACGAATAGCAATTTTTGCTTCTTCGCCATATTTTCCAGCATGTTTTGCCAGTTCTTTACGTCTTTCTTCTGTTAAAGAAGGTACATTCAAACGGATAACATCTCCATCGTTTTGTGGCACAAGACCAACATCACTTGTTGAAATTGCACGTTCGATGTCTTTTAATGATGATTTATCATAAGGTTTGATCATCAATTGTCTACCTTCTACAACCTTGATACTAGCAACCTGATTGATTGGTGTAGGACTTCCATAATAGTCAAAATGTACATGATCTAACAAAGATGCATTTGCAACACCTGTACGAAGGGTCTTTAGGTTTTCTTCTAATGCAGAAACAGCTTTTTCCATTTTATGATTCATTACTTCGATTACATTTTCCATAAATTTAGTTCCTTTCTTTAGAAATCACAGTACCAGTGATATCACCTTTTACTGCTTTTAAGATATTGCCATGTTCATTCATATTGAATACAACAAGGTCAATATCGTTATCCATACACATACTTGTTGCAGTTGTATCCATGACTGCAAGACCTTCCTGAATCAGATCCATATATGTAAGTGAATCGTATTTTACTGCATCCGGATTCGTCTTAGGGTCCGCATTGTAAACACCATCTACTCCGTTTTTCGCCATCAGGATTACATCAGCCTTGATTTCACTTGCGCGAAGTGCTGCTGTTGTATCTGTTGAGAAATATGGGTTACCTGTACCTGCGCCAAAAATAACCACACGATTTTTCTCTAAATGACGAATTGCTCTACGAACGATAAATGGTTCAGCAACTTTCTGCATTTCAATTGCAGTCTGAACACGCGTAGGAACACCTTCCTGCTCCAAAGCACTCTGAACAGCCAGCGCATTGATAACAGTAGCAAGCATACCCATATAATCTGCCTGTACACGTTCAATGCCCATAGTTTCTGCCATTTTGCCACGAATGAAGTTACCGCCGCCTACTACGATAGCAAGGTCAACCCCTAATTCGTGAACTTCTTTCAATTCCTGTGCCAGTGATTTTAAAATCTGGGGATCGAAAGAATTTCCAGGAGAAGAAAGTGCTTCTCCACTCAATTTCAATAACACTCTTTTGTACATATTCATCCACCTTTTTTATTAACCTTCCGGATTTTATCCTCTATTCTTTATTATAAAGAAAAAGCTTACAAAAGAAAAGAGAAAGTTACATCTTTTCCTCAAAAAAAGGACACGATGTGTGTCCTATTTACCAAATGCCTGACTCATTACTTCTTCAGCAAAGTTATCTTCACGTTTTTCAATACCTTCACCTACAGCGTAACGTACAAAGCTAGGTACTTCAACGCCTGATTCTTTCAGGTACTGTCCAACTTTCTGATCAGGATTCAAGAAGAATTCCTGTTCAACTAAACAAGAATCTTTCAGGTTCTTGCTAACTTTACCTTCGATGATACCAGCCAATACCTTTTCAGGTTTGCTAGCTAGTTTTTCATCGTTCTTAACGATTTCAGTCTGAACTTTTCTTTCGTGTTCAACAACTTCAGCTGGCATGTCATTACGTGACACGTACTGAGGATTCATACTTGCTACCTGCATAGCAATATCCTTAGCAACTTTTGCATCTTCTTTACCTTTTAATACAACAAGTGCAGAAATTTTTCCACCCATGTGCATGTAAGCACCGAAGAATTCATCATCAGCTTTTTCAACAACAGCGAAACGACGAAGTGTAATTTTTTCTCCGATTGTAGCTGTTGCAGTTGTGATAATATCAGCAACTGTTTCACCATTTACTGTGCATGCTAAAGCAGCATCTAAATCAGCTGGTTTTTCAGTTAATAATACATCTCTTACTGTATCTAATAAAGCAAGGAACTGTTCGTTTTTCGCAACGAAGTCAGTTTCTGAGTTAACTTCAAATACAATACCTGTATTGCCTTCAACAGCAACACGAGTTAAACCTTCAGCAGCGATACGATCACTCTTCTTAGCTGCTTTTGCGATACCTTTTTCACGCAGCCAGTCGATTGATTTAGCCATATCTCCATCACATTCAGTTAAAGCTTTTTTACAGTCCATCATACCTGCGCCTGTTTTTTCACGCAGTTCTTTTACCATCTGTGCAGTAATCATGATCTTACCTCCTATAGTTTCCTAATTATTCAGCAGCTGGAGTTTCAGCTGGTTTTGCTTCTTCATTTGTAGTTTCAGCAGGTTTAACGTTTTCACGTTTCTGGTAAGGAGCTTTTCCACCACGTCCGTTACGGTTACGATCATAAGGACGACGGTTTCTTCTTTCTTCATTTCTCTGACGACGACGTCTTTCGTTTTCAGCGATCTGTTCTTCAACGTTGATGATAACATCTTTCATTGTTACATCTTCTTCGTTTTCATCTACATTGTGAGCTACACTTAATAATCCACCTTTAGCTTCAACGATTGCATCAGCCATCAAAGTAGTGATCAGTTTTACTGAACGGATAGCATCATCATTAGAAGCGATTGGGTAATCTACCATTTCAGGATCACAGTTTGTATCTACCATAGCAAATACAGGGATACCTAATTTTTTAGCTTCTGCTACAGCATTGTGTTCTTCTTTTGGATCGATAACAAACAATGCGTTTGGCAGTTTTTTCATTTCTTTGATACCACCTAAGAAGTTTTCCAGTTTTGCTTTTTCTTTCTTGATCTGAGCAACTTCTTTCTTAGGGTATACATCTAATACGCCACTAGCTTCCATTTCTTCAATTTCAACCAAACGTTTTACACGTTTCTGAATTGTACGGAAGTTTGTAAGCAATCCACCAAGCCATCTCTGGTTAACAAAGAAACTTCCTGAACGTAAAGCTTCTTCCACAACCACAGCCTGTGCCTGTTTTTTAGTTCCTACGAATAATACTTTACCGCCTTTTTCAGCGATATCTCTCATTGCAGCGTATGCAGTATCGATCTGTTCCATTGATTTTTCAAGGTTGATGATATACACACCATTTCTGCTTGCGTAGATGTTTGGTTTCATTTTAGGGTTCCATCTACGTGTCTGATGTCCAAAGTGTACACCAGATTCCAATAATTTTCTCATTGTTACTACTGACATTTAAATTTCCTCACTTTCCGTTTAACCTCCATCATTTCAAACCATGGCAACTTATCATTGCTGATTCATTCAGCTAAAGCACGGGCCATGCGAATCCATGATGTGTGTATTGACGTATTTCTAAACGCCATTGTTGATTATACCATATTTTTCTATTGTTTCAAATACTTTTCTTAATTTTTCCTACTTTTTTGCTCGAGGATGTGCCGCAAAGTAAGCGTTTTTTAATCTTTCCTTGCTTACATGCACATAAATCTGTGTGGTAGACAAAGAGGCATGCCCTAATAATTCCTGAACCAGGCGCAAATCAGCCCCATTATCTAACAAATGTGTCGCAAAGCTGTGGCGAAACATATGTGGATGTATATGGATATGTAAATCGCATTGGTTTGCCTGCTGTTGCATCCGATACTGTACCCCACGTGTTGTCATTTTTGCTCCACGCTGATTGACGAATACAAAGCCATGTTCCTTTATGACCCATTTGCTACGTACATGTCCAACATAATACTGGATCTGATCGCCTGCCTGTTTATAGAAAGGTACAATACGCTCTTTATCTCCTTTACCAAGGATTCGCAATATTTGATCATTAAAATCAATATCATCAAAGCGCAGATTGACCACTTCACTTACACGCAGACCACAGGCATACATAATCTCAAACATTGCGCGATCACGAATGGCTGCATCATCATGTTCATCGAATGAATTCAAAAACAACTCCATTTCATCTAGAAAAAGAAATTCTGGAATCCTTCTTCCCTGCTTGGGTGATTTCATATAAAGAAACGGATTGGTTTTTATACCAATATACTCATTCAGATAGCGATAGAAAGAGCGAAGAGAAGATAGTTTTCTTGCGATGGTGGAATTCTTCAACGTACCATATTGACCATCTTTCATACGTAAAGAAGAAATAAAGTTCATAACGATTTTACGATCCACATCCTCCAAGCTTTCTATACCTTCTGCCATCAAAAAGTCAAAATACTCACAGATATCACGACGATATGCATCCAAGGTATGAATACTGCCGGTATTCATGGCTTGATTATAGTCTAAAAACCGGTCAAGATAATTTTCAAATACAGAGGGGTACATTAGTCTGTAAATTGCTCCTTATATTCATCAATAACGGCTAATGCCTGTTTACCAAATGCTTCTTTTCGATCTTTCTTTTTGACTTTTTCTTTCAATGTCATGATACCGAAATTGGCATTCATTGGCTGGAAGTATTTCGCAGATGCATGTGTGATGTAATGTGCCATAGAACCAATCACACAGGTATCCGGTAGTGCAACTGCAGGTTTGCCCTTGATTAGATTTGCCATATTTAAGCCAGCCAGCAATCCACTAGCAGCACTTTCTACATAGCCTTCTACACCAGTTAGCTGACCAGCAAAAAATAAATCATCCCGACACACATGCTGATACGTTTCTCTTAATACCTTAGGTGCACATAGATAGGAGTTTCGATGCATGACGCCATAGCGAACGATGGATACATTTTCCAGTCCCGGGATCATAGATAAAATACGTTTTTGTTCTCCCCATTTTAAATGCGTCTGAAATCCTACCACATTATATAAAGTTGCCACGGCATTATCCTGACGCAGTTGAACAACAGCATAGGGCAAAGTACCATCTGGCTTTTCCAAGCCTACCGGCTTCATTGGTCCAAATAACAATGTTTTTTCTCCCCGTCTTGCCATTTCTTCAAATGGCATACAGCCTTCAAAATATGTTTGATGATCAATGTCATGTAATTCTGCAGTTTCCGCATGAATCAACGCCTGATAAAATGCATCAAATTCTTCCTTTGTCATAGGACAGTTGATATAAGCTGCCTCACCTTTATCATAACGTGATTTGATATAAGCCTTGGAAAAATCAATGCTGTCTTTTTCAATAATTGGTGCTGCGGCATCATAGAAATGAAAATAATCTTCATGGGTATATTCCTGAATTGCTTTTGCTAATGCATCACTGGTTAATGGTCCACTGGCAATGATCAGCGGTCCTTCAGGTATCTGATCAACTTCTTCATGCACGACTTCTACTAAGGGATGCTGACTTAGATAATCAGTCACTGCCTGCGCAAAGCCAACACGATCGACTGCCAGGGCACTGCCTGCAGGAACGCGGTGTTCATCTGCACATTTCATGATCAAAGAATCTAAATGACGCATTTCTTCTTTTAAAATACCTACTGCATTATTTAAAGAATCAGAGCGCAGAGAGTTACTGCATACCAGCTCCGCAAAACGATCACTTTGATGCGCAGGCGATGTATGAACAGGGCGCATTTCAATCAAACGTACGGGTATGCCTCGTTTGATCAGCTGATAACAAGCTTCACTTCCCGCAAGTCCTGCGCCGATAATAGTTACTTTCTGCATATTTTACGCTTCCTTTTCTGCTTCAGATTTTTTCTTTACCACTTTTTTGGTTGTGGTTTTCTTTGTCGTCTTAGCTTTTGTTGTTTTTGCCTTTGTGGTTTTCTTGGCTGTTGTCTTTTTTTCTTCTGTTTCGTCTTTTTCTTTTGTTTTCTTAGGTTCTTTTTTGATATAACGGCATTTTGGATAATTGCTACATCCAATGAAAGTTGTGCCAAAGCGTGATTTACGCTGTACCAATTCATGCCCGCATTCTGGACACATTTCTCCTGTAGGTACAGGTTCTTCTTTTGGCTTGTTGCTTTTGATATATTTGCACTCAGGATAATTTGCACACGCTAAAAATGAACCGAAACGTCCTTTTTTGGTCACTAATTTTCCACCACATTTTGGACATACTTCATCTGTAGGATTTTCATCATCCTCTTCTCCCTTGGTATAACGGCAGGTAGGAAAGTTAATACAAGAGATGAATTTACCATAGCGTCCCACACGATAGACCAATTCACTGCCACATTCCGGGCACATTTCTCCTGTACGTTCTAATTCCTTCTTTTCCATGTTTTCATATGCGTTTTCAAGCAATGGTTCAAATTCATGATAGAAGGTACGCACTTCTTCAATATTGTCACGTTTACCAGCTGCGATTTCATCTAAATGATGCTCCATATCCGCCGTATAAGAAACGTTGATGATTCCACTGAAAAACTCCTGTAGTTTGGTATCAGTTAATTCTCCCTGTTCTGTTGGGAAAAACACCTTTGTCTTACTGCCTTCGCTGGCACGTTCTAATGAAACATAGCCTCTTGCCTGTAAGGTATCAATGATAATGGCATACGTACTAGGACGTCCAATACCTTTTTCTTCTAGATCTTTGATCAAACGTGCTTCACTATAACGAAGTGGTGGTTCTGTAAAGTGCTGTTTGCCTTCCAGCTCGACTTCTTTTAATATTTCTGCTTCATTTAAGGCAGGCAGCATTTCATCTTTTACACTTTCATAAGCACTATATACTTTTAAATAACCATCAAATGTCAAGATTGATCCATTTGCACTAAATTCACAGCCATTACATACGATCTGCGCATTAACAACATCAGATTTACTAGGTGCCATTAAGGATGCAAGTGTACGTGCATAGATCAGTTTGTATAACTTATATTGATCATTCGTCAAATATTCTTTCACAGATTCTGGTGTATTTAAAATATTGGTTGGACGAATAGCTTCATGGGCATCCTGTGCGTTTTCGCTGTTTTTTTGTTTGGCTTTTCCTTTATATTCTTTTCCATATGTTTGTTCGATGTAATCTTCTGCATCTTTTACGAAGATATCACTTAAACGTGTAGAATCGGTACGCATATAGGAAATCAAACCTTCTGGTGAGCCGCCTTTTAATGCAATACCTTCATACAGCTTTTGAGCGATCTGCATGGTCTTTTTTGCGCCAAAGCCAAGCTTTGTACTTGCTTCCTGCTGTAATGTAGAAGTGATAAAAGGCATTTTTGCTTCTTTTTTACGAACCTTTTTCTCAATCTTGGCTACTGTAAAATCATCCTGACAGCGATTGATGATGGCATCTACCTGTTCTTGATTTTTCAGTTCAGCTTTTTTTCCATCTACCTTATTTAAAGAAGCCGCAAACATCTTGCCATCTTTTGTGATATTTGCCGCAAGTGTCCAGTATTCTTCACTCTTAAATGCACGAATTTCATTTTCACGTTCTACAATCAAACGCAATGCGACAGATTGTACACGGCCAGCACTCTTGCTTTTGATCTTACTTTGTAACAGCTTGCTTAATTTAAATCCGATGATACGATCCAGCATACGTCTTGCTTCTTGTGATTTCACAAGATTCTGATCGATTTTCCTTGGATGCTGAAAAGCATCTGTCACTGCATTCTTCGTGATTTCATGAAAAATGATACGATTATCCTGATCCATATCCAGTTCTAATACATTTGCCAAATGCCATGCAATTGCCTCTCCTTCACGGTCGGGGTCACTTGCTAGATACACTTGTTCACTTTTCTTTGCCAGTTCTTTTAATTCTTTAACGACTGCTTTTTTGTCTGTACTGATTTTATAGGTTGGCTCAAAGTCATGATCAACATCAATCCCCAAGCCGCCTTTCCCTGTTGTCGCAAGGTCACGAATATGTCCTTTGGAAGAAACGACATGAAAGTCTTCCCCCAAATATTTTTCTATTGTTTTAGATTTGGAAGGTGATTCCACAATTACTAAATTTTTCATTATAGCCTCCTACTTGATAAAATATACGTATCCTATTATTAGCGTATATTTTGATTTTGTCAAACATTTTATTTCAAATGTTGCGAATATCTTCTTCATCCACTAGGATATTCGCCCCTTGGGATATGAGTAGATTGCACCCCTCTCCTTCCTTTTTCAAAAAGTCATGTGGCACACAATATACTGGTATATCAATTGCGAGCGCTTCATTTACACTGATCATGGTTCCACTTCGTTTACGGGCTTCTACCACAACCAATTGATCACTTAAACCAACCAGGATACGATTTCGCCATGGAAAATGATAAGCAAAAGGCTTACTGCCTTTGGGATACTCACTCAATAGTAAATGCTGTTTGCGTATTTTATCATACAGCCATGCATTTTCTTTGGGATATATTACATCTAAGCCACAGCCGATGACGGCGATGGTATGGGTATCTAATGCATATCGATGAGATAAAGCATCTACCCCTTTGGCAAGACCGGATACAATGGTATATTTTTCTTTCAAAATATTTGTGATGATACGACACATTTGTGCTCCATATGCAGATACATTTCGACTGCCTACAATCCCACACGCATTACGCTCCATCAAAGAAAGATCCCCTTCATAAAACAATACCCATGGCGCATATTGCAGCCGTTTGAGTTTCTTTGGATACATCGCATCCACTATGGTCAGGTAACAACCATCATAGGTAATCTTCTCCCATGGTTCATCCTTCTCTATGGCTTTTTTGATCTTTTGATAATCACCATCATACTTTACCGCATAATACAAAAGCTTTTCTCTCATAAAAAAAACACCTCCTACTATTTATATACGTAAAAAAGGTGTGAAAATCCTAAAAAAGTTTTAAAAAAACAGATATTTTTTCAAATACCTGCTTTTTCTTCCTTATTTTTTACCTTTGATCAATGTTTCTACTTCTTTTTCAGCATCATCAATCAAGATTTCTCTAGCACTGGTTAATACACTGGCCATGTTTTGAAGTTCACTTGGCACAATGATCTTTGTAGCTTTGCCATCTGCCATCTTTTCATAAGTTTCCAGACTCTTTAAGCTTAAATATTCTTTTGTAGGGTTGGCATTTTTAATCATTTCAATACCACGAGCCTGTGCCTGATAGATTCTTTCCATTGCCTGTGCCTGACCTTCAGCTTCCGCAATCATTGCTTCTTTCTTTGCAGTTGCACGCAGTACCATAGCTTCTTTTTCACCTTCAGCAGTTAAAACAGCACTACGTTTATCCCCTTCCGCACGAAGGATAGATTCACGACGTTCACGTTCTGCACGCATCTGTTTTTCCATGGCTTCTTGAATATCACGTGGTGGAATGATGTTTTTTACTTCTACACGATTTACCTTGATGCCCCAAGGATCTGTTGCCTCATCCAAAATCGCACGCATCTTTGTATTGATGATATCACGAGATGTCAATGTTTCATCCAATTCCAGTTCACCAATGATATTACGCAAAGTTGTTGCTGTAAGATTTTCAATTGCTGTGATTGGTCCTACGACACCATACGTATAAAGTTTAGGATCGGTAATCGCAAAATAAACAACGGTATCGATTTGCATCGTAACATTATCTTTTGTGATAACTGGCTGTGGCGCGAAATCTTTTACAACTTCTTTTAAGGTCACTTTATTAGATACACGATCAATAAATGGTACTAAAAAATGCACCCCGGTATTCCAAGTTGTATGATAAGCACCCAAACGTTCAATAACGTACGCTTTTGCCTGTGGCACGATACGTACAAGATATGCAAATAATCCAATGACAATCAATGCTAAAATTACTAATACAATAATCCAAAATAAACTCATATAACTCACCTGTCTTTCCTTTTTTATCTATGTTAAACCACTTTTCTAACAAGCAGTTTAGCACCTTCAATAGCGACTACTTTTACTTCTTCATGTTCTTCGATTGTATCATGTTCTACGGAAACAGCACTCCATAATGCACCATTTACCTTCACTTCTCCCCATGCATCTTCACTGATTTTTCTTGTCACGATTCCAATTTCGCCAATACAGCGATCAGCGTTTGTCGCAACGGTATTTCCACGAAGATAACGGGAAGCGACTGGTCTTACCACCAGCATGCTGACAAAAGATACAATGACGAATGCTGCAATCTGAAGCCATAATGGCATGTTTAATGCAGCCAAGATAACTGCAATGATGCCACCTACAGCAAACCATATACTGACTAAGGCCGTTGGTGTGATCAGCTCTAGTACCACAGCACCAACACTAATGGCAATCCAAATGAAAGTTATCATAATTTCACCCCTTGTCTTTTACGAGAAGCGATAAATCTGCAATCAGCATATTTTCCTTCTCATCAAATGTAGCATTTACTTTTAGCCCATCAATATCTGCATCAATCATATACGATATTTCTTCGATGATCGTCTTATTTGAAATCCTTGCATAACCTTTTCCAACAGATACCTTATGCAATTGATCCAAAGGTACTAATTGCAGATCCACCTCTCTTTTTGTTACCGGCTTAATTGCCAGTAGATGTGTTTCCTTATCCAGTCCAATCATCGACCATCTTACATCCTTGAAGTAAGAAGCAGCGCTGCTGTTCAGCGTTATGTTGTTGGGATATAATGTCAATACCAGCGTGTACACATTGCCTTTCACCCATTCTAACATACTGCCACCACCTTTCTTATCTTCATTATATTCTCTTTCTTATTTTTTTGCAATCATATTTTTATATTTCTTATTTTTCTTATTTTATTTCTAAATATCCAGTGTCAATTGATTCATTTCTGCGACAGGTCCATAGCTTTTCCGGTATAGTTTTTCTATCACACCATAAGTATGCAAAGCTTCTATATGACCTTTTGTTGGATATCCTTTATGTTTGCCAAAACCATATTGGGGATATTGTTTATCATATGCCTGCATGATGCCATCACGCGTGACTTTGGCTAAAATACTGGCTGCCGCAATGCTAACACTTTTTTGATCACCTTTTACCAAGGATATGACATCCAGCTTATTTTCAGGAAGAGGCATCGCATCTGTCAACACCCCATCCCCGTCTACAAACATTTCACTTAACTTTTGCATAGTCTTTTGGGTTGCACGATAAATATTCAGTTCATCAATGATTGGTGGCTCAATGATGGCGATATGATATTCACTTGCCAACGTAATGATTTCTTTAAATAAACGTTTTCGCTTCTTTTCACTTACTTTTTTTGAATCATAAATCTCTTCATGGGAAAAACCAACAGGAAAACTAACTGCAGCTACAACAAGAGGACCAGCAATTGGTCCTCGTCCTGCTTCATCAATTCCTATGATTTTCTTTTTTCCCTGGTTCCACCATGCGATTTCATATTCATTTTCACATTTCATTTGGTACCTCCCAGCTGATTGCGCCCAGCTTGTCATCTCTAATCTCTCTTAAGAATGTTTCAATGGTACGTTTTTCATCCATTTCCTGATTACGCATAAATCCCCGTTTTCTGGCAACTCGTTCCAACATCTCATATGGATTATCACAGATTTCTACACCATAACGCTTGACAAGTGCGTCTGGATGATGGGCAATCAGATAACGCATTGCCCATGCCGCAATTTCTTCCAATGGAAGAATTTCATCACGTATGGCTCCTGTAATAGCCAATAGTACACCTACGGTTTCATCTTCAAATTTTGGCCATAATACACCCGGAGTATCTAATAATTCTAAATCCTGGTTAACCTTTGACCATTGAAGCGATCTTGTTACCCCAGGGCGATCACCTGTCACTGCAACTTTCTTTTTCGCAATACGATTGATAAAGGTGCTCTTTCCAACATTAGGTACACCGACCACCATCGCACGGATTGCACGCGGGCGTATGCCACGCTTGATCATACGATCAATCTTCGCTTTCATCAGCTCCTTACTGGCTGCGACTACTTTGGGTGTGATATTTTCTTTGATGATATCTAAGGCAATGACTTTGGTAGTTTCATTACTTAATGCATCCATCCATTTTTTGGTGATCACATCCTGCGCTTTATCTTTTTTAGATAAGATGATCAGATGTGGCTTTTGTCCACATAATTCTTCAATCATCGGATTTTTGCTGGCATTCGGTATACGGGCATCTCTTAATTCAATGACCATGTCTACCATCTTCATCTTTTCCTGCATTTCCCGTTTTGCTTTGGTCATATGACCGGGAAACCATTGAATACGTATTTTACTTTCTTTATTTTCCATCTGATATATACCTCACTTTCGACAAAGGTGAATACACCAGTACACCTTTCGCAATGATTTGATTTCTATGAAAAGGACCAACACTTGGTGTACGGCTGTCTAATGAATTTACACGATTATCTCCAGCCAGAAAGTATTCATCCTTTTGAAGTGTTATTTCCTCCATGTCCTGTGTAAATACAGAAAGGGATTTTTCTTTCATTGCCTTTTCCATATATGTTGTATCTAAAAATGTTTCTTCTACCACCTGATGATTAACGTACAGTTTTCCATCTTTGTAGGCAATGGTTTCACCTGGAAGGCCAATGACACGTTTTACCCATAGATCATGTTCTTCATTTTCATTTTTTACCACTACCACATCAAAACGGTCAATACTTGTCAGATAGCTAGCGGCCACATTGATCAATACATCTTCTTTATCCTGCAGTATGGGATACATACTGTTTCCGGATACTACTTTTTTTCTAACACCAAAGGTGAATACCAGCAGGGAAATCAATATCGCAATCACAAAAACCCTTGCATAATCACAAATCGTCAAAAGAATATCCAAGCGATCCCTTTGTTTTTTTTCTTTTCGATTTTTCATAAACTACTCCTATTATTTTCCCTTCAGTATGACAAAGGTACCACATGCCTTGATTGCGTCACGTTTGATTGGTCCCCGCACACGGGAATCTTCTGATTTCACACGATTATCCCCCATCAGAAAATATTCGTCCTCCCCTAATGTGACCGGACCAAAGTCACTTGTAAAGCTGCCTTGCAGTTCTCGAAACGTTCTGGCATAGTCACTTTCTAGATATGGCTCATCTAATGGCTTTCCATTAACATATACAATGTCGTTTTTCGCATAAATGGTATCTCCTGGAAGGCCAATGACACGTTTTACAATCACGACTGGCGCAAATTTTGAATCATAGGCAATGACAATATCCTGTCGGTGAACATCCATAAAATGTCCCACAAAGGCATTGCTTACCACAAAAGCACCATCTTTTAATGTTGGATACATACTTACCCCATAGATCCATGTTGGTTTCACAAGATAATTAAATGTTCCATAGACTGCGACAAGACACAACAAAAAGATTTTCAATAAAGAAAACAAATTTGAAGCGATCACTTTTCCTAAGGTTTCTTTGGAATCTCCTTTATGTCTGTTGTTTTCGCGAGCCATCTTTCATTCCTCCAGTAGGCGAAAAAGCTAATGAAAAAGTCGAGTAGACACCCGACTTTTCCTTTACTAACGAATTTCTTTGATACGAGAAGCTTTTCCTGAACGTCCACGTAAGTAGAATAATTTATTTCTTCTAACTTTACCGTTACGTACAACTTCAATTTTCTCAACAATTGGAGAATGGATAGGGAAAGTTCTTTCTACACCAATCTGGTTAGAAATCTTACGAACTGTGAAGTTTTCAGCGATTCCTCCACCCTGTTTAGAGATTACCAATCCTTCGAAGATCTGGATACGTGACTTGTCACCTTCCTTGATCTTAACGTGTACACGTACAGTGCTACCTGGCTTAAAGAAAGGTACATCTTTCTTCAATTGTGATTTTGTTACTTCGTTAACTAATTGCATGTTCATAATTCACGGCGCTCCTTTTCTATCATATATTACGTTGAGGTTCATAAATCAGAATATGTTCAGCGGAACCGCGTGCCAATAGGCTTTATAATAATATCATAGGATCATCGTCTTTGCAATTGTTTTTTTCATTTTTTTACATCTGTTTTTTGTCGTCGTTATTAAGAAAGTTTACGGGTACTTTCATGTATTAATCATACCATTTTCAATAGTAATTGAAAAGTGATTTTACATAATTTATATTATTGATTTTATTACCTGTTTATTTTACTTTTCTTTCTCTAAGGCACGTTCTGCCTTGATTTCCTGCATTAATTTCTCTTCTTCTTTTGTAAATACACGATTTTCTAATAAATCCGGGCGTTTTTCCATCGTTCTGATCAATGATTGTTTTAACCGCCATTTACGTATATTGGCATGATGTCCACTTAACAATACATCTGGCACACGCTTTCCATCGTATTCTACAGGTCTTGTATATTGAGGATACTCTAACAATCCATTTTCAAAAGAATCATCTGCATGGCTTTCTTCCAGAATCACACCATTCAACAGACGGATTACTGCATCGGATATTACCATAGCTGCCCCTTCTCCACCTGTCAATACAAAATCGCCCAAGCTGATTTCCATATCGACATAATCTCGAATACGTTCATCAAAACCTTCATAGTGTCCACACAATAAAATCAAATGGTTTACATTTGCGAATTCATGTGCCACTTTCTGCGTGAACGTTTTTCCCTGTGGTGACATCATAACAACCAAAGAGCCTTCTGTTTTTACGGCTTTGATACAATCCACGATTGGTTGACAAGATAGCAGCATACCCTGCCCACCACCACATGGTGTATCATCCACGTGATTATGTTTATCTAAGGTATATTGGCGAAAATCAACGGTTTCAAATTCAACGAGCTGACGATCTAATGCCCGTTTGATAATTGATGTTGCTTGAAAGCTGTCAAAAAATTCTGGAAACAGGGTCAATATGGTTATTTTCATAAACCCTCCACCATCTTTACTGTGATACGTTTTGTTTGCGCGTCAAAGTCTGTAACAAATGCTTTCACATAAGGAATCAGATATTCTCTTTCTCCCCTTACACGAAGAACTGCATTCGCACCTGTTTCAATTACTTCACAAACGGTACCGATCAAATGATCTGTTTCATCATATACTTCACAATCCTGAAGTTCAAAATAATAAGCTTCATCTTCTTCCAGTTCATGTAACTGTGATTCATCTATACTTAATACGCTGCCCTTAAAAGGTTCCACCTGATTGATGTCATCATATTCTTCAAATGTCAATAGCAGCAAATCCTTCTGTTCTCTAACATGTTTAATTGCAACCGGAATCAATTTATCCTGATATTGGATATTGATTGTATTGCCCTTCTGAAAACGGATATCAGGAAAGTCTGTCATTGGTTTTACTTTTACTTCCCCTTTTAATCCATGTGTATTCACTAAAACACCGATTTTTATCTGTTTCATATTATTCCTCCAAAAAAAGGATGCATTGTGCATCCTAATAAGATTCAAACTTGATGGTTACACGTTTATCTTCTTTACGTGATGCCACAGACATCATTTGACGAATACTGCTTGCCATCATACCACGACGTCCAATTAAACGTGCAACATCTTCACTGTTTGCGTATACATACAGTAAAATTTCGTTGTCGTCTAAAGAATCCATCTGTTTAACGGAAACGTTCGTCTTGTCTTCTACCATCGGTTTTACAAGATCCAATAAAACTTTTTCGTAATCGATCATGATTATTTAGCGTTTTTTTCTTCGTGGAAACGTTTCATGATACCCTGTTTTGACAGGATGTTACGAACTGTATCTGTAGGCTGAGCACCATCGTTCAACCATTTCATTGCAAGTTCTTCATTTAATGTAACGTTTGCAGGGTTTGTTGTTGGATTGTAAGTACCGATTGCTTCGATAATACGTCCATCTCTAGGTGAACGTGAGTCAGCAGCTACTATTCTGTAGAAAGGTTTTCCTTTAGAACCCATTCTTTTTAATCTTAATTTAACAGCCATGTTAATTCCTCCTATTTATCTTTTTACCTGTCTTAGTATACCATAGATTTTAAGGGTGTCAAGTATTTTTACTTTACACCTTGCATTTTTTTCGTATTCCATAGAAAAAGCAAGGATTTCTCCTTACTTTCTATCTTCTTTTCTTATTTTTTTTCATGGCTTTATTCATAGCACGCATTTGTTTCATGCCACCAAGAGCACCCATGCCACCCATACCAGGCATTTTGCCACCTTTTGCCATACTGGACATCTGCTTCATAACAGTCTTCATTTTTTCAAATTCATTGATACAGCGATTAACATCCGCAACGCTTGTTCCACTACCTTTGGCAATACGATTTTTGCGGCTTGCTCTTAAGATACTAGGATTTTCACGTTCCTCTGGTGTCATACTCAAAATGATGGCTTTACTTTTCTTTAATTTACTGTCTGCTTTATCTTCATCAATCTGCCCTGCCATCTGTGAGAAGCCAGGAATCAGCTTCATCATGCCCCCTAATGAACCCATTTTTTCAATTTGTTCATATTGTACCAGCATATCAGTCAAAGTAAATTGACCATTCATCATACGATTTGCACTCTTTGCACTTGCTTCCATATCCATCTTTTCCTGTGCCTGTTCCACAAGTGATAAGATATCTCCCATACCCAGAATACGATCTGCCATACGATCTGGATGGAATACATCCAAATCTTCAATTTTTTCACCTAAACCAACGAATTTAACAGGTACATTGGTAATTGCACGTACAGATAAAATTCCACCGCCACGAGAATCACCATCAAGCTTTGTTAAAACAAGACCTGTTACATCCAATTGTTCATGGAAACTGTTTGCCACATTGACGATATCCTGACCAGTCATTGCATCCACTGTCAATAAGATATCATCTGGATGTACATATGCTTTGATATCCTGTAATTCCTGCATTAGTTCTTCATCGATATGCAAACGGCCGGCGGTATCAAAAATCACCGTATCATAGCCTTTTTCCTGTGCATACGCCATTGCTTTCTGAGCAGTTTCCAATGCTTTTGTTTCTACACCTAAAGAGAAAACCTCAACACCGATGGTTTCTCCTAGTGTTTTTAACTGTTCGATTGCAGCTGGACGAATTACATCACATGCAACCAATAATGGATTACGGCTTTGTTTCTTTTTGATTACATTCGCAATTTTTGCACTGGCTGTGGTTTTACCAGTACCCTGTAAACCAACCATCATGATGGTTGTTAGACCCATTGCCTTATAATTTAATGGCGCATCCTGCGTTCCAAGTAAATCAACGATTTCATCATGAACGATTTTTACGACCATCTGTCCAGGATTTAATGATGTCATAACTTCCGTGCCCATTGCTTTTTCTTTTACACGGGCAATAAAATCTTTAACGACACCATAGTTGACATCCGCTTCCAATAAAGACATACGTACTTCACGTAGCATGTCATTCATATTTTTTTCTGTTAACTTACCTTTTCCTGTTATATTTTTAAACGTTTTCTGTAAACGATCACTTAATGATTCAAATGCCATTATTAAATTCCGCCTTTCTCATTACATTCTTGTTTATTATATCATAGCAAAATTGTTTATAAAAGCTATTTCATGGTAATTTCTACATGTGGCAGTGTGGATTGATATTCTCTCACTTCACATATCCGGCCAAATTCATCAAAAGTGATCAAAGATACACCCTCAAAAGCATCTTCATCTCCATCATATAATGTTTGAAAATACCATGTCACAATACTTTTATTGCCGCATTCCATATAATCATGAATATCCCATACGATCACTTTCCCAAAACGCATCCATTCATCAAACCATTTGAGTATTTGCTCCAATCCTCGATAATACGGTCCATAACATTCATAATATGTAATATCATTTGAAAATATTTCCGGCCAGATCGTACGATCTTGTATCAGCCAGCTTTCAAAGTACGATTGTATCATTGTTTTCCTATCCATCATGCCTCTTCCTTTCGATATATCGTAATATGAAATGATACCCTTGTGGTCAACGCAGATAAAGAAAGCAGATGTTCCACGCTTTCCTTTGGTGTACGCCAATAGTAAGGTGTCATTTGAAATAATGCTTTGATATCATGTGCATTTTGTAAATCAATGGTGTATTCCAACAGTTCTTCATGACATAATGTAAACCCTGCATAACCAGTTTCTACAGTATTTTCATATACATCTTTATATAGCTCCTGTTTCATTTCCAACAGATGTTTAGGACCAGGTCCTACTTTGATAAAGTATCCACCTGGTTTTAACACCCTGGCATTTTCTTTCATATCCACTGGCGCAAATACAGATAGTACGCTATCACAGCTTTCATCTGATAATGGCATATGAAAAATATTGCACACACCATAAAATACCCCATTGTGTGCTTTACAAGCTTCATCCACTGCATATTTGGATAAGTCAAAGCCATAGGTATCACATTGTAATGCGTCATGTATGGCATTGGTATAAAAGCCCTGACCACATCCTGCATCTGCCAGTGTCTTTATTTGTTTATCTTTTAATAGTTCAATCAAACGATTTTTTAAAGGAGCATAGTATCCATGGCTTAAAAAAATCGTTCTCGCCTTCACCATTTCCTTATCATCCCCGGTTGCTTTATGATTGCCTAACAAAAGATTAACATACCCGCGTTTGGCTATATCAAAGCTGTGATGGTTCACACATTGATAACAGTGTTTCGTTTTTATTAATTCACTTTTACATTTTGGACATTCTAACATTTTCTTCTCTCCATTCTTTCTTATTTTACCATACCTCAGACGACAAAAAAAGAAGGATTCTTCTGAATTGAAAAATCCTTCTCCTTTATTAACGATCCTGGTTCTGGTTGAACTTGTTGTTGTTCTGGTTATTGTTTCTCTGATTGTTGTTCATTTTGTTGTTGGCTTCGTTTTTGAAGTCTTTTCCGCAATTTTCAACATCATATTCACGCTGATGGTTTCTCTTTTCAGATTCTACATCTGCGCCTAATTCAATACCCATTTCGTACTGATATAAGTCCTGTTGAACTTGTTCGTTATGCTGATTTCTTCTTTCCATTTTTATCACCTCGATAATAGTATGGAGATGATTTCAAGATTTATACTAAAAAATATTTTCGTTATCTTCTTCACCAATCTTGCTGGTTGGATATAAATTGATGCTCTCTGTTTTTTCTATGCATTCATCAATTAATTTATCCCAGTCAAATCTGGATTCCAGATGTTCCGCCTTGTGTATTGTAGGCTTTGTCACTGGATTTTTTGGAGTAAAGATCGTACAGCAGTCTTCAAAAGGCTGAATAGAGATATCATATGTATCAATCTTCTTCGCAATGTCGATGATTTCTAATTTATCAAGACATGCCACTGGACGAATCACTGGCATATTGGTTACACAGTTGATTGTCTGCATGCTTTCTAATGTCTGACTGGCAACCTGTCCAATACTTTCACCGTTCACAATCGCTAGACAGTTTTGTTTCTCAGCTAAACGCTGGGCAATACGATACATCATACGTCGCATAATGGTAATTGCATAAGACTCATCACAGTTTTGGTAAATGGCAAGCTGTAAATCCGTAAATGGTACAATATGTACACGGATATGCCCCTGGTATGGCGCAAGTTTTGTGGCTAACTGTAAAACTTTTTCCTGAGCCGCTTTGCTGGTATATGGTGGAGATGCATAATGAATGCATTCAATTGCAACGCCACGCTTCATCGTCAGATAGCTTGCGACTGGTGAATCAATTCCTCCAGAAAGCATGACCATTCCTTTTCCACCTACACCAACAGGATATCCACCTGCACCAGCAATTTTGCCGGTCATGATATAGGTATCAAATTCATGTACCTCCACCTGAATACGAAGCTGTGGTTCTTTTACATTTACGCGTAAAGATGTGTTGCGCAGGATTTCTCCCGCTAATTCACGATTGATTTCATCAGAAATCATTGGAAAACGCTTAAAGCTTCTGCGTGCAATGATTTTGAATGTTTCTGCGTCGCTTTGCTGGGCAATGATCAATGCTGTTTTCTTCATTTCTTCAATATCGGTCGCAACTTTTATCGCAAATGAAAATGAAGAAATACCAAATACTTTCTGTAAATGTTCACTTACTTCATGTGGATCTTCCCCATGCAGCATGATATACATACGATCATGAGTACGCTCATAAGTTAATTTGTCATAATCACGCAATGCATTTTTCACATTGGTTAATAGACGCTTGATAAAATCTTTTTTGTTCTTTCCTTTTGTACTTAATTCTCCAAAACGCACCAATATATGGTCGTATTGTAGTTTATTTTGTTCGATAGTCATGAATAACCTCCTTGATTGCTTTCACGAATAATTCTAATTCCTCCATTGTGGTCATATGTGACATGGAAATACGTATGGCATGTGTTGCCCTTAATTCCCCAAGTCCCATTTCCAATAATACATGGGATATTGCTTTACTCTTTGATGAACAGGTGCTTTGCGCAGATACCGCAAACCCTTTATCATTTAAAGCATTCAACATTACCTCACTGCCAATACACAACACAGATATATTTAATATATAAGGAGATGTCACTTCTGGTGAGTTGATCACAATATCTTCACATGTTGATAATGCTTCCCGAAGCCATGTATTCAGTTTTTTTACATAGGTATAATTGTCATTCAGACTTTCCAGTGCTAAACGCAATGTCTTAGCCAATACGATATCCGCTGGCGCATTGCTAGTGCCTGCACGAAGTCCTTCTTCCTGTTGACCACCACTGATTAAAGGCAAAACCTGTATGTTTTTCTTCTTATAAAATAAGGCGCTGCCCTTTAGACCATAGATTTTATGCGCAGAAAAAGTAGCCATATCTACATCTTTTAAATCTACCGGAATTTTTCCTAATGCCTGTACCCCATCCATATGAAAAGCTGCCCGTGAATTTTGATGAACATAATCAGCACATTCCTTGATTGGATTGATTGCCCCTGTTTCATTGTTTATCATCATCATAGATACTAATATGGTATCTTTACGTAATGCTTTCTTTAAATCTTCTAAAGAAACAACGCCTTTCTCATTGACTGGTAAATACGTCACTTCAAAGCCAAAGCTTTCCTCTAACTGTTTCATTGCATTGGTAATAGAACTGTGCTCCACACAGGTCGTAATCAAATGTTTGCCTTTTCTTTGATTTGCCCATGCATATGCTTTTGTCGCATAATTGTTAGATTCACTTGCACAGGAAGTGAAAAATATCTCATCTTTCTGAACATGGAAAAGCTGTGCAATATTTGCACGGCTTTGTTCCATCAATCTGGCACTTTCACGTCCGATATCATGTAAAGAATCACTATTCCCATAATATTTTGATAATAACATTGTATATGTATCTAATACTTCTTTACGTATTGGCGTTGTTGAAGCATAATCTAAATAAATCATCTTTTATGCCTCCTGTCGTAATAAACTTGTGTCGTCTTTATTGATTAGTTTTTCATATGCTCCCGGATGCATTTTTTCAATACACTGGATACCAATCTTTAAAGCCTTTGTATATTGTCCGTTACGGAAACACAGTTCTGCACGTGTTAATTCTGAATCTATTTCAGGATACGTACTGCGGTAACGGTTACCAAATACAATCGTATTTTCAACCATAATTGCCATACCAACCAGATTATTCACACTATTGTATAAGGTATAAATATAATCAATTGCAACTTTCAATTCTTTATTCAGCTCTTTCACATCCAATGGAGAGTTGTCTAAAATCACTTTGATATCTTTGATCATGCGCTCTGCTTTATGCAGATCTTCTTCGTATTTCTGTGATACGCTAGGAAGTCTGTGTTTACGCATTTTCACCTGAATCTCATTTACAATCAACTGTAATTTTACAAGCTGTTTTTTCGCACGTTCTTCATCACTACATGCGTTGTTCAGCTTAGTTTTCATCTCCACAACTTCACCAGCAAACACTGCAGTACTTTGTTCAAGTTCACGATAACTGATAAGCAAGGTAGAATATGGTACACTATGTTCACTCATAATTCTATCAACACTGCGTTTCATATCATTTAATGCTGCCAGCTTTTCACTTGTTTCTTTCAAACGCAATGTCCAGTTTTCAAAGCCAAAACGTTCATAAACTTTTCCATACAGCTTTTCGATATCTTCTACATCCTGATTGATGGTACGAATACTATCATAAAGGATATCAATATTACTGCTGACCTCTTCAAATGCTTTTTCTTCTTTGGAAATCTGTTCTTGCAGCTGAACAATACGTTTTTCACAATCATTCAAATCTTCATGAACACCCTGTGGATCTCCATTTCTCAATTTATTTAAATCATTCTTCAGCATATCGCTGATAACTTCCAAATTACGTTTTACTTCTAAATGTTCTAAATAAATGCCTTTATTTCTAGCTTGTGCATAATTGTATCCCACTTCATCGATTGCTCTTGGCAAAACACCTTTCGCACGTTCATACATAGAAGGCAATACATCTGTTAATTCTTCTAATGCCTTGATAGCATCACCGATTTCTTTTTGCTGATCTGCTGCTTTATTAAATTCAGACGCAAACATCCATTCTTCAAAAGATGAGAACATCTTTTCTATACGTACGATTTCTTTATCCAGATATTCATTGCTTTGATTATAAGAAGTTTTATTATCTGCGATTTTTTTCTTCAATGAACGGAATTTCTCTTTTAAACGATTGATATGCACACGTTGTTCGTTTTCTTGCTCCAGAATTCCATCCAGTGTTTCATTGATCTTATTTACGTTTTCTTCACATACTTTCAGATCTTCCTCCAACTCCTGCATTTTATTTCTGGCTTTTTTGCTTTTGTGTACATAAATCAAATCATCAATTTCCGCTAACTGTACACTACAATCCTTTAGTTTTTCCTGTACGATATCAAAAGCACTCTTACAGCTGTCCACTGCTTCTGCTATCATTTCATTTACACGGGATAAAGCAACTGCTTTATTCAGTTTAAATGCCAGTGGCACACCTTTCAATGTGTTATATCGAAGTTCCATATCTTCCAGCATTTTACGTGCTTTCTTTTTTCTTAACGCCATAATGACAATCGTCAAAATAATCAATGCGATCAATGCGATAATAATGTAAATCAGTATATCAATTGAAACGACGTTTTTGATATTGTTGATAAAGTTTTCCATGCCGACACCTCTTTATTTCTCATTGCCTATATTGTATCATATTTTTCTCCGTTATAAAACGTAATTTAAATAGGAAATATAAGAAAATAATCCTGAAAATTGATTGACAACAAAAGTTAGATTTGTTATAGTAAAGTGGCGTAAAATTGATAGCAGCATACAAAGTCTTGCATAGTTTAGCGTTTCTGACGTGTTATACGGGATATTGTGTAACCTGGCTGCCAGGCGAAGATATCGTGAGCAGAAACACAGTGTAATGATGATTTGTATCGTACTGTTATTGTTTTATAGCTTATAAAACAATAAGGAGGACATAAAATGTCAAGAATTAATGGACCGGTTTGGAAAACATCCCGCCGTCTTGGTTTCTCAATTTTAGAAACTGGAGAAGAATTACAGAAACGTGCTTATGCACCTGGTCAGCACGGACCTACAAAACGTGTAAAACTTACCAACTATGGTATGCAGTTACGTGAAAAACAGAAAATTCGTTTCATGTATGGCTTAAATGAACGTCAGTTCTATAACACTTTCCAGAAAGCTAGTAAAATGAAAGGTGTTAAGGGCGACAACTTCTTAGCATTACTTGAATCAAGATTAGATAACATCGTTTACCGTTTAGGATTTGCTAGAACTCGTCGTGCAGCTCGTCAGCTGGTTAACCACGGACACATTTTAGTAAATGGTAAAAAAGTTGATATCCCAAGTTTCGTATGTAAACCTGGTATGACAATCGAAGTTAAAGAAAAATCTAAAAACATGAAAGCTATCACAGAAGCTTTAGAAGCTAGCTTAAATACTGTAGCATTCGTTGACGTTGACAAAGACGCTAAGAAAGGTACTTACCTTCGTCTTCCAGAACGTTCTGAATTAAACCAGGAATTCAACGAACTGCTTGTAGTAGAATTCTACAACAGATAGTCTTAAAAAAAACAACCGATTTGGTTGTTTTTTTATTGCAATATAGATACATGTTCTGCAATGATATCATATGCACTGCGCATCATGCCATCTCTGCCTTCATATTCATGTGCCTGTAATCTACCTTTTACAGAAATCCAGTCACCCGGACGGCAGGTATTGATCGTTGTTTCTGCAATTCCCTTCCATAACGTCACAGATATCTTATCTGTATCAAGGGTTCCATCACTGTTTTGAAAGTTACGGTTAACCTCCATGATCATGGTCGCAAACTTATTGCCTGCATTGGATTCTTTCAATACCGGCATCTCTTTTACTTTACCTACAAATGCTACTACGTTCATTTTCATCATTCCTTTCTTTTTATCTATTATGATGGATATTCAAAAGGAATGCAAAAATCCGTATTTGCATAAAAATCATCTTTTTTTACATTTTTTCCTGATTTCAGTTATAAAAATGTAAATTTATTTGATGAATCTGCAAATACGGACTTTTTTTATTTATTTTCTGGTAAAAGATCAATCACACAGAAATTGTCGACATCTATCATCTGACAGGCATCTTTTACATCCTGTAGTGTAATATCATATAATACATCCATAGAAGCAAAGAAATCGCTTTGATCAAAATAATTACGTACCATGGTAATCGCAATATCATCAAAGCAGTTTAAGCTTCGTAAAGATTGTCCATAGTAACGCTTTTTCAACTGTTCAAGTAAACTTTCAGAAATACCTTCCTGCTTAATCTTTTGAACAATATCCTTTACAATCGCTAAGAATGCTTCTTTTTTATTTGTTTCACTATAAAACATCATCATGCCATAATCTTTACCCAGATCGACATCACTGCCCACAAAATCATTGATAATACCTTCATCCAGCCATTTCTGGAAGTCTGGATTTAATGATGAGAAGGTCGCATCCAATACCATACGGATTGCCCACTCCTTTTTGATACGTTCATAAATATCTTCTACACCACGCATCTTATACGCAATGGAAAGCTTTGGCATACTGACATCCATTTGAAATTCAAAATCTTTTCTGGCTGGTTCATAAGGCTCTTCCTGCATCATTCTTATTACCTTTTTACCTGCTGGAAAAGTTTTGGCCTGTTGGTTTTTCTTGATTTCTTTCAATAAAACTTCAGGATTTTGTGCACTGACACCCACCAAAATCATCTTACCTGGATGATAATTAATATCGTAACACTGTTTTAACTGTTCCAAAGTGATGGATGTGACACTTTCTGCATCACCACCGATATCATAGCGTAGTGGATGGTGTTTATATAAAGATGAAAATGTTTCCATCAGCAGGCGCTGATCACTCATCTGTTTATACATATTCAGCTCCTGTATGATAATTCCCTTTTCTTTTTCTACGCTTTCCTTCGTAATGGATAAATCTTGTACAAAATCTAATAATAAATGTAAAGGCTGGATGACATCTGCTGTGGTAGAAAAATAATATACTGTTTCTGTATAAGAGGTAAATGCATTCACATTGGCACCCATATTAGAAAATAAATCCATAACATCTCCATCTTCCATTTCAAACATTTTATGTTCTAAGAAATGTGCGATACCTGCAGGAAAATCATATTCTTTCCCATTTTCATCCTTTTGTTTCATGTCTAACGCCCCTAATGGCGTTGCCATCATAAACAGACTTTTCGCATAATCTGGTTTCTGCCATAAAACAACATGTAATCCATTATCCAAGGTTTCTTCTACATAACTTTCCTGATAACGTTTATTCTCCTTCTTGATCATGAGCATCATCCTCCTTTGTGACAATCAGCGTTTGTTTCAATTCACAACGGGAAATCACGCGAAGCACGTCTTCTCTTGTGACTTTTTGTATAAGTGAAATGATATCTTCACTTGTATAATTGCGTTGTAAAAGTGTGTTTTGATATGCAAGAGCAATCAATGAATTCATAGAATCATCACTTGCTCGAAGAGAATTGATGATCATCGTTTTACTTACTTCCATTAATTCATCTTTAAAATCGCCATTTTTTAATCGTTCAAACTGTTCCATAATCAGTGTTCTAGTCTTTTCAATATTTTCTTTTTCTATACCCGTTGTTACACCCAGTGCAGCATCATAACTGATAAGATTACTGAAGATAGAATAACATAAACTGTTTTTCTCACGTACTTCCTGAAACAAAAGACTTGTAGAATATTGACCAAACATTGCATTCGCAACACGCAAGGCGTAATAATCTTTATCAACTGCACTTGTGTTGGTGAACCATGTCATCATGATATAACTTTGAGAAATATTTTTATACTGTTGTGCCACTTCCGCATGTAAATCATTTTGGGCTACATAATAGCTTTCAAAAGCGGTCTTTCTTGGTGTAAAGTTCAACTGGGAAGCGATGGTTTCCATCATATCTTCTTGGATATCGCCACAAATCATAATATCAATTTGATCATGTTGAATCATATCTTCATAAACCTTTTTGATATCATCTAAACATAAGGCTTCCACATCCTGTTTTTCACCTAGTGCAGAAATACCCAGAGAAGTATTTTTACCTGCCAGCTTTAAACACTCATTAATGACATATTGTGCCGGATCATCTAACATTCGTTTAATTTTTGATAATAAAATATGTTTTGATTCTTCAAATGCTTCCTCACTTAATAAAGGAGAAAACAAGATTTCTTTTAAAAAGCTCAGCCATTCTGTAAGGATATCTTCCTTTTCATCCACAAAACAGGGATGTATAATTTTACTTCTGATTTCAATGATCTGACTTGAACCATATCCTGCCGTCTGTGCATTCAGGGTAGCTCCATATAAGGCATCCTGTTCATCACTCATTTTTTTCTTTGTATCATAGTGTTTACTGCGATCACACAGCATCAATGCCAAAAGACTTCTTGCGCATGCTGTTTTTCGTTCCAAGGTATTTTGAAAACGTATACTGATTCCAATATCTTTAAATTTCTTTGTCTGTATTTTATGCAGTCTGACTCCTGTTGTTATGTCCATTCTAAAACCTCCATATCCTTAGTATAAACATGTATTACTATTTTAACACAAACAGTATCTTTAAACACTGTCTGTTTCAAAAAAACAACTCCTGAATGTCAGGAGTTATTCCATTTCTTCTTGTTCACTCTTTGCGTACACTTCTCTTGGCTTACTGCCACGGCTTGGTCCAACGATTCCTTTTTCTTCTAGGGTATCGATTAAACGTGCTGCCCTCGCATATCCAATACTGAATTTACGCTGAATCAGTGATGTACTTGCTTTTCTGGTCTGTATAATGAATTCTTTTACTTCTTCATAAAGAGGGTCACTGACATCATCGCCAGAGGAGCCCATACTGTTATCTAACGCTTCTAACCGAAGGAATGCGTCTTCATATTTAGGTTTTGCCTGTTTTGACACAAAATCACAGATTGCCTGAACTTCATCATCTGATACAAATACTCCCTGTACACGTGTTGCGACAGTTTCTCCAACAGGTACATACAGCATATCTCCATAACCTAACAGTTTTTCTGCGCCCATTTGATCAAGAATTGTTCTTGAGTCAACAGCACTGGAAACAGCAAATGCAATTCTACTTGGGATATTTGCTTTGATTACACCAGTGATGACATCCACACTAGGACGCTGTGTTGCGACAATCAAATGAATACCAGCAGCACGTGCCAGCTGTGTGATACGCTGGATACTGCCTTCTACCTCTTTTGCGGCCACAAGCATTAAATCAGCTAACTCATCAATAATGACAACAATCCAAGGCAAACGCTGTAACTGTTCTTCAGGATGAGCATCCAGATACGCATTATATCCCTGTATATTTCTAACACCTGCCATGGAAAATAACTCATAGCGGTTGTCCATCATTGTCACAATGACTTTTAATGCACGATTTGCTTCTTCTCCATCTGTAATGACTGGACCAATCAAGTGTGGTACCTTTTGATATGGTGTAAATTCTACTTTTTTGGGATCGACCAGAAGCAGCTTGACTTCATCTGGTTTTGCACGCATCAGGATAGATGTAATAATGGAATTCACACATACGGACTTTCCACTACCTGTCGCACCTGCAATCAATAAATGCGGCATCTTGTTTAATTCCCCATAAACACAGTTTCCCATCAAATCTTTTCCAAGTGCAAACAGGCATTTACTGTCCGCATATTTTTCGGGTACATTCTTCATCAATTCCTTCATGCTTACCGTAGTTTTTTCTACATTTGGAATTTCAATACCCACGCTAGATTTTCCAGGAATTGGTGCTTCTATACGAATATCTTTGGCTGCCAACGCCATTTTGATATCGTTTTGAAGATTACTGATTTTATTTACACGTACGCCAAGATCTGGTTTTACTTCAAATTTTGTGACACTTGGACCAATATGTGTCGCTACAAGGGTGGCTTTGACACCAAATTCATCCAGTATTTCAATCAGCTTGCGGCCACTGTCATTGGCCGCCGCAATGTTGTTCATATTTTTATTCTTTTTGCCAGGATCTTTTAATAAGGTTAAACGCGGTAGTTTATACTTACTAAAATCCTGAGTAAACTCCGATACAAAGGTATCTTCTTTACCGATTGTTTCTTCGATGATTCGTTTATCATCCTGTTTTTTATGTTCATGGAATCCAACCACAACATCGCTGTTTGGTATGTAAGGTTCTTCTTCCGGTTCTGGTTCTACTGGTATATGCTCCTTACTGCTTTCGATATCAAAATCATCATCGATATCCAGAAAAGATACCTGACCAGGTTTTACTCGATCATCCAGACTGATTTTCCCAAGCATGGTTTCATGTTTTTGCTGGGTACGCTCTCTTGCTTCCTGTTCTCTGGCTTCTTTTTCTCTGCGACGCTGTTCTTGTTTATCATTTCGCTTTTGTTTTCTTTGTCCACCATTGCTTTTCCATGTTTGAAAGGGTTTCACCATATTGGCACCCATTGCCTTCATAGAAGCAAACGGCGCCCCACAAAGCAGTAAAATCAAACCTAAGATAACAAGTGCGCCGACAACGATCCATGTTCCTTTATAATCAAACAGAAAGGTACTTAAAGATACCAGGAAAGCACCAATCAAGCCACCTTTTGCGGCAATTTCACCTTTTAATACAAGCATGCTGTCTTTTAAAAACTTACTGAAAATATCCATACCTTTTAATGTCGTATCTTCTGGTACACTGGCCGCAATGATCCATGCCAGAAGCAACACTCCGATACCTAAAAGGTATTTTACAGGAATATCCTTCATGCTTTTTTTCAACATCATGGCAATACTGCCAATGATGACGAGGGCATAAACAACTCCATATAAGTTTCCAAATACATAGCGAATAATTCCAGTCGTTGTTTCTCCAATGAATCCGATTTGTAATCCACCAATAATGGATAACGTAATCAGCACCAGGGCATAAATGTATACCAGAATTTCATTCTCCAGTTTCTGCTTCTGTTTCGTTGATTTTCTAGTCTTAGCCTTTGCCAACGCAAACCTCGCCCCTTCCTACATAAAATTTTAAATATTAATTTCTAGAATTACAGGCAACACCATTGGACGTTTTCCTGTTTCCTTCATCAGATATTTACTGATTTTATCTCTTGCTTCTGCACGAACCTGCAAATTGTCATAACGTTTTTCTTTGACAGCAGCTTCAATACAGCGTTCCATAATATTACCAACTTCTTTGATAATATATTCTGCATCTTTTAAATAGATCAAACCTCTTGTTTGTACATCTGGTCCATTGATGACTTCTTTTGTCTTAAAGCTGACACCTACACCAACTACCATGACACCATCCGTAGATAACACTTCACGATCTTTTAATACAACACCGGTAACGTCCCAGTTTTCTTTACCATCAATCAGTGTATCTTCCAATTCCAGACGTTCACCAACACTGGTCAACACTTTGTTTTCAAACTGTGCAACCTGTCCATTGTCCAGAATTAAAATCTTATCTGGTCCATATCCCATCTTGGTCGCAAGGTTCGCATTAACATATAAATGACGATATTCACCTTTTACCGGAATATAGTATTTTGGACGGAATAAATACAGCATCATCTTTAAATCCTCACTACTTGGATGCATGGATAAAACCGTTTTTCCATCCAGTGTAAAGATTTTTCCGCCTTCTTTATAGATTTCATTTTCCATGACATTGGCATCATTTTCAGTACCACTGACAATAGGACTTGCGACAATAATGGTATCACTTGTTCTAAAGGATACAAATTTATCTTCATGATTGGCGATATTTGACATCGTACGGAATAAGTTTTTACCACTTCCTGTCAACAGGATCACGATATCTTCCATTTCATCATCGAAATTCTTTTCTGTAACCTGCATTTCTTTTGGTACACGATAGTATTTCATTTCTTCTAAAATCTTTAACATATCGCGCATATCTTTATCATGGAAGAAAATCTTACGATTGAATTTTTTAGCTAGCTCGATAATCTCAATAATACGGAATAAACTCTGTGAATAACTGGAAATCAATATTCTTCCTCTGCTTTCTTCAAAGATTGGTTCAATCAAAGAAGTTACACGATGTTTTGGTGCTGTATGTCCACTCTTATCTGCATACTGGGATTCACATAAAAGACATAATACACCTTTTTTCCCAATATCACTTAATTCATTTAAATCACACAGGAATTCTTCCTGCAGCATATCGTAATCAACGATGAATTCACCTGTATACACGATATACCCCTGATCTGTTTGAATAGCCAGACCAAAATTATCAGGAAATGCATGTGTCATTGGGAATGTTCTTACCTTGACACCACCAATTACCTGTTTGCTGACACGTTTCATGCGATGAATCTTCGCATTCTTCACACCTTCTTTTTTCAGTGTTTCATGAATGATGTTCGCAGTTAATGGTCCTGTATAGACAGGGATGTTGATTTGTTTTAAAAGATATGGCAACGCCGCAACGACATCGTCATGTGCATGTGTAATAAAGATACCCTGAATTCGATCTTTATTTTCAATTAAATACGTAAAGTCCGGAATGATAAATTCCACTCCTAACTGGTCTGTATCCGGATATTTTAAACCGGCTTCAATAATAAATATAGCTTCATTGACTTCTACAACGTACATATTTTTTCCGTCTTCGTCAAGTCCGCCAAGCGCAAAAATGCGTACTTTATCCATAATAGTTTTACCTCCAATTTATAGTTGTTATTATGTTTTGCTGATTATAATTCTTCAAAAGCACGATAAACTGGTTATATTATACCACGTTTTTACATCTCTTAGGCGATTATTGCTTATTTTTCAAAATTTTTTCCAAGAAAAAAAGTGATTACTCACTTTTTTATAGCTGTTCTCCATCCAGAGAGAAGGTTTTCGCATCCGTAATTTTGACTTCTACAATATCTCCTGGCTCTGCATCTTTTCTTACAAAGTTCACAAGTTTATTGGTGTCTGTATATCCACTGTAAATGTCTTTGTTTTTCTTACTTGGACCATCTACCAGCACCTTTACTGTTTTACCGATATATGCCAGATTTTTTTCTAATGCATACTTATTCCAACGTTCGTTTAACTGCTGTAAACGTTCTTGTTTTTCTTCTAAAGGAATATTATCTTCCATTCGTGCCGCAGGTGTTCCTTCTCTTGGAGAATAAATAAATGTAAATGCATTATCAAATTTACATTCATCAACTAAATCCAACGTATGCTGGAACTGTTCTTTTGTTTCATTTGGGAAACCAACGATGATATCTGTAGATATTGCACATCCGGGAATCTTTTCTTCAATCTTATGAAACAGCGTTTTATATTGTTCAATAGAGTAACGTCTACCCATTAGCTTTAATACATCACTGTCACCGCTTTGCACTGGAAGATGGATAAATGGCATGATATTGTCATATTGAGCAATGACATCGACCATTTCATCACTGAAATCCCATGGATGACTTGTTGTAAAACGAATACGTTCTATACCGATTTTCGCAGTTTCTTCCAACAGTTTCGCAAATCCACCTGCAATATGTAGATCTTTTCCATATGAATTTACATTTTGACCAAGCAATGTTACTTCTTTGAATCCTTCTTGTTTTAATGTACGGATTTCATCCAATACATCCTCCATAGTACGGGAACGTTCTTTTCCTCTGGTATATGGCACAATACAATAGGTACAGAATTTATCACATCCATACATGATATTTACCCATGCTTTATGTTTGCCAAAGCGTCTGACAGGAAGATTTTCAATAACATCGCCTTCCTTGCTTAACACTTCCACACTACGTTTTCCATTCATCATAACCTGATATAATAATTCAGGCAGACGATGGATATTATGTGTTCCAAAAATCAAATCAACATGACGATATTTTTCCAATAGTGTTTTTACGATTTCTTCTTCCTGCGCCATACAGCCGCATAATCCAAATACAATATCTGGTTTTTCTCTTTTTAAACGTTTTAAAGAGCCTAATTCCCCCAGCACTTTATCTTCAGCGTTTTTTCTTATCGCACAGGTATTTAACAGGATAAAATCAGCATCCTCTGGATTATCACATGGCGTAAATGCCATTTCTTCCAGAATGCCTGCCAATGTTTCAGAATCACGTTCATTCGCCTGACATCCATAGGTACGCAAATAATATTTTTTACCCTGTCCAAGCATTTTGATCTGTTCAGGAATCTGAAACAGATTTTTTTCTATGTGTGCTTCTGCATTTGTTCTTTTTTGTGCTTCCTTTAAATCTGGAAGTGCCCAACCTGGCTGTTTTTTCATAATGATCACAACTCCTTTTTATCTATGATGTATATTTTTAAAGAATACCTTAAAAAAACCAAGCGTTTGCTTGGTTTACTGAGAGATTGCTTCAACTGGGCATGCGCTTACACATGAACCGCAGTCAATACAAGTTCCTTCATCGCATACAGATTTGCCGTCACCATTCATTGATAAAGCGCCAACTGGACAAACCCCTACACAAGCACCGCAACCGATGCAAGCATCTTCATTTACATTAACTGGCATTCTTTATTCCTCCTTTACAACCGTTTCTATTATAGCGGAAAAACGCTCATAACGCAACATTTTTATGTTATTTCGCAACATTGATATGCTTACATTGTAAAAAAGAAAGGGAACACAAGGTTCCCTTAATTCTCATCTGGTCGAATTTGAATTCGTTCTATCGCAATTGCCTGATTTGTTTTATCATCAAAGCTAACAAGTGCCCCACAAAATATTGCTGGACCTTGCGCTATTGTAAATCGTGTTTTCTCATTTGTCATGAAGCGTGTCAATATCTCATCCACATCTCTACCTAACACGCTGGTATATGCACCACACATTCCCAAGTCGGTAATAGCAGCAGTTCCACCTATGATACGCTCATCGGCTGTCTGCACATGTGTATGTGTCCCTACAACTGCCCCGATACGTCCGGCAAAGTTATACGCAAAAGCAATTTTTTCACTGGTTGCCTCCGCATGCAGATCCACAAGATAAATATCCGCATCAATATCCTGCAATACATCTTCCATACAATAGAAAGGAGAATCTACAACATCGTTCATCCATATCTCACCGCATAGATTTGTAATCGCAACTTTTTTATTTAAAACATTCACGACAATAGTACTTTCTCCGTAATCACATGGCTCCATATTGGCTGGACGTACCATTCGATCAGCATCTTCAATGAAAGTATAGATATCATTCTTGGAAAATGTATGATTCCCCATTGTGATGACATCTACGCCATAACTTAACAGCTGATGATAAATCTTACGGGTAATACCCTTTCCATGTGCGGAGTTTTCACCATTGGCAACCACCAGGTCCACTTGAAAGCGTTCCTTTAATTCGGGCAGCAGATTTTTTACAACCTCTCTGCCACTGGCACCAACAATATCTCCAATAAATAAAACATTCATACTATTTTGCTAATTCACATGATCTAGTTTCACGAATGACAGTAACCTTGATTTGACCAGGGTATGTCAATTCAGCTTCGATCTTGTCTTTGATATCACGAGCTAATTTGTGGCAGGCAATATCATCCATTTTTTCTGGAATTGCCATGACACGTACTTCTCTACCAGCCTGAATTGCATAACTGGATTCCACACCATCAAATGATTTTGTGATCTTTTCCAGTTCTTCCAGACGGTTGATGTAGTTCTGTAAAGATTCATAACGTGCACCTGGACGGGCTGCACTTAATGTATCTGCTGCAATAACCAGATTACTAATTAAGAATTCTGGTTCTACTTCCCCATGGTGTGACTGGATTGCATTTAATACAACTTCTTTTTCACCATGCTTCTTACAGAATTTATAGCCAAGTTCAATATGACTTCCCTCAACTTCAAAATCCATTGCCTTACCGATATCATGTAACAGACCTGCACGCTTTGCCAATTGTTGGTTTAAGCCAAGTTCTGCGGCCATCATACCACTTAAGTGAGCAACTTCCATACTGTGCTGTAATGCATTCTGTCCATAAGAATAACGATATTTTAAACGTCCGATCATCTTCACGATTTCACGATCAATTTTACCAATACCAAGTTTGAATACTGTATCTTCACCAGTTTTCATAATATTAGTATCCATTTCACGTTTGATCTTATTGACAACTTCTTCAATACGTCCTGGTTGAATTCTTCCATCTTTAATCAAATGCTCTAATGCAAGTCTTGCAACTTCACGACGGATTGGATCAAAACAGCTGACGGTAATTGTTTCCGGTGTATCATCAATAATCAAGTCAACACCAGTCGCCTGTTCAATTGCCTTGATATTACGTCCTTCACGTCCGATAATTCTACCTTTCATTTCTTCACTTGGTAGTGCAACAACAGAAACAGTTCGTTCAATTGCTTCATCGTTGCTTAAGCGTTGAATACTTAATGCCACAATATTTCTAGCTTTTTCATCTGCTGTCGCCTTTGCTTCTTCTTCTTTTTCTTTAATGTAAGATACTAATTCTTTTTCCATGCGTTTTTCAGTGATTGCGAATAATTCTTCTTTCGCTTCTGCAGTGGTCATCGCTGCTACACGTTCTAATTCCTGTACCTGTACATCAATCTTTGCCTGTAATTCTTTATCTTTTTTATCTAGCATTGCCATTTTATCAGCTAATTGCGCATTTTTCACATCAATTTGTTTTTCTTTACTTGTTAATGTTTCATCACGGAAATTCAGGTTGTCTTCTCTGCGTAACAGTTTGTTTTCCATATCTGTTACTTCCTGTTTTCTCTCTTTGATTTCTTTTTCTGCTGCAATCTTTAATTCATGTGCTTGTGTACGACCATCTAATACTGCTTGTTTTACCATAGAATCAGCTTTTGATTCTGCTTCCTTAAGCATTAGATTAGCCTTTTGCTGATCTTTATTTAAACCCGCTTTTGAAATTACGATCATTACAATAATTCCTAAAGCAAGACCTGTCAACCCAGATAAAAAGATGATTACGCCATTATTCATAGCATATCTCCTCCATTCATCTTGTGTTTATTTTAGGAAGTAAGTTTCTTCCTGTATTCTATTGTACCTAAAAAATAGAAATTTCACAACAGAAAAGTGTAACATTTCCCAAACAAAATGCTAAAAGCTAAAGCGTTTCCATAATTTTTATCGCAAAAGGAAAAGAAGAAGCTGGGATTTACCCTTGTGCTTCTTCTTTCTTTTCTTCTTTTTTCTCTGTTTTTTTCTTTGCTGTTTCTTCTTCCGCAGGTTTAGGATTCATCTTTTCTTTCAAGATGCCTTCTACTTCCTTCATAAAATCAGGATGTTCTTTTAAATAGTTTTTCGCAGCTTCTTTACCCTGTCCGATTTTTTCTCCATTATAAGAGAACCAAGCACCGCTTTTAGCGATGATATCATAATCTACACAGTAATCTAGCAGCTCTGCCACATAAGAAATTCCTTCTCCATACATAATTTCAATGGCCGCTGTCTTAAAAGGTGGCGCCACTTTATTCTTTACAACTTTTACATTTACTTTATTACCAATGATTTCTGTACCATTTTTAATTGCTTCACTTCTTCTGATATCCAAACGCACAGAAGAATAGAATTTTAATGCTCTTCCTCCAGGCGTTGTTTCTGGATTGCCAAACATGATGCCTACTTTTTCACGCAACTGATTGATGAAGATTGCGGTACATTCACTACGATTCATGACGCCGCTTAATTTACGCATTGCCTTTGACATTAAACGAGCCTGTAAACCTACCTGTGAATCTCCCATTTCCCCATCTAATTCTGCCTGTGGTACAAGCGCTGCTACAGAGTCTACAACGACTAAATCAATCGCACCACTTTTAATCAGCATTTCTGTGATATCTAGTGCTTGTTCTCCACTATCTGGCTGAGAAAGAATCAAATCATCAATATCTACACCTAAATTTTTTGCGTAAATAGGATCAATTGCATTTTCTGCATCAATAAATGCAGCACGTCCACCCTTTTTCTGTACCTCCGCAATGGCATGTAAAGCAAGGGTTGTTTTACCACTTGATTCAGGGCCATAAATTTCAATAATTCTGCCTTTTGGATATCCACCGATTCCAAGTGCTTCATCAATTTTCAATGAGCCACTGCTAATGGCATCCACTTCTACTGCTGCTCGATCCCCCAAGCGCATAATGCTACCTTTTCCATATGCTTTTTCAATTGTTTTGATAGCTTCACTTAGTGCCGCATCATTTTTCTGTGCTGCTTTTTCTGCACTTGCACTTTTCTTTTTTTCATCCATAAGTTCTACCGTTGTCATCCTTTCTAAAGTGTTTATTATGATAAGCGTTCGCAAAGCTTTTGGCACATGAAACGCACCGCTTCTTCACGCACTTTATTTCGTTCTTCCTGAATTTGAAGCTGATAAGCAATTACATCATCATGATCAGCAATTGCACAATATACTTCTCCTGCCGGCTTGCCTTCCATTGCTGATGGACCAGCATTACCAGTAAAAGAAACACATATATCCACATCTAATAGCTGCTGGGCTTTTTTTGCCATTTCTATTGCACATTCTTTACTGATGACCCCATAGGTATCAACGATATTTTTATCTACATGTACAACATCCGTTTTTATACAGGTTGCATAAGTCACTACGCCACCCTTCAAAACCGCACTTGCCCCAGAAACAGAAGCAAGGCTTGCGCAAAACAAGCCTGCCGTAAAGCTTTCACAGCTTCCTATTGTTAAATTTTTTGCTTTCAATAATGCAATCAGTTCCTGCATTTACATCGTCTCCATTATGATATCTTTTAATTCCATGAAATACTTGATTCCACTAATCACAGAAGCAATCATTGCTCCCCATACCAAAATATCCGCAACAGGCAGTTCAAAGAACGCAAATGGGATATTATGTAGTAACAGGAAAATAATCGCAAACATCTGTAAAACGGTTTTTACTTTACCCGGCCATCCAGCAGCCACAACAACACCTGACTTGCTGGCGTTCATACGAAGTCCATCTACAATTGTATCTCTCCAGATCATGACAATAACGGGAATCACACTGACAACACCCTGCACTGCAAATAGCACAAACATGGTATTTACCAGCAATTTATCCGCAATTGGGTCAATGAATTTTCCAAAAGATGTTACAAGATTATTCTTTCTGGCAATATTTCCATCCAGAAAATCTGTGAATGAAGCAATGGCAAATAATACTAAGACCACAAGATCCATAGGTGCCACACTGACACTTACTCCCTGAAACTCCCAAACCAGTGTGCCCATATCATAAGGCAGCAGATATAAAACAGCGATTACCGGTACCAGTATGATACGAAACATAGATAATTTATTAGGCAGATTCATACGCATTACCCAAACGTGATTTCCAGAGTATAAGAACCTCCAGAATACATCACAGATTCATCAATTTTTAATGACTTATCATTCACTTTTACACCAATATTGTAAATGTGTCCAAAGTATAGTTGTACTTTTGTACCCTTCTTGGCAGTCACTTTCGCATCGACTGGTTTTTCAGCATGATCTTTTGAATAATAAATAATTCCTGCAGGATCACTTAAAACATTTGATTTACCATCTTCTACAACCGTTACACTATAAGCTGTATCACATCCGATAAATAAAGTGCCAATCGTTATTTCATCGCCTTCTTTATAATCTGTGACGGTATAGTGGGTTGCGTCATTTTTAGTAATCGTCAGTTCTTTTTTCTCTTCTTCTTCTTTTGGTTTTTCATCTTCTTTTGGATATGTATTCGTTGCACCTTCACTTGGTACATCTGCCACTGGCGGTTTTACATCCGGAGAATCATCTTTTTTGCTGGAATTCAGATAAATGACAAATGCCGCCATAAGAATGATTGCAACAACTGCTGCTACAGCAATCAAAGATACTAAAGAAAAATCAGGCTTTTTCATTTTCTTCTTATTTTTCTTTCTCACTGTATGCGCATGATGCAATACTTTTTTCCCATCTTCTTCAGTTTTTGAAACTTTGCTTAATTCTGTTTTAGAAATGCGTTTTTCCATTTCCTCATGTTCCATCGTCATGGTATTGGTAAATGCCATTGTATAGTCATCTACACATTCACGAAGATCATCTTTTACATCTTCAAAATCAATCCCTACTGCTTCACAATAGGATTTCACAAAAAAGCGAAGGTATGAAAGATCATTCTTAAAAAATGAAATATCTCCTTCTTCCAGCGCTTTAATATGCTTTGTAGTTAATCTGGTTTTCTCACTGATTTCTTCAATGGTCAACCCCAGCTCTAATCTTTTTTCTTTCAATAATTTACCGATGTTTTCCATAGAGCACCTCTTATTCTGTATTACTATGACCTGATTTGCTAATCTCTATTATTGTAGCATTCATTTTTTGATATGTAAATCTTATATCCTTAAATTTCCATTAATTTTCGTAAGAAAAAAAGCTGTCTTCTGACAGCTTTTACCAGTTCATTTCATAAGCCATGTTCTGTAGCCTTTTTCAAGGTGACAGTCATTTATCTACATGATTGCTCATGTTCCCCAATGGTTTCATTTCACCAAAGAAGGATTCCCCTACCAAATTTGGGTTTCTCGCTTGCGGGGTTTACCCGTTCCATCTTTAAGATTTCTCTTAAAGCTCGTCTCTGTGGCACTTTTAAAGAAGTTATGCCATAGCATGAAGCCTTAGGCATCCTTCAGCCGTCAGTTTAACACTGCCTGGATTTATTTTTTCATCCAGCACAAACACTACGATCATCGCAGATCGTGCGAGCATGGACTTTCCTCTAACCATAATGGCCAGCGACTGTCGTCATGAACTGTTTTTACTTTACTGCTTTTTAAACACTGCGTTTTCCAAGCGAGTCAGACGTTTTAGAATATCCACATTGCTGCCGGCAATTGCTGAAGCATCCTCCGCCAGATCCTGTTTTCCTTCTAATTCAATAATTTTAGCTTTTAATGTATTGATCTGTTTCTCATACTCCTGAAGTTTATCCCCTAAAGTAGAGATCATTTCATCATATTCCTGATAATCTGCAATGACCAGATCCAGAAATTCATCAACTTCTACAGAAGAGTATCCCTTAAAGTCCACATTGAACTGTTTATCAAGTACTTCCTGTACAGTCAAATTAAATCTTTTTTCCATCTGTCTCACCTTCCACCTAAATAGTTTCTCAAAAAAGATGACAAATTGCAAGTGAAATTTTAGATTTCTGCATTTCTTTTCATCTTTGCCAAGTGGTTTTTCCCAATTCTTACAGGATTCTTAAAATCACATGAATTTCGTTTAACTATGGAAATTAAAAGTGAAATTGTATATAATAAGAAATGGTGATAGTATTGATAGGATATCCAAATAGAAAACAAATGGAACAGCCGGTACAAAAAAGCGATAATCATATGGGACGTGGAATGAATCTTGAAAAAGATCTCAATGATTCCAATACGTATTATGAACATGTTGATCGTGCCCTGATTCATAAAAAGCCGACACCGATTCAGGTGGTAAAAGTGGAGTATCCTGCACGAAGTGCCGCCAGGATCTGTGAAGCGTATTATAAAACGCCAAGTACAACAGATTACAATGGCATCTATCGCGGGAAACCGATCGATTTTGAGGCAAAAGAAACAAAGTCAAAAACGTCTTTCCCATTTAAAAGTATACATAAGCATCAGATAGAGCATCTGCGCAAGGTTCTCTATCATAAGGGAATTGGATTTTTTATTATCCGTTTCACATCTTATGGGCAAACATTCCTGATTGATGCGGGAATCATCATCAGAATGTGGGATGAAGGGAAAAAATCAATCACTTATCAAGAGGTTCAGCAATGTGGCTCTTTAATCAAAGAAAGTCTAACACCAAGACTTCGCTATCTGGACAATGTTGATGCAATATACTTCAAAGAGGAGGAATCATATGGAAAAGAATCCTGATAACAAACAGAAAACTGTTAAAAAGAAAAAACCCAGAAGAAGCATACTTGATCGTGTGATCATTGTTTTTCTGGCGCTGGTATTAATTGGCGGTGTAAGTGTATTTGGTGTATTCGCTAAAATTGTATCTGAAGTAGAAACCAAAGATCTTCCATCAAAAATTGTAAGCAAGGAACCATCAGAAATATATGGGGTAAGAAATGGCAAACAAGTATTAATGAATGAAATTGGTGGAGAAAGTCGTGAAGTAATTACCTATGAACAGATTCCACAGGTCACAATTGATGCTTTTTTGGCGATTGAGGACAGCCGTTTCTATTCACACAATGGTTTTGACCTTCCACGTTTCATCAGTAGTGCCATGAACAACCTGAAAAATAAAGATTTATCTCAGGGTGGTTCTACATTAACGATGCAGACAATTGATAACTATATTATCAAGCCAAAAGAGGAAGAAGATAAGAAGAATGGTGTAACTTACAGCAGTCTGGATAAAATCGTCAGTAAGATCAAAGAAATCTATCTGAGTATGGCATTAGATAATGATGTAAGTAAAGAGTATATCATCACTGCTTATCTAAATCAGATCAACTTTGGTCAGCATGCACGTGGTATTCAAAAGGGTGCTCAATATTACTTTGGCAAAAATGTAGAAGAGTTAAATCTAAGTGAAAGTGCATTCTTAGCCGGTGTCATCAATGCGCCAAATGCCTTTAACCCTTATAACGGTGTTGTGGGTAATGTCAATTATTATAAAGCCGCAACCAACAGACGTAATGAAACATTGGATATGATGGTCAATCATGGCTATATCACAAAAGAAGAGGCAGCCCTGGCAAAATCTACAAAACTGGCATTCCAGTTAGCAGGTGGCAGCTCATCATCTGATGATTCTTCTTTCAACGCCATTACCAATCAAGTCGCAAAAGAAGTACAGAAATTAACTGGACAAGATCCTTATACCACACCGATGAAGATTTATACTTCTATTGATTTAGATGCACAGGAACAGGCAACAAAGCTTTGTTCTGGTGAAGGATTAACCTTATTAGACAACAAGTATTATCAGTTTGGTTTCACAATGATGAACAACCAGACAGGTGAAATCGTTGCAATCGGACCTGGTTTAAATGTCGATTATGCAAGCGGCAACTGGAAAGATATGTCTATTGAACCAAGACAGCCTGGTTCTAGTATCAAACCAGTATTAGATTATGCATTGACATTTGATAAATTAGGCTGGTCTACAGCTCACACATTAAAAGATGAAGCAGTGGATATGGGTGGTTATAATCTAGTAAATGCTGATGGAAAATATCATGGAGATGTTTCTATGGAACAGGCAATCACAGAATCATTTAACCCACCAGCAATTAAATCTTTACAAGCAATCATCGGAAAAATTGGTGTAGATGGTGTTGTAGAATATATGAATAAAGCTGGATTTAACAATATAACCACAGAAAACTTTAATACACAATTTGGTATAGGTAGTTCAGAAATGGAAGCTTCCCCTACGCAAATGGCTGCGGCTTATGCCTCATTTGCGAATGGTGGTTATTATATAGAACCACATATGGTCACAAAAGTAGAATTCAAAGATGGCAGTAAAATCCTTGATCCTAAATATGAAAAGACTTCTATCATGTCACCGCAGGCAGCCTATATGATGAGTGATCTGTTAAATAAAGCGGTAAGTGGAAAATACAGTGTACAGGGTGCATTCCTTCGAGATCTGTTAGATTCTTCTTATACTGCATATGGTAAAACAGGTACAACAAACTGGGGTGAAAACAGTTATGGTATAGAACCTATGGCTATCAAAGATAACTGGATGATTGGCTATACAAGCAATTATGTATGTGCGACATGGACAGGCTTTGATGGAGGTGCTGAAACAGGAACCACTTATATTAGCTATGAAGATTTATTAGCAACAAGAACACCTGGAAAGATTTGTAGTACGATGTTAAAAACTGTATCAAGAGGCGCTGGTCCAATACAAAGACCAAGTGGCTTATCCGATATCACTGTCATGAAAGGTATGTATCCTTATAAGCTGGCGCCAAAAGGTGCAAAAGATGCAATCTCTGGATTGATCAAATCTGAATATGCAAAGAATTTAGAAAATGCTACCATTACTCCACCATCTAATCTTGTGAACTTTGTTGTTACAAAAGCAAATGCTGCAGGAACAGATATCGACTTCACATTCGGTGCTTATCCTGGTGATAAGAACAGTGATATGATTAAGATGTATGGTGACATTGTTTATAAAGTTGTGATTACAGTTGATGGCAGTGTAACAAAACAGGAAACTTACACATCGACAACTGGTAGAATATCTGGTGCTATTCCTGAAGGAAAAACTGGAAAAGTTTGTGGTTTCTATCAGTACAAGAACTCTGATGATGCGAAAGCAAAATCAAATGAGAAGTGTGTAGAAATCTCAGCAACTGCTGCCGTTAGCAAAGATTCATTAAGTTCATTATATCAAAGTGCATCTGCCCTGAATAATGCAGAATATACTCCAGAAAGCTGGCTGGCACTTGATTCCGCAAGACAGGCTGCAAAAATTGTCATGGATAACACAAGTGCTACTCAAGCAGAAGTTGATCAGGCATTAAACAACCTGCAGAATGCAGTAAATGGATTGGTAAAAAATACACCGGAAGCACCAACACCACCTGCAGACAATCAAGGTGAAACACCTGCTCCATAAGGATTAAAAAATTTGGGAAACGCAATTTCGCGCTTCCCTTTTTCTTTGTGAAAAAAAAGAGTAAATCAAGATTTTACCTTTAATTTACTCTTATATGCTTCTAACTTGTCTTTCTTACAGAATGATTGAAAAGGACAACTCTCACATTTAGGATTTCTGGCAGTACAATGATATCTTCCAAAAAAGATAAACAAATGATGTGCACGATTCCAGCGTTCTCTTTTGATTTTTCGTTTTAACTTTTCTTCAACTTTTTCTACACTGTCTTGTGGCTTGGCAAGTCCTAAACGTTTGCTAATCCGCTCTACATGGGTATCCACGGCAATGCTTGGGATATCAAAGCAGACACTGCGTACAACATTGGCTGTCTTACGTCCAACACCTGCAAGACTTTTCAGTTCTTTCATCGTTTCTGGTACCACACCATCAAAGTTCTCTACCAGCGCTCTGCTTAATTCTTTGATAGAACGTGCTTTATTACGATACAATCCAATTCTTCTAATCTTATTTTCTACATCTTTAATATCTGCATCTGCTAATGCCTGTGGTGTAGGAAATGCCTCAAATAAACCCGGAGTTATTTTGTTTACGGATGCATCGGTAGTCTGTGCAGACAATACCACCGCAATCAATAATTCAAACGCATTTTTATGAATCAATTCACATTCTGCATTTGGAAACATTTCTTCTAAAATATCTAAAATTTCATCCGTTGTCATTATCGTTTCCCTTCCTCGTATTCTTCTGGTGTTAAGCCTCGCTTCTTCCACTCAATCAAAATACGTTCGATATAATCAAAACTTTTCTTATCATAGGTAAGCGCTTCACGTAATGCATAGATAATCATTTTTTGATGATATGTATTTGTCCATTCTGCCAGTCGCTGCATTTCCATTTGGGATAATGGTCTGCCAAATTCTGTTTCATATTGATCAAACAAGGAAGTATCCATAGCGATTGGCTTTTCTTGTTCACCTTCAAAAATCCCATCGATTTCGAAAATGATCCTTCCATCTCTTAGTTCCAGATTTAAAAAACCTTTTGCGCTAAGTCTTGATAAAATATCATCAATTTCATCATCACTTTTTTTCAGTTTTTTTGCTAATACCTGATGCGATACACTAATTTGATATTCATTCATAAAATCAATCAGCAACAATACGAGAGTTTCTTCTGCACTTACACTTAATTCATCTAAATGATCCAATATCCAGTTTCTCCGGTTAATAAATTTTTCTTTATACCACTTTGTATTCATGACTTCACATCCTTATCCAGATAATATACCACCTTTAAGGTATCATAATCTAATAAAACTTCACAGTTATTTGCTTCTATTACATATACCGGCTGATCATAACCATATCCAAGTGTTACTTTTACATCTTTCCAGCCATATAGTTTTTGTGCTTCTTGCGCAGCCTTATCTTTTTGTAAAGTAGCTTTTTCTTTGGTAACGATTGGCTTTCCTTCTTCGTTAAACCAAACGATATTATCCTCATCTTCTCCAATATAAATGATATAGTGGAATACATGACGCTGTATATTTTCAATTTTCTCATAGTTTTTTTGTATATTTTGTATTTGTTTTTCAACTTTCGCATCATATTTGGCAGATGGACCAGTAATAAATAATGCGATTTCTATAAAAATCACTGCCAGTAATATGATTACCAGCAAAGTGGTAAATGCTATTGATTTTCCATTAAATTTCATGAAAAGAACTCCTTTCACATATGGTATTATTATACACAATTTTTCGCTTTTTGTCTTTATATCCACCGCAATTCAGAATATAAAAAAATGCGAATTATAATCTTCGCATTAGTTCTTGTGTAAACATTGCACTTCGCTCACTTGCATGTTTTACATATTCTTGAAAATCCATATGAGAATCAGGTTTACATGCGACATCTGATAATGATCTTAAGATTACAAATGGTACCTGATAATGTGCGCTAACCTGCGCAATAGCGCCAGCTTCCATTTCTGCACACATAGCATCTGGAAATTTATCGCATAAATTCTTTGTCGCTTCCCCCGCAATAAATTGATCTCCACTTGCCACAAGGCCTTTGTGTACTGTCACATCTAAATCTTTTAACGCTGCTTCACAAATTGCTAAAAGTTTTGGATCAGCATCATAGTATAGACCAATTCCTGCTTCTCCATCAATGGGACTGGTATCAAAATCATGTTGAACAACACGTTCACTTAAAACTGCATCTAAAATGTTTTCATTTTCTTTTAAGCCACCAGCAGTCCCGATATTAACAATCTGCTCTACCGGATAATGCTCTAGTAAAATTGTTGTGGACATCGCTGCATTGCCTTTTCCAACACCGCTTTTCATGACCACAACATCTTTATTTTCTAATGTTCCTTCATAAAATTCAATGCCTTGTATTTTTTTAGCTTCTGCGTTCATTTTTGATACGATTGCGGAAACTTCTGAATCCATAGCCGCAATGACTGCAATCATAATGACTCCTTCCTACAGATAAAAAACTGTTTCTCACCTTCACAGATTCCTTCTTCTGTAAAATCCGTATAAATTTCTACCTGAAAGCCTGTTTTCTCTAAACGTGTCTTGATATCCAATGGATCATATACTCTTTGGATATGCTGTTCCAATGTAACTCTGCCTTCTTCATCGTAAAAAGCAAAGTTTTGATAGATCCGATCTTCTACTGCATAAATTGTCCACTGATATTCATGTGACATGATTTTGCCTGCTTCATTGTATTCTTCTTCAAATTCATCTAAACGATCCATGGAGTGCATATCCATAATGAAAACACCATGCTCACGTAGATGTTCATAGACCTTTGTAAACATATGATCTACCTGTTCATCACTTAACAGATAATTAAAGCTGTCACACAGGCAAAGAATACCATCATAGGTATGTTCATCTTCAAATTCACTCATGTCCATTACAGACCAGCTGATTGCTTCACTTCCCGGTTTTGACTTTGCGGCATTGATCATATCCTGACTCAAATCACTGGCAGATACATGATAGCCTTCTTTAGAAAGTGCAATTGTGATTTCACCACTTCCACATGCCAGCTCCATAATATCGCCTTTTGGCATATGTGCTTTGATTAGATCCACCCATGCAGCTGTTGCTTCATCGTCCTTGACCAATGCATCATAATACTTGGCAAGTACCTGATACATCATAAAGAAAAGTCCTCACAAGGTAAATCTGCATATAATTTTTCCAATTGGAAATGATCACGTTCTTCATCTAAGAACACATGTACAATCACACTATGTAAATCTACTAAGACCCAGCGGCTGTCCTTATCCCCTTCCATGCTTCTTACAGGGAAATTATGTTCTTTCATACGATCTACAATATTACTTGCGATGGCATAGACCTGACGCAGATTGCTTGCTTCGGTAATAATGACATGATCAATAAATGGATTCAAAGAACTGAATTCATAAATGATGGTACGTTCTCCTTTTTTTTCATCGATTGCTTTTCTTAATACTTCTAACATTTCGCTCATTTAGGCAATACTCCCTTCTTTCTTCAGATATTCCTGCTGTTGTTGTTTCACAACTTCATAGCCTTTTTTTAAATTCTGTTTACTGATTTTGATTTCTTTTGAAGAATCATATCCACGAGAAGGATCCAATTTATCCGCAATAAACAAAATTCTTTCATAATCGTTGATATTTCTTCCTTTGACATGATGATAAATACTGTGAATTACATCTTTATCCGTTACATACAATGTGTGTTTTGCATAATATGCGCCAATATATCCATGCCAGATAGCACTTGCTTCATCTAAAAACTGTGGTAAATGATACTTCATCCAAATACGCTGTTGATCAACTGGCATTTGTTTACACACATCATGAATCAAGCCAGCCGTATAGGCTTTCTTTTCATCTAATCCATGTGCCCTTGCCAATTCCACACATAAATCTGCAACAGATAAAGAGTGTCGATATCGTTTTTCACTCATGTGTGCTGCTGTAATCAAGTCAAAATACAACCCATGCTTTGCCATGTATATACGTACACTCTTACAAAGCTGATAAAGTTTTTTTCCTTCACGTATCTGTGAAGAAGATACATCGATCAAAGGCATCGTCACCCGATGAAAACGTTCATCTAATTCCATATCTTTTTCTCTTGAGAATACATAGAAGTCGATTTCTTTCAATAATTGTTCATGATCCTTCCATGCAGAAAACTGTTTTGCCTGATCATCTCCGATCAGCCAGCAGAATTCATCGTTAGGATAACGTCGTTTTAATTCTTTTACTGTATCAATCGTATATGATTTTTCACTCCGCTCGCCTTCCAGGGTACAAAGCTTCATATGACGATATGGTCGTATGGCACATCTGACCATCTGACAGCGATCATAAAAAGATACACTTTGATGATCCTTTAATGGAGCGTCTTTTGCCGGCATGAACCAGACTTGATCAATTCGCATTTTTTTCAACGCCATTTTCGCAATCTGGATATGTCCTTTATGAATGGGATCAAAGCTTCCGCCTAACACCGCAATTCTCATAAGACTACATCCCCAGTTTATTTTTCTTACTTCTACGATATAAAGTGAATGTACGGCCAATTACCTGTACTACTTCACTATGTGTTGCAGCACTTAATTCGATAGCTGCCTCATTTGCACTTAATGCGCAGGTTTTTAATAAATTGATTTTTACTAATTCGTGTGCTTCTAATGAATCACCAATGGTTTTTACCATATTTTCTGATATTGCATCTTTACCAATCTGAAACAATGCTTTTTTTGTCTGTGCAATTCCTCTTAATTCGCTTTTTTGTTTTCCTGTTAACATTAAATCATCGCCTTTCTAAATGTTACACTGCTTTGCGCAGGTACAAATACTTTTATATGTTCTACATGTCCACTGATACAAAACCATCCAAGTCCATGAATTACCACATCCGTTTTTTCATGAATGTCATGTAATTCAAAAGTTTTCATTTCTGTATAGTTGTCACACATCGCCGGAGATAATAATTCCCCGATATGCTCACTCCATAACTGATTTGCTTTAGCCTGTTTACTACGATGAATCTTTAATCGTTCAGAAAAGTAACAAACACAGCTTACCTGTTCACAACCTATCAAATCTAAACGAACCAGTCCACCAATGGATAATGTCTGATCTTCATACAACTGATAATTTCTTGCCTTTAATGGTTTTAACGGAATCACTGTTTTCAACAAGTCATCATCCACATGAGTTAAAATACTATCCATACGTGTAATACCCGGTGTATCATACAAAGTATATCCATCCATTTCAATTTCATTAAAATCAAGTGTGGTACCAGGATGACGAGAAGTTGTTAACTCCTGATTATCGCAGATTGCATTTAATAATGTACTCTTGCCAGCATTTGCCATTCCCATAACCACAACATCTCTGCCATGACGATATTGATCGATTGCATATTCTACTTCTTCTACAGAAGCGTTATCTTCACGTTTTGCATGCTTTGCTAAATCACCACAAATTACGATTCCCTGTACAATAATGCCGTTTTCTTTCAATCGGGATAAGATAAACTGTCCTAATTTTTCATTACCAACAGTTTCTGGCAGCAAGTCGCGTTTTGTCGCCACCATGATAATATCTTTCCCTAACAAGTGACGATTTAATCCAGATATCAAATTTGCCTCAAAATCAAACAGATCCACAACCCAAACAATCAAAGCATCTTTTTGCGCAATTTGTGCCAGCACCTGATCACCATCAACGCCCTGCTTCATACTGATGGTCACATCATCATAATGACGGATACGAAAACAACGCTGACAATAATCCGCATCTGCTTTCGGTGTATATCCAATACTGTTTTTATCTGTTGTCTGTAATGTAACACCACAGCCCTTACATTTTTTACTCATGATAGACTCCTTTCGTCAATCGCTTTGTTTTCTTCAATAATTTAAATACCATATTTTCAAACTTACGATTGATTTTTGTACATGCAAGATCACGTTCCACAACTGGTGCAGTCAAGATGGTATGCAAGCCTACAAAATTAGCACCCAAAATATCTGTCATCAGCTGATCGCCAAGAACTGCGACATGTTTTTTATTTATTTTATAATCCTTCAGCATCTTCCAATAAGTTTTAGGAAGTGGTTTTAACGCAAAAGGATAATAGGGAATATCTAATCCTTTCGCAAATGTTGCGACACGCTCTTCTACATTATTGGAAATAAATACAATTTGTATGCCTGCTTCTTTTATCGCTGTAAGAAAATCCAATACATCCTGATCAGGTACTGCAATATCATGCGCCACAAGGGTATTGTCTATATCACACACCAAAAGCTCAATACCATGTTCCTTTAGATATGCAGGACGTAATGCATTGAATCGATGTATATAATAATTGGGGGTAAATAATCCTAACATAGGTCCAACTCCTTTAAAAACATCAGTATTAGTTTATCATATTTTTCTAATAATGAATAGCAGAAAACCAAAAGCTTTTTATAATTATTTCCAGTACAAACGGTGGATATTTCACCCTCTTGCATTTATCCTGTAAATGTAAAACAAGGATATCTTATTCACAGGTGTTTTACTTTTAAAATAGATAAAGAATACCATTAAAAAAACAGTTATACAGAAACCATTTCTTCTGTACAACTGACTTTTTACTTTATTTTTTCTAATTCACTTGATTTAATTCGTTCGATATGAATCGCAAGATAACCAATTTCTACTTCACTTAATTCCTTTTTTAATGCTTTTGATAAATCTTTACAAATTTTTTCTGCGGTCTGATACGCATACGGAAATTTTTCAGCCACAAAATCACTTAAATCTACCTGTAGCTTTTCACCTGTCTGTAAGCGCCATAACAGAAATTTCATATGATTCATCAATCGGATATAAGACATAGAATTTACATCAATACGGATATGGAAATCTTTTTCTACCTGTTCAATGCTTTCTTTGATGATGATGGCAGCCTGCATGGATTCTGGCACTTTTTCTGAACACGCTGCTGAATGAACATGCAATGTAATATAGCCGATTTCATCTTCATTGATCTCAAAACCGCACTTTTGCTTAATGATATCTTTGCCTTTTAAAGCAACCTCATATTCATCATTGAACAGTAAGCGGATTTCATTTGCGAATGGATTTGAAATCACCATGTTTGATTTGATACGTTCATAGGAAAAGGCAATATGATCAGCTAATGGCAGCAATATATTGGTATCCACCTTTTCAAACACCTTTTGTGCCTCATGAATGATAGCGGCAGCTGCTTCAATGAACACAGGATCCACACTTTCAATAATTTCCATGGCATCGCCTTTTTCCGTTTTCTTTGAAAAGCGAAAGACATCCATCCAGTCTTCATATTGAAAGGATTCAGTCGGTTTGCGATGAAAACCAATCCCTTTACCCACAAAGATGATCTGTTCCTGATGCTCATCACATACCAGTACACTATTATTATTTAGAACTCTTTGTATCTGATACATATGACACTTCCTTCCCTACCTTACGTATTTATTGTAACACGGTTTAACGAATTTCCAAAAACTTTTCGCCTGTTTTTTTGTTGCCAAGTACTTTTTTTAACGTTTTTCCATCCGCAAGTGAAGTTACTACGATCATCATCGCTTCACTAGGCGCATGCTCCTTGATATAGGCTAAATCCGCATGCCATAATGCATCACCAGCTTTGATCTGATCGCCTTCTTTTACACACACTGTAAAACCTTCTCCATTTAAGTTTACCGTATCGATACCAAAGTGCAATAACAGCTCACTACCATCTTTTAATTTTAAACCCATAGCATGTTTGGTTGGAAATACCATAGCGATAGTGGCATCACTGGCTTCGATAATATCTTTTACTTCACCTTGACAGATTGCCTGTAGTTCAATTGTTTTTTTACCTCTGTTAAATAATCCCATATCTTTATCCTCCTAATACTTCAGTATTCAATAATGCATCATGCCCGATACAGATTATAATTTTTCTTTGACGAATGCTTTCCATGATTGTATACACGATATCCATAGGAATCAAGAATACAATGAATGAAAACTTTAATACACATTCACGCAGGAAGCTTTGAAACCATGTACGTTTTTGTCCGTTTGTATTTACGACACGTAAATGAAACAGCATTTTCCCAATCGTTTGCCCATTTTGTTTGGTTGGGATATAAATGAATAGAAACAATATGCTTAAAACTGCACACAACAGCATATAATTTCCTTTGACTGCCATTTGTGGATCTAGTTGAAATACCTGATAGGAAAACAGAAAGATGTTTAATACAACCGCAGTGATCAATAAATCTACTGCATAAGCGCACATGCGTTTCAAATATAGCTTCATACGTGATTCCTCCTATAATTTTGATAAATAATCTTCTAAGTCTGATTTAATCACAGTAACTCTTGGCCCATAAATGACCTGGATACCATTGCCTTTTTTAATGACACCGGCAGCACCGCTTGCTTTTAAAACATCTTCTTTTACAAGGTCAGGATTTTTTACAGTTGTACGTAAACGGGTAGCACAGCAATCTACATCAGAGATGTTGTCTTTTCCACCCAAGCCATCACAGATCATAGCAGAAACACTGTTTTCATCTGCTTTTCCTGATGTAGTAGATGTTTCTTTTCTCGCATTTACATCTGCACGAGTATATAGTTTTGTTTCTTCATTGTCATCTTCTCTGCCAGGTGTTTTTAAATTCATCTTTTTGATAACGAAAGTGAACAGGAAGTAATATACGATAAAGTAAACAATACCAACGATTACGATCCAGATCCAGTTTGTCTTATCATTACCCTGCAGGATACCAAATAAGAACATATCGATCAAGCCACCAGAGAATGTCATACCAACACCTACCTGGAAGATATGCATAAACATATAGGCAAGTCCTGCTAATACACAGTGCATGATATACAGAAGTGGTGCGACGAATAAGAAGGTGAATTCTAATGGCTCCGTAATACCTGTCAACATACTTGTTAAGGCAGCGGAAATCAATAAACCACCAACCACATTTCTTTTTTCAGGTTTTGCACAACGATACATTGCAAGAGCAGCACCTGGAAGTCCAAAGATCATTAATGGGAATTTACCAGACATGAAGCGAGTAGCTTCTACTGAGAATTTAACTGTATTAGGATCAGCTAATTGAGCAAAGAAGATATTTTGTGCACCTTCGATTGTTTTGCCAGCAACCATCATTGTTCCACCAACACCTGTCTGCCAGAATGGAAGATAGAATACATGATGCAAACCAAATGGAATCAATGCACGTTCCATAACACCATAGATGAAGGTTCCAAAGTAACCTGAACCTCGTACAACATCACCGATTGCATAAATGCCTTCCTGAATGAATGGCCAGATATAGAACATGGCGATACCTACAAACAAATATACAACTGCTGTGATGATTGGCACAAAACGTGTACCGCCAAAGAAGCTTAATACCTGAGGCAGTTTGATTTTATAGAATTTATTGTGTAATGCAGCAACACCCAGACCAACGATGATACCACCGAAGACACCCATCTGTAAGGATGTAATACCAACAACCTGTGTAACAGAACCATTAGGCATTGTTGCGGCAGCACCAGTGATATCTAACATAGCACCAATAGCTGTATGCATAATGAAGAAGCCGATTGCACCAGCAAGTGCTGCTACTTCTTTTTCCTTCTTTGCCATACCGATGGCAACACCCATTGCGAAGATGATTGGAAGATTCGCAAATACGATATCTCCGGCTTTACTCATAACTGTTAAAATTGCATATAAGAAGGTACCAGGACCTAAGATGGATTCTAAATGATACGCAGAAATCATAGTTGCATTTGTAAAGGAACCACCGATTCCCAAGAATAACCCAGCAACTGGAAGAATTGCGATTGGAAGCATGAAGCTTCTACCTACACGTTGCAGAACACCGAAAATTTTATCTTTCATAACTTTTTTCTCCTTTTATTTTATCAAGTAAAACTGACGGGTGCCCTGTTGAACGCGCGCAATCCAACAAAAAAGGCACTAACTTCTCCACATATACAAATATCCTTTGTATCATGCTTTAATCGTTAATGCCTGCTTTACCAGTAACACACGTTCCGTTCAATTTTTACATCCTCAGTTTATCACTGTAAGCGGTTGCTGTCAATACATTTTTTAATTTTTTTATTTGTTTATCTTTGATTTTGCTTCATCTGTACCTTCAATTTCTTTAGGATACGTTTTTCTAAACGGGAGATATATGATTGTGATATGCCAAGTCTTTGAGCGATATCTTTTTGCGTCAGTTCTTCATGCTCAATACCATAACGCATTTGTAGAATCATACGTTCCCGCTCTTTTAAGGTGCTCATGGCGGCAATCAGTTCCCGCTTATTTTCATTCTTTTCAAATTCCTTTGTGACCAGATCATCATCGGTACCCAGAATATCACTCAACAATAGTTCATTGCCATCATAATCCACATTCAAAGGTTCATCAAAACTGACTTCCACTTTCCTTCTGCTTTTTTTACGTAAAAACATCAAGATCTCATTTTCAATACATCGGGAGGCATATGTGACTAGTTTAATATTTTTATCCCGTTTAAAAGTGTTGACTGCCTTGATTAGTCCAATCGAACCAATACTGATCAGATCTTCCATAAAAATCGGATTGGTTTCATAGCGTTTTGCTATGTAAACAACAAGTCTTAGATTATGCTCAATCAATGTGTTTCTTGCTTCCTCATCTCCATCTTCCAATGCAATCAATGCAGCTGTTTCTTCTTCCTTGCTCAAAGGCTTGGGTAATACATCACTTCCCTGGATGTAAAATACATCCATTGCTGTTTCTTTTCCAAACAACAGCTTCCATAACTTCCATAGTCTTTTCATGTTCATCACCCCAACGTCATCACGTTCATGTTTAAGAGTACCTCACAATCAAAAGGTAAATGCAATGTTTTCGCAAAGCTGACATATACTAGCTGTGTACCAGCTCCTTCCATGTAAAGCTGTGCTTTCATACACTGCATCATGCCTGTTTTCTGTATGGTATCCATTACTACCAATTCTATGTTTTTTTCATCAAAATATGACGCATATTTCGCATCCAGAAAAACAACCGGCAAATCTTTATGACGAAGCAGGTTGCCACTGTCCAGATACCCTTTGATATGCAGTTTCTTTTCGGCGAAGGATAATGTCGCAGGATATACATAATTGCCCTGTGCCAGCAAGGTATGCCATTTTCTTTTCAGCATAAAAAAGAGGAATGCATAAAGCAACCACACCATCCACATATGTTCATCTATTGGTAGATAATACATGCCATTATGAAAGCTTCCATGATACCATGCAAATACGCTGAAAAACAGAAGAATGCGAATAGCATATGCCATAAAATAAACCTTTCTACGGCTTTTAAATATCTGAAGAAAGCACAACCACTCCCATATGATCAAACATATCCATGCGTTATCAAAAAACAGACATCCATGGATTGCTGTGATGGCACTATAGAACAGCATCTGTTTTTTATTGATCATCTTCAAACAGCTGAAGCAGGCAAGCTTCACCGATAAATAGATGGTAAGAAAACAAAAAAGAAAACTGACTTCTATATATCCTTCCATACCCTTCATCCTTTCCTATTGCATTATAAGCGATAGCAAGATGGCAAGTTGTCGAAAAAAAAGGAAACATTTGCGTTTCCCTTTACAATAATTTTTCAAATTCTGATATTGGCATTGGTTTATAGAAATAAAATCCCTGTGCAATACGACAATGTACATCATATAACAGCTGTAGCTGATCCTTTGTTTCTACACCTTCTGCCACACTGTCAATACCTAACAGATTGATCATATCCATAATACCTTCAACAATCAGTTTACTCTTTTCTCTTGTCTGTTCATTACTGCGTAAGAATACCTGATCCAATTTGATGATATCGATTGGCATCTCCTTCAACATATTCAAAGAAGAATAGCCGCTGCCAAAGTCATCCATGGATATCAAAAAGCCAAAGGATTTTAATTCCTTAATTAACGCTATCAGACGTTCACTGTTATCTAACATCGTACTTTCTGTAATCTCTAATTCCAGATATTTCGCTTCAATTCCATGTTTTTGTGTCATGTCATATATTCGCTGGGCAAATCCTTCCTGGAAAATATATGTTTTAGAAAGATTGACAGATACACTGATTGGCGCATATTTTCCTCGCCATGAGGACATATAGGTCAATACCGTATCAATGACATACATATCCAGAATTTCCAAAAATCCGTTCTTTTCAAAAATCGGTATAAATTCTCCTGGAGAAATCAATCCATTTTGTGGATCTTTCCAGCGCACAAGAGCTTCCGCAGCAACCACTTTATTTGTTTCAATATCTACCTTTGGCTGGAAATATACAACAAATTCTCCATGATCCATCGCACTTTGCATACGACTTTCAATCTGTTTTTTTCTTACGATATCCTGATACATTTCTTCACTATAGAATGAAATAAATGCTTTAGGATCATTTTTCTTATTGTTTTTCGCATAAATGGCTTTATCCAGACATTTCATCAAATCATAATCATACATATGCATCTGATAAACACCAAACTGCATGGCAAATTTGCTGCCAGGATGATGCCTTGTATAGTCATTTTGTATTTCCGCATAAATTTTAGATATTCGCTTGGTGATTTCTTCTTCCTCATGTTCCTGTAGCAATGCGACAAATCGATCTTCACTGATACGTGCCGCATGCTCTCCGAAGCGTAAATGCAGATTGACTGCATACATGATCGTAATTAACAAATCATCCCCAAAAGCATAGCCATAGATTTTATTAAACATCTTGAATTCACAAATATCAAATTCCACGATACTGAAGATATCACGTTTTGGTGATGTTTCCAACAATAACGATACATCTGTTTTAAATTTATTAAAATTCTTATGACCAGTCAATGGATCATTATAAAGTGCTGCCTCCATCTGACGCTGAGAACGACGACGGAAATGATAGAATACCACAAAGAATATTACCGCAACCAGAATGATGATAAACCATGTGAGGAAGGCAATTTTTGAAAAAGAAGTAATTCTTGCGGTCACAACAGAAGCCGGTACAACTGTCAATACAAACCAGCCATTATAATCAATACCTTCAAAAGATAAGTAACAGTCTTCACTCTTCGCATCGATAAATTTAATAAATCCACTGTCATTATCATCGTCAAAATATTTCGTTTTACCTGAATAACACAAATCTTTCATTGTATCGATTCCATCAAAGCCATCATAATCATCACATCGTAAAATAATTTTACCTGTTGTATCACTTAAAATAGAATGCCCTTCTCCACCAAAGCTGGTAATCAGAATATCCTGTGAAAAATCTTCCACTGTTTTTACATAGAAAAAAACCGCCTTGACTTCTCCATTACGCATCACTGGTGTTGCATATGCGTTGATTTTATCTCCAGCACCTATTTTATCTGTTATTACTTCCGAAACATTGCTTTCACCTTTTAAAGCTTTCTGAAAATATTCACGTTGGGAAATATTTAAATGTTCATCATCCGTGGTATAGCAATCACCCGTTACATCCGCAATACCAATACGCTTTAAATGATTTTTTTCAGCCAGGTATTTCATCTTTTCAACAATTTCTTGCGGCTTATTAAGATCTTCATAAATGACAACTTCAGATAAAGAATCTACCATTTGCAGATTATCTTTGATACGATTTTCTATAGTTGCAGCATTCTTCTGACTAACTTCATTCATACTGATCATGGTTTCTTCACCAATCTGTGCATTCAAATAGTCCATATAAAAATAAGCCATTGTTCCAATGATAAATACCGTAAGCAATGCCACGATAAAGTAAGGATACATTACTTTCTTCTCTTTCATGACCTCGACCCCTTATATCTTCTTCTATTATACACCATTTTCCATAATATAACCGCTTTCAAAAAAGATTTTTTTATAATCTTTTTCACGATATTCTATCATTTTACCGAAAACTGCTTTTCACAATGGCAAGTTGTGCATAAACCCTATATTTACAACTCCATAGCGAGTATGACAAACTATATAAGACATCTGAATATTGTTTATTCATTTGTCATTCCTCCGTGATAGAATTTTTGCAGTTGGTAGTCGCAAAAAAACTCCATTGCGGAGTTTTTTTATCAATGCTCATATAAAACCTTTTTCTGTCTTAAAGGTGTTATTTACGTGCGCCACAACTGCATTCATAATGAGCTGGGTCGTCAACAACTTTTATAGCTTTCTGGCGAGTTTTGGTTTCAGTTGAGTAACCTGTTTGGATGTTATCACCTTTCAGAGTGTAATTACAACCACATACGGTTAAACAATGATATGCTACATCAGTTGCATTATCAAAGTGTTCATGACAATAGTTACATTCAAACCATTCTACATACTCATAAATTGGTACTTGTTCCTCACATGTTTCAGTCACATATTCTGTGTGACTTTTTTCTGGTACATAAATGCTGAAATCATGTTGATGAACTGGTTTTACTGGTTCTGTAGGTTTAGTAGATTCGCTAGGTTTACTGTTATTAGAGCTGGAGTTTCCAGAATTGTTATCCGTATTCGGCTTAGAACCTCCATTGTTATTGTTATTATGGCTATTGCCATTAGTGTTCTGTGAGTTGGAAGTATTGGAATTGTTCTTATTAGAAGCAACTTCTTTCTTTGAGTCGGCATCGTTATCTTTAGATTTTTTTTTAATCTCATCACCAGAAGTAATGACCTGATTTCCTTTATCTGCTTCTTTCTGGGCTTTTTCTTTAGAAATTACTTCGACTGTCTTTATTACAGTCTTTTTGTCGATTGTGGTGTCAATAGGAATGATATTATATGTAAGATCATATTTCCCCTCTTTTGTGAGGTCAACCTTACTGGCATCAACAGTAACGTCTTTTATGACCTTCTTGTCAAATGTGAAATCCTTAAGGAAGTCTACGTTCTTGGCACCCACTTCGATTGTCCAGTCTGTTATACCTTTTACGTAAGTGTCTAGATCTTTTGTAGTTTCTTTTCCCTTGCTTTTATCTGCTTCTAGTTTAGTTGATTCTATTTTTGGATCACTGTTGCCATTAATTGATTGCACAGCAAAATAGATACCACCAATCAATAATAAAATAATGATGATTGCTACAGGTATAACAATTTTCTTGTTCTTTGTAATATACTCTTTAATCTTTTCCATATGTGTAAAATTCCCCTTTTCTTAATACCTTTTTCTTTATCATCTAGTTTATACATTCATAGGTAAAACTCTTTTAAAATAGTAAATTCGTTATAATGTGTATGAACAACAATATGGTATTTACTTACGTGCGCCACAACTGCATTCGTAGTGAGCTGGGTCGTCAACGACTTTGGTAGATGTCGGACGTATTTTTGTAACAGTGTCGTAACCGTCTTGAACGGTGTCTTTCTTAAATGAGTATGTGGAATCGCAAACATCTTCGCAATGTGTTGCAGCCTTCATTTCATCATCAAAATGTTCATGGCAGACATTGCATTCGTACCAATAAATTTTAACATATTTTGGAACTTGTTCCTCATATGTTTCTTCGCCATATTCGATATGGCTTTTCTCTGGTACGAAAATGTTGAAGTTATGCTGATGAACAGGAGTTTCTGGATTAGCAGGCTTAGTCGGTTTGACAGGTTTACTATTATTAGAGCTGGAGTTTCCAGAATTGTTATCCGTATTCGGCTTAGAACCTCCATTGTTATTGTTGTTATCGCTATTGCCATTAGTGTTCTGTGAGTTGGAAGTATTGGAATTGTTCTTATTAGAAGCAACTTCTTTCTTTGAGTCGGCATCGTTATCTTTAGATTTTTTCTTAATCTCATTATCAGAAGTAATGACTTGATTTCCTTTATCTGCTTCTTTCTGTGCTTTTTCTTTAGAAATTACTTCGACTGTCTTTATTACAGTCTTTTTGTCGATTGTGGTGTCAATAGGAATGATATTATATGTAAGATCATATTTCCCCTCTTTTGTGAGGTCAACCTTACTGGCATCAACAGTAACGTCTTTTATGACCTTCTTGTCAAATGTGAAATCCTTAAGGAAGTTTATATTCTTGGCACCCACTTCGATTGTCCAGTCTTTTATACCTTTTACGTAAGTGTCTAGATCTTTTGTAGTTTCTTTTCCCTTGCTTTTATTCGCTTCTTGTTTAGTTGATTCTATTTTTGAATCACTGTGGTCACTATTTGATTGCACAGCAAAATAGATACCACCAATCAATAATAAAATAATGATGATTACTACAGGTATAACAATTTTCTTGTTCTTTGTGATATACTCTTTAATCTTTTCCATATGTGTAAAATTCCCCTTTTTCCCTTGTAAATATTATACAGTATTTATTCAATACCTATTATACCGATTTTTATCATATTATCCAAGAACCTTTATGATTGAAAAGCCTAAAATAATCCATCATTTGAAACATGAGAAGCAGTTTAACACCTCAATACTTATTCTTCTTTCCATTAAAAAAGAAGGACGATTTGTCCTTCTTCCAGTTCTTAGTTTGTGAAATTGTCAAAGTAACCCTGAACAAGTACGATTGGTGTACCTTTATCACCTGAACCACTTGTTAAGTCACATAAAGAACCAATCAGGTCAGTCAATCTTCTTGGTGTTGTACCCTGAGATGCCATATCCCCTTTTAGATTGCCATCTTTTTCTTTGATTTTTGCTTCAATGGCATTCTGTAGTTCTTCACCACTTAAATCTTTGAAATCATTGTCTGCAAGATATTTCAATTTCAATTCATTTGGTGTTCCTTCCAAACCATCTGTATAAGCAGGTGATACGCATGGATCAGCAAGTTCCCAGATCTTTCCAACAGGATCTTTAAACGCACCATCACCATACACCATGACTTCTACATCTTTGCCACAACGTTCTTTTAATTTTTTCTGGATATCAAATACTAAATCACGGCATTCTCTTGGGAACAGTTTTACAGTATCTTCTGTAGATTTATTAGAACCTAACAGACCATATGCACTGTTATAGCCATTGCCATTGATAGAAGTTGTCAGGATATCATCCAGACCACATACCCTTTCTGCACCATTTTCTTTCAGGATACGTTTTGTTCTAGCTCTTGTATGAATATCACAAGTCAATACGTTCTTTGTATAATTTAAGATCATTTTTGCGCTGTTCGCAAAGATTACCTCTACATCACAGCCTTCTTCTTTGATCAGATTCTGATAATATTCCACGTAATCGACACCAGTGAATTCATGTTTGTTTTCTCCAAACAGTTCACGATATTTTTCAAGTGATAATACATCACTATATGGATTGACACCTGCTTCATCTAATGCATCTACACTGATTAGATGATTTCCTACCTCATCACTAGGATAGCTCAACATCAATACAATTTTCTTTGCTCCCTTAGCAATTCCTCTTAAACAAATTGCAAAACGGTTTCTACTCAAGATTGGAAAAATCACACCAATGGTTTCTCCACCCAGCTTAGCTTTCACATCTTCTGCGATTGCATCCACACTGGCATAATTTCCCTGGCTACGGGCAACGATAGATTCTGTAATCGCAACTACATCTTTATCACGCATTTCAAATCCTTCTGATTCAGCGGCTTCCAATACACTGTCAACGACGATAGAAGCTAAATCATCACCTTCTCGAATGATCGGGCAGCGTACCCCACGAGAAATTGTTCCAACTTTTCTTTCCATGTTTTTCAAACACCTTTCTTAAATAAAACGTTTACACGCAGACTTATTATAGCGTAATTTATGGAAAAAGAAAAGAAAAAAGTCATGAAACAAACATGACTTTTTTACATTTTTCAGAAAAATCCAAAACGGCTTTTCGGTTTTGGCATAAATACAAATTCCACATCCACATGATAGGAATCTAAATCCACAATAGCATAAGATGGTCCACGTCCATCACGACTTCTCCATAATGAACCCGGATTGATGAGTCGTACACCATTTACCTCATCATCTGCGGCAATGTGTGTATGCCCGTAAAACACGATATCACAATCTAAGCTTTTTGCTTTTTCTGCCATCTGTTCCAATCTGTGTGTATACATAAAATGATGAGAATGGGTAATATAGATTCCATGTCCTGCGATATGCAATGTTTGTTCCTCTGGATAATCGTAATAGATATCATTATTTCCACGTACTGTGATAAATTGTGGATAGCATTCTGGATATGTTTCTATATCCCCACAATGAACGAATGCATCCGCATCTGGATATGTTTCTAATACCTTATCTAACGCTTCATCTTTTCCATGACTGTCACTAACAAGTATAATTTTCATTTTGATCACCTACTGTAGTAAGTATACCAAAAATCCATGAAAGAATAAATAATTATTTCAAAACATTACTTCATTATATGAAATATCTTGCAGGGAAACTGTTTTTGCTTCATCTTGTAAAGAAACGACCACATCATCAACCAGCACCTGTACATGTTCTACACTTGGAAGGCTTAATAAAGATAAGGTGAGTGAGTCATAAACATCCTGTTTTACGGTTTTATCTGCGCCTAAGATATGTTCATCCAAAGATACCTTTAATGTTCCTTTCTCAAAGCTCATAGACTCCATTTTGATACTGTCTTTTACCATTGGCTGTGTCAGGGTACTGGATACTGATACATCTTCTATGATTTCATTGACTTTGGATTCTAAAGAGGAGCGTGTGGATGGATAACGTTTGCTTTTTGGTACCATATAGGTATTTCCCTGTACCTTCTTGGTATAATAGACTGTCATTTCATCACTTGTATGCAATGCAGACGTGGATGTTTCAAAATGATTAATGCCAATGCTGCGATTTAATATCTCTGGAATCGGTGTAGAGCCATTCGGCATCGCTGTTAATGTTTCCCCATTCATCATTAACTTGACACGTTCTACATCATGAAACTGCGTTAATCCCCATGTCAAAGATTCTAATACACGTAATTCATTTTCTTTTGTATAATTTTTTAAACTGTCATCAAAGTCTACTGCGATGATCCCATTATTGATTTGAAAGCTGTCCATATGCACTTCTTTCGTAAATAATGGAGAAAAACCTTTCAGGCTTTGTTTCCCACTCATATAGCCAAGCATGATATTGACCTGATCCTCTTCACTCATTTCCTCATCCACAGGAATACTGATAGGAATCAGGGTTTTATCATGATCCATCATATAAATCTGCATGTGATTACCTGTTGTTTCACTTTGAATGACAGGTGTTGTTGCCTCTTCTGTTGGAAAGAAACGGATGGATGCATATGCCGCAATGGCAATCATCCCGAATAAGAATGCAAATTGTTTTTTAAAGCGCTGCATACCTTCACCTCTGTCTTAAGTTTATGAAAGCTGATACATAAAAAGAACGTGCACCCTTTGCGAATGCACGTAATTCTATTTTTCAAATACACTGAAATCTATTTCTTCCATCGCTTTATCTTCATCATGCATAAGCTTTGCTGCCTGTTTTCCAACATAGCGAAGGGTATATGGCTGATACGCTTTTTTCGTCACATCTTCTTTATGTTTTGGATATCGTATCACAAAACCATATTTATATGCGTTTTCTTTCAACCAGACGGCCTGTTCACGATCTTCTTCTTTTTTCTTTTCTTCACTGTCACCTTTGTTATCATTAGGTTTCAGGGTAATCGTATAGCCAAGCTGGTATTCGCTTTGTCCAGGATGATCCCAATACATCGTAAAATCTTTTGGAAATTCTTTTTGTTTGCTCTCATACAATGATATTTGATCTTCATAAGATAAATAGCCGGTCGTAATGACCATATCTCCATAGTTTTTACGATTGATTTCTTTTGCTGCCTTCATCAATTCTTCCAAAGGTTTGACGACTTCTTTTTGAATCATGATATCATTGGCATTATCCACGATAGAATCATGTGGCAGGGTGGTAATTGTCACTAAGTTTTTTGGTTCATATGTATATATCGTTTTGGATGTATTTAAAATCGTATACATACTGCTTGGATTTGCGATAAGCTTTGCATGTTCTCCATAGGTATATCCTTCATCATAAAAACGTGTTAAAACATTATAGGAATAATATGTCAAAAGGTTTTGTAATTCGCCATATTCCATATGTTCTTTATACTTGTTGATGAAGTTTACGATATATGACTTTTCTTCTTTTCTGGTACTCATGGCTTTGGTATACCATAGTGTATTTTCTAATGTAAACCCTTCTTCTTCGATAAAAGGAAGAAACTCATCTGGTTCTATCTTCTGGGCAAGCAGATAATTGATCTGTTCTGTATCCAGATGCTCTAAGACGATGTCACGTTGTTTTTGTGTAAGTTCATAAGGGTATCTTGCCAGTTCATCATAGTGCTGGTTCATCGCATAAAAACAACCGCCAAATAAAGCAATCAAAACTATGATAAACAACATTCGTTTGATTTTCATCATAAACACCTCGCGTTAGTCATTATACCATAAAGTAGGAATAAAAAGTCAATAGTACAAAATTCGTAAGAATCTATAATAGAAAGAGCAGGCTCTTTCATGTATGTATACGTCCAAAACAGATATGCAGGTACAGCTGATCATTTTTTTCATATAAATGACTGTTTAATATCGGCGCATGAAATATGATGGGTTCTTTCATCCATGTATGTGGTATCATCAGCATCTGAAACAAATGGATGCCTCTCCAGATAAAGCCAGAACCGATCACATGTTTTAATCCATAGGCAGAATGGGTCCTGATACAATCTTCCATATGCTTCATTTCCTGTGGACTCATCTTTGGCAGATACGCCTTTGCGTAGCCTTTGATGCGCTGTGATAATTCATACTGCTTTTGACATCGGCATTGTTCTTTACAAATGGTTTCATACATCTGCATGGTTTTGTTCATTTCGGTTTTCAGATAGCGAAACTGCGCCGGTGTCGTTTTTAATACATACGTCACTTCTAAGTTCTTTTTCATAGACAATTACCTCCTACTTATTTATATACGTAAAAAAGGTACAAAAATCCTAAAAAAACTTCTGAAAATTTCTTTCAGAAGCTTTTTTGTCTATAATTTCAGTTCATCGAGCTTGATCAATTCCACGACTGCCTGTGCTCTGCCCTTAACTCCAAGCTTTAACATCACGTTGGATATATGGTTTCGCACCGTTTTATCAGAGATATGCATTTTCTCTGCGATTTCGGCGGTACTATAATTGTCAATCAGAAGATCGAAGACTTCTTTCTCGCGTTTCGTCAATATTTTCTGCGTAGTATTTACCCCCTATACAATATCCTACCTATCTTTATGTTATGCTTCATTTCCATTTTGGTCTGTGTTATGTAGAACATTATATAAGGTTATGGCTGTCTTTTCAGGAATCACCTGGGCGATTTCCTCAACACTGGCCTCTTTCAGACGTTTTAAAGATTTGAAATGTTTCCAGATCTCTTTTTTACGTACTTCTCCAATTCCCTCCACTTCATCTAAAATGGACTTGGTCATGGCTTTATTACGGACACGACGATGATAACTGATCGCAAAACGGTGCACTTCATCCTGCATCTGTGTCAACAAGAAAAACAAAGAGAAATCTCGTGGCACTGGAATGATTTTTCCATTACGATCCATCAGATTGCTTGTACGATGGTTATCATCCTTTACTAAACCACATAAGGTCAATGGGATATCTAATGCATCCAAAATTTCTTTTGCGGCTTCAATCTGTAAATA